>NZ_LIPN01000022.1 GCF_001418325.1 Streptomyces atriruber | reverse complement strand
GCCCGCGAAGATCACGCCCGCGGCGCGGTAGTCCCGCATGACGCGCAGCCTGCCGAGCTCCGTGTCGGTGCGCCGGTCGACGTTGGAGAGCATGGTGACGTAACCGGCCTTGGTCGCCACGTCGTCCACGCCGCGGGCGATGACCGAGAAGTACGGGTTGACGATGTCGCTCACCAGGACGCCGACGAGACGGCTGTGGGGCGAGACCATCGCGCGCGCCAGGGCGCTCGGCGAGTACTCCAGCCGCTCCGCCGCCGCGAGGACCTTGGCACGCGTCGCGGCCGCCACGGGGTGGGCCGATCCGCTGAGCACGCGCGAAGCGGTGGCCACGGCCACGCCCGCCTCCCGCGCGACGTCCACCAGTGAACTCACGGCCCACCCCCATGGGAAAGGTTTTCCTCAACGTCGCACAGAGCGCCGTGGATTCACAAGGGAAGGACGTAACTTCCTTGCGATTCCAACAACTTGAGGCTTGACCGTTCCGCAGCAGAGGTGGCTAGCCTCCAAGAGAGGAAGACGTTTTCCCATCCGCTGCCCCAGGGGGAGGCCATGCACACCCGGACACGATTACTCACCGCGCTCGCGGCCGTGACCGTCCTGACCACGACCGCCTGTGGCGGCCCCGGCACCCACACCCGCGCCGACGGAACGCTCTCGTTCACCGTCGCGGTCGTCGAACCGGACCTGACGACCGTGCCGATCCTCGCCGCCCTGGACGCCGTCCGCGAGCGGGGCCACGAAGTCGACGTCATCGAGCTGGCCGAACCCGAACTGGCCGTCGAGGGGCTCGCCAAGGGCCAGTACGCGATCTCCGCCGAGGCCACGGGCCCGGCGCTCAGCGCCATCGAGCAGGGCGCTCCCATCAGGATCATCGCCGATGCCGTCGGCAACCAGTGGGCCCTCTACGGCAGGCCGGGCATCTCGTCCTGCGACGACCTCGGCGGGCGCCCGTTCGGGATCTTCAGCGAGGGCGCGGTGGCGACGGCCATCGCCAAGGACTGGGTGGCCACCGAGTGCGGCGGCGAGCGCCCCCGGTATCTGACGATCGGCGGCTCGGACGTACGCGCACAGGCCCTCGCCTCGGGCGAGATCGACGCGACGCCGCTGGAGATCTCCGACGCGGTGTCCCTGGAGTCGTCCGGCGCCGCCGGATTCACCAAGGTCGTCGACTTCGCCGAGAGCCTGCCGGACCTGCATCCCCAGACCGTGTACGCAAATTCCGGCTTCCTTAGTGAACACCGCGACGTGGCGCAGGAGTTCGTCACCGCTCTGGTGCGGGAGCACGCGCGGATCACCGCGGATCCGCGCCACCTCGTGGACCTGGCGCGGACCCATCTGCCGGCGGAGGAGCGGGCGGACGTGGCCCGGGTCGCCCGGCGCTACAGCGACGCGAAGCTCTTCGACGCGGCGGCCCTGACCTCGCGCAACGTCCAGGGCACCATCGACTTCTTCGCCCGTGCCGGAGTGATCGGACGGGGGATGACCGCGAAGGACGCGGCGGACCTCGGCCTCGTCGAGGAGGCGTCGTCATGATGCCCCACCGGCGGTTCCTGCGCGCGGACCTGCCCTATCAGCTTCTGACGTTCGCGCTCTTCGCCACGGTCTGGGAACTGTACGCCCGCGAGCGCGGCGGCCTGCTCCTGCCGACGTGCACGCAGACGGCGCGCGCCACCGTCGCCCTCCTCGGCGAGGCGGAGCTGTGGCGGGCCCTGTACGTCAGCAACCAGGCTCTGCTGCTCGGCTTCGCCCTCGCCCTGGCCCTCGGTGTCCCCGCTGGCATCACCCTCGGCAGGTTCCGGCGGCTGGAGCGGTACGCGGACGTCTACGTCACCATCCTCCTCGTCACGCCGATGGCGGCGATCATTCCGCTCCTGGTGATGTCGATGGGTGTGGGGACCGCCTCGCGCGTCGCCCTCGTCACGCTCTTCTCGGTCGTGATGGTGCTGGTGAACAGCCGCGCGGGCGTACGGCAGGTGGATCCGTCGCTGATCGAGATGGCCCGCTCCTTCGGCGCCGGCGAGCGGCAGATCTGGGCGCGGATCCTGCTGCCCGGCGCGCTGCCCGCGGTCATGACGGGCGTCCGGCTCGGCCTCGGGCGTGCGGTCACCGGCATGGTCGTCGTCGAACTCCTCATGGTGTCCGACGGGCTCGGCGGGCTGCTCCTCAAGTACCGGGGCCTGCTCAAGGCCCCCCTTCTCTACGGCACCATCGTGATCATCCTGGTGGAGGCGCTGCTGCTGATCTCCGTCGCACGGTGGGGCGAGCACAAGCTGACCCGATGGGCACGGACGCATGCGGCAGGGGGCACCCGGTGATCAGGATCCAAGGACTGGCCAAGGGGTTCGTCGGAAGGGACGGCGGCACCGTCGAGGCGCTGCGGGGCGTGGACCTCGACGTGGGCGCCCACGAGTTCCTGACCGTGCTCGGGCCCAGCGGCTGCGGCAAGACCACGCTGCTCAAGGCCGTCGCCGGGCTCGTGCCGTGGGACGACGGCGACATCCTCGTCGACGGCGTTCCGGTGCGGGGTCCCGGCCCCGACCGCAGCGTGGTCTTCCAGAACTTCGCGCTGCTGCCGTGGGCGACCGTCCTCGACAATGTGGCCTTCGGACTGCGGATGCGCGGCGTCGGCCGGGAAGAGCGCGAGGAACGCGCCCGCGCGCTGATCGCCGCCGTGGGCCTCGCCGGATTCGAGACCAAGCTGCCCGGCGAGCTGTCCGGCGGCATGCAGCAGCGGGTCGGCATCGCCCGCGCGCTCGCCGTCCGGCCCCAAGTGCTGCTCATGGACGAGCCGTTCGGTGCGGTCGACGAGCAGACCCGCCGTCTTCTCCAGGAGGAGCTGCTCGCGATCTGGGAGGAGCACCGGCCGACCGTCGTCTTCGTCACCCACAGCATGGAGGAGGCCGTGCTCCTGGGCGACCGCGTGGTCCTGATGAGCGCCCGCCCCGGACGGATCGCCGACATCGTGCCGGTGGACCTGCCCCGGCCGCGCCCCACCGACGTCGGCGCACTCGGCCGGTCGGGCCGGTACACCGAGATCACGGCGTACCTGTGGGACCGGCTGCGCGCCATGCACGCGGAGCACCGCCCGTCGCCCTCCCGGCGGGCCGGGGCGGCGTCATGACGCTCCCCGCCGCACCGCTCGCGCTGGTCCTCGGCGCCGGAGCGTGGGAGCTGACCGGGCGTCTGGCGGACGCGTCGTTCTTCCCGCCGCTCAGCACGGTGATGGCCCGGCTCGGCGAGCTGACGGCCGACGGGGAGCTGCTCGGCAGCCTGGGCGACAGCCTGGTCAACCTGGCCCTCGGGTTCGCCCTCTCCCTGATCGGCGGGCTGCTCACGGGCGTGGCCATGGGCCGCTTCCGCAAGGTCGAGGCCGCCCTCGACGTGTACGTCAACGCCTTGCTCACCGCCCCGACGCTGGTCTTCGCACCGGTGTTCTTCTCGCTGCTCGGCGCGGGACGGGCCTCGGTCATAGCGGTGGTCGTCACGTACGCGATGTTCGTGATCATCGTGAACACGGCCGCGGCCATCAGAGCCGTGCCCGCGCACCTGGTCGAGATGGCGCGCTCCTACGGAGCGGACGAGTGGCAGGTCCTGGTGCGCGTCATGCTCCCGGCGGCCGCTCCCCTGATCATGGCAGGCCTGCGGCTCGGCGTCGGGCGCGCGGTCACCGGAATGGTCAACGGCGAGATGTTCATCGCCGTCGTGGGCCTCGGCCATGTCGTCACCGAGGCGGGCGGGCGCTTCGACAGTGCGAGCGTGCTCGCCGTGCTCGTGGTGGTGATCGCCGTCGCGCTCGGGGCGATCGCGCTCGTCCAGGCCGTCGACCGCAGACTCAACCGCTGGGTGCCCGACACATCGAGGGGAGCACGATGAAGCTCGACGCCTACAGCCACATCCTGCCCGCGCCCTACTTCGCCCGCATGCACGAACTCGCCGTCGACCGGCAGGTGTTCAAGCGGTGGCTGGAGCTTCCCGCGCTGCACGACGTCGACGCCCGGCTGCGCATGATGGACGAGTTCGGCGACGGCTACCAACAGGTGCTCACGCTGTCCTCGCCGCCCGTCGAACTCCTCGCGGGCCCCGCCGAGTCGGCGGGGTTGGCGCGGCTCGCCAACACGTCGATGCGCGAGCTGTGCGACCGCAGGCCCGATCGCTTCCCGGTGTTCGTCGCCGCACTCCCGATGAACGACCCGGACGCGACCATGTCCGAACTCGTCCACGCCATCGACGACTTGGGGGCGCGGGGCGTGCAGGTGTTCACCAACGTCGGCGGACGGCCGCTGGACGATCCGGAGTTCGCACCGGTCTTCGACGAAATGGCCCGCCGCGACCTGCCCGTCTGGATGCATCCGGCCCGCGGCGCCGCCTTCGCCGACTACGCCACCGAGGACACCTCCGCGTACGAGATCTGGTGGGCACTCGGCTGGCCGTACGAGACGAGCGTGGCCATGGCCCGTCTCGTCTTCTCCGGCCTCCTGGAACGGCACCCGGACATCAAGATCATCACCCACCACCTGGGCGCGATGATCCCCTACCTGGAAGGCAGGATCGGCCTCGGCTGGAGCGACCAGCTCGGCAGCCGCACGGCGGGCGAGGAGTACGAACGCCTGCGCCGCGCACGGCTGCCGAAGCGCCCGCTGGAGTACTTCCGCCGCTTCTACGCCGACACCGCCCTGTCGGGCTCCGCCATCGGCACCCGCTGCGGCCTGGACTTCTTCGGCACCGACCACGTCCTGTTCGGCACCGACTGCCCCTTCGACCCCGAGGGCGGACCCTTGTACATCCGCGAGACGATCCGCGTCATCGACGCCCTGGACGTCACCGAAACCGAGCGGGAGCAGATCTACCACCGCACCGTCCGGCGGCTGATGCGGCTGGACTGAACGGGCACGGGAGTGCCCCCGCCGGTCACCGCCGACGGGGGCACTCCCGTGCCGCCACTGGTACGTCGCGCGGGGCAACGGCCACCCCGTATCCGACGACGGCGATCACCCCGGCCACGGCGGCGGTCGCGCCCACCACCCGCAGTCAGGACGCGCCCGCCGCGCGGGTGGACTTGGGGCGCTACTCCGGCCTCTCCCCTCGGCCATGCCGCGCTCGACGCGGGCCGACATCCGCTCCCGGTCGGACCGATGGGCCCGCGTCGCGCAGCTTCGCGCGCAGGGCGTGTCATCGCGCCCGTCGTGACCGTCGCGCCCGTTGTGACCGTCGTCCCTGGCGTGCCGCAGGACCACGCAGGCCCGCTTGCGGAAGGGCAGCGCGCGCAGCACTTCCCGCACGTCGACGACTGCCGGTACGTCGGGGTCCGCGACGCCCTCGTCGCGACCCGACCAGGAGAGCGTGATGCGGCGTCGCTCGCGCACGACGCTGCGACTGCGACTGCGACTGCGACTGCGCGCCATGTTCGCAACGACGCCCCTGGCATACGCGACCGGATGGTCGGCGGCCCGCACCCGATCCCTGCGGTGCCAGAGCGTGCGGAGCGCGTCGGCCGCCAGGCCGTCCGCGCCGTCGGAGTCACCGGTCAACAGGTCTGCGAGGCAGCACAGTTCGGCGTAGCGCCGCTCGAAGAAGGCGTGGCACTCGGCCGCCGCGTCCGTCGCTCCAGCGAACCCCTCCGGCATCGAGGACATCGGTCCGCGTCACCTCCCCGCGGCAACCTTCGCCGCACCGGCGGCAACCGCGTACTCGGTCACGTGGGGCCCTCGGCGGGCGGCGGGCACATCAGCGGAAGGCGCGGAAGAGACAACCTTCGAAGCGCTTCGATGCTCCGCGTTTGATGGCGTTCACATCCGCCAACCGCGCGAGGACGGATGCCCCATCCACATCCTCCACCAGAGCAGACATGCGCAGCCTGATGAGGAGTTGACGCAATGTGGAGCCAGGGGCGACACCGCAGGCACTTGACGATGTACCGTCATGTGCAGGCGTCAACCTCTGCCAATTCCCTTTTACTCAGCGGTAGTTGGGCCACCAGAGGAATGCACTTGACCCTCGGCCGGAGATCGGCCGCACCCCCTCTCGATGCCAAACGGAATCGAGTCCCCGCATACCCCCACACCCGAAAGGACAACGATGCTGCACTTCAGACGGCTGGCCATAGCCATCGCGACCACGGCGGCCGCCCTGACCATGGCACCGGCGGCGAACGCCGTGTCCACCCCGGACACGGTCGCGGCCGAGAGCGCATCCGCCGTGGTGACACTCCGGTACGACGACAGCCAGGCCAGGGGCTGGGAGACGGCGATCGCCGCCGGAGTCGCCTCGTGGAACACCAACGTGGACAACGTCAAGCTGGCCAAGGCCCAGCCCGGCACCCGGGCCGAGATCCAGATCGTGGCCACCACCGGCTGGCCGCAGGCCACCATCGGCCCGGTCCGGCCGGGTGGCCGCGGCCGCGTCGAACTCGGCAGCCAGGCGGTCGACCAGGGGTACGACAAGACCCGCATCGCCGCCCATGAGATCGGCCACAACCTGGGCCTGCCCGACACCAAGCCCGGCCCGTGCTCCCAGCTGATGTCGGGCTCCACCGGCGGCATCAGCTGCAAGAACGCGGTGCCCGACGCGGCCGAACAGGCCCGCGTCGAGCGCTTCTACGCGAACGGCGCCGCGTCACGCACTCCGGCCGACGGCCACCTGGTGGTGGACGCGTCCTAGCCACACGGAAGACCTCTGCACACGGGTGCCCGGCCGCGACATCCGCGACCGGGCACCTCTGCGTGGCCGGACGCCAGGCAACGTTCATCTCTCCAAAGGCCTTGACAGCCTTATTGGTCTGGACCAACTATGCGCACAGCAGCGGTGGCCACCGTCGTTCACTTCCGCTCTTCACCTCTTCCTGGAGGCACCCCGTGGACCGTGTACGTCAGGGCAGACCCGGCTTCCGCCGGAGATTCGGCGCGGTGATCGCCGTCGGTGCGGCAAGCGCACTCGCCGTCACCGCGCTCGCCGCGCCCGCGCAGTCGGCGGACGCCGGAGCGACGAACGTCCAGGCGGACGTCAACGTCGCCAAGAACGCCGGGTTCGAATCGGACCTGAGCAACTGGACCTGTGCCGCGGGCAGCGGCGCCGCCGTCACGTCCCCCGTGCACGGCGGCACGAAGGCGCTGAAGGCCACCCCGTCGGGCCAGGGCACCGCCGAGTGCTCCCAGGTCGTCAAGGTGAAGCCCAACTCGACGTACAAGCTGAGCAGTTGGGTGCAGGGCAGCTACGCCTACCTCGGCGCCCGCGGCACCGGCACCACCGACGTGTCGACCTGGACGCCGGGCAACTCGGCCTGGCAGCAGCTCTCCACCAGCTTCACGACCGGCGCGAACACCACGTCGGTCACCGTGTACACCCACGGCTGGTACGGACAGAGCGCGTACTACGTGGACGACGTGAACGTCTTCGGGCCCGACGGGGGCGGCGGCACCGACCCGGTGGAGATCCCGGCCGTACCGTCCGGCCTCGCGGCGGGCACGACGACCTCCACCTCGGTGGACCTGTCCTGGACACCGGTGTCCACGGCCACCGCCTACACCGTCTACCGCGACGGCACGAAGGTCGCCTCGACCAGCGGCGCCTCCACGACCGTCACCGGCCTCACTCCGGAGACCACGTACAGCTTCCAGGTGAGCGCCTCGAACGCGGCCGGCGAGTCCGCGAAGTCGACGGCGGTGTCCGCGCGGACCGGCAAGGGCGGTGGCGGGGACGGCGGCACCGTGCCCAAGCACGCGCTGACCGGCTACTGGCAGAACTTCAACAACGGCGCGACCGTGCAGAAGCTGCGGGACGTGTCGTCGCAGTACGACATCATCGCCGTCTCCTTCGCCGACGCCACCACCACGCCGGGCCAGATCACCTTCAATCTGGACCCTGCCGTCGGCTACTCCTCCACCGCCGACTTCAAGGCGGACATCGCCGCGAAGCACGCCGCGGGCAAGTCCGTGATCCTCTCGGTCGGCGGCGAGAAGGGCACCATCTCGGTCAACAGTGACGCCTCCGCGACGGCGTTCGCGAACAGCGCCTACGCGCTGATGCAGGAGTACGGCTTCGACGGCGTCGACATCGACCTGGAGAACGGCCTCAACCCCACCTACATGACGAAGGCGCTGCGCCAGCTCGCCGCGAAGGCGGGCTCGAAGCTGGTGCTCACGATGGCGCCGCAGACCATCGACATGCAGTCCACGTCCGGCGGCTACTTCCAGACGGCGCTGAACGTCAAGGACATCCTCACGGTCGTCAACATGCAGTACTACAACAGCGGTTCGATGCTCGGCTGCGACGGAAAGGTCTACAGCCAGGGCAGCGTGGACTTCCTGACCGCGCTCGCCTGCATCCAGCTGGAGGGCGGCCTCGACCCGTCGCAGGTCGGCATCGGCGTCCCGGCGTCCACACGCGGCGCGGGCAGCGGTTACGTGGCCCCGTCGGTCGTGAACAACGCCCTGGACTGCCTGACCCGCGGTACCGGCTGCGGCTCCTTCAAGCCGTCGAAGACGTACCCGGGACTGCGCGGCGCCATGACGTGGTCGACGAACTGGGACGCGACGGCGGGCCACGCGTGGTCGAACGCGGTCGGCCCCAAGGTGCACAGCCTTCCCTAGCGGACGGCTGCGACCGGTGGTCCGGCGGTCACCGTGTCGGGGGCGAGTGCGGGGCAGGCCCCGTGCTCGCCCTCACCGTCAGTTCGGGGGCGATGAGTTCGACCCCGTCCGTGCCGCGCGCCGCCAGCCTGGCGACGATCCGCTCCACCGCCCGGCGCCCCATCTCCCGCGCAGGAACCGAGACCGACGTCAGCCGCACGGACGCCCCGACCGCGACCTGGTCGGGGCAGATCGCCAGCACCGAGACGTCCTCGGGAACCGCACGGCCCTGGCGGCGCAACAGCGCGAGCAGCGGCTCGACGGCCGATTCGTTCTGGACGACGAAGCCCGTGGTGCCGGGCCGTTCGTCGAAGATGCGGGCGAGCGTCATCGCCATCGCGTCATAGCCGCCGTCGCTGGGGCGGTGCAGCAGTCGAAGCCCCAACTCGCCCGCGCGGGACCGGAGTCCGTCCAGGGTGCGCTCGGCGAAACCGGTGTGGCGCTCGTACACGGCGGGCGCCTCGCCGATGAGGACGATCTCGCGGTGTCCGAGCCCGGCCAGGTGCTCCGCGCACAGCGCGCCCGTCGCCGCGAAGTCGAGGTCCACGCAGGCCAGTCCTTCGGTGTCGGCGGGGAGGCCGATCAGGGCGGCGGGCCGGTCGCCCGCGCGCAGCAACGGCAGCCGCTCGTCGTCGAGTTCGACGTCCATGAGGATCATGGCGTCGGCGATGCCGCTGCCGGTGACGCGGCGGACGGCGGCCGGTCCCTCCGCGCCGGTGAGCAGCAGCACGTCGTACCCGTAGGTCCGGGCCGTCGTGGTGACCGCGAGCGCGATCTCCATCATCACCGGCGCGTACATGTCGGTGCGCAGCGGCATCATCAGCGCGATGACGTCGGACTTGGCGCTCGCCAGGGCGCGGGCGCCCGCGTTCGGGTGGTAGCCGAGCTCCTCGATGCAGCGCTCCACGCGGTCGCGGGTGCCGCGGGAGATCGAGCGCTTGCCGCTGAGCACATAGCTGACCGTGCTGGCCGAGACCCCGGCGTGCCTGGCTACCTCGGCTAGGGTCACCATGGAGGGCTCCTCCGACTCTGCGGCTCGGGGGCGAACCGCATCGACGCGGATCGCCCACCGACCCTAAAGGGGTGGGCATGACCTGTCCAGGGACCTGTCGAAGCGCTTCGACACCGCACTTCGGCTCCCCTCGCCCCCGGAGGGTGGGCCGGACGGAGCCCGGCCCACCCCTGTGTGGTTCAGCTGTTCCCGGCGCGCCCTACAGCTTCGGGTGCGCGTTCTTCATGAGCTCCTGGAACTGCGCCGAGAACCAGTGTCCGGAGAGCGGCGCGTCGGGCAGCGCACCGGACCTGCTGTAGTTGTTGCGCACGTTCCCTTCGTAGGTGGGGTCGCACATCCGGTCGAACCCCTTGCCCTCGTCGTTCGGGATCTCCTTGCTCGCGCCGTCGGACTCCCCCGGCGGCTTCATCCAGACGTAGGCGTCGATTCCCGCCGCGGGCGCCGCCTTCGGCCGTTCGCCGAGGCCCGCGCCCGACTGGTTGCACCAGTTGCCGACGTGGACGCGGCGGTCGTAACGGCCGCCGTTGACATAGGAGTCCACGTCCGTCGTCGGGCCGGGCTGGGCGGGGCGGGCGGTGCCTCCCCAGCCGTTGCGGCTCGTGTCGATCAGCATGCCGATGTCGGAGCGGAAACCGGCGGAGACCAGCTGGCCGCGGAAGGCCTGGGCGAAGGAGAGTTCGTCGGTGTAGCGGTTCCAGTCGACCCACTTGGACTCGCGCACCGAACGGCCGTTGACCGTGTTGCCGATCCTGAAGTTCTCCTCCTTCAGCGCGCTGTAGTTGGCCGTGTTGGTGATGAAGCCGTGCACCTTGTCGACCGTGCTGCCCTCGGCGGTCGCCGCCTGGTGGAAGACCTGCGCGGAGGCGGCGAAGTTGTCGTCCCAGCCGATCCAGCCGTGGTGGCCCGCGTCCACGTAGTTGTAGACGTTCGGGACGGCGCCGAGCTTGTTCAGGGCGTAGCCGACGCCCTTCACGTAGTTGCCGTTGGCCTTCATCACATCGCACTCGGGGGTCGCGGTGGGGCGTCCCGAGGTGTTGGTGACGAGGTTGGGCAGCGAGTCGATCTCGACGGTCGTGACGATGCGGAGGTTCGCGTACTTCGCGTCGGCGAGGATCTGCGCGATCGGGTCGATGTACTCCGTCTTGTACCGGTCGATCTCGGTGGGGCCGAGCTCGCCGTTGGAGGCGAGGGCCGCGCAGTCCCGGCCCGGCAGGTTGTAGATGACTAACTGGACGACGCCTGCGCCTTGTCGGAGTGCCGCGTCCAGGTGGTCGCGCAGGCCCATCGTGCTGCCCGCGCCCTCGATCGCGGCGATCCGGTCGAGCCAGACACCGGTCGGCTGTCCGGAGATCCGGCTGCCGCCCGGTTCGGCGTCGGCCCTCGCCTTCCACTCCGGGTTCACGTAGACCTTGGCGCCCGCGTAGGGGTTGTCGACGCGGGCGGCGGCAGCGGCCGCGGGTGTGGCGCTGGTGTCACCGGCGAGCGCCACGGCGGTGCCGCCGCTCACGGCGAGCGCCGTGGCGAGGGCGAGCAGGAGGGTGCGTGATCTGTGGGGTGTGCGGCTCATGATGTGGTCGTTTCCTCTCGGGTGTCGAGGGCTCGGGCGTCGAGGGCGCGCAAGTGGTCGCGCAGCCCGCTGCCGAACGGGGTGGGCGTGCCGTCGTAGGAGCTGATGAGGGCCGGACCCGATGAGCAGTCCCAGGCGTTCCAGGTCCAGCCGAGGTAGGAGAGCCCGCGGTCGTCGAACCACTTCATGACGCGGTCGATGAACCCGTGGGCGCAGGTGTTCTCGCCGATCTCGCCCGCGACGAGCGGGACTTCGGCGGCGACGGGCGCGAGGGTGCGGTCCCAGCACGCCTCGTCGGAGCAGGTGTTGAAGTTGTAGATGTGCCAGGCCGCGGCGAGATTGCCCGCCGGGTCGTGGGGCGCGTACCGCAGCCAGCCGCTGAGGTCGTTCGCGTAGGCGATGCCCGCCGCGAGGACGAGGTTCTTCGCGCCGGTCGCACGCACCGCGTCCAGGAGGTCCTGCATGCCGGCGACCTCGTAGCCGATGCCGGGGCAGGTGCCGCCGTCCCGCCAGCAGGCCCAGGCCTCGGCGGTGGTGGGGGTCGCCCGGTCCGGATAGGGCTCGTTGAAGAGGTCGAGGACGACCTCGGGGTCGTTCTTGTACGCGGTCGCGACCGAGGTCCAGAACGCCGGGGTGTACCGGGCGTTCGGCATCGGCTTCTGGCAGCTCGCGTGGACGTCGGCGCAGCCCGCCGAGTTGCCGGTGTACTGGCCGTGGGACCAGTGGAGTTCGACGATCGGGGTCATGCCGTGCCGTTGGACGCGCTGGACCAGGTCGTCGATCGCGGCCCGGTAGGCGGCGCCGCCGTAGCGGGGGGCGATGTTGTCGGTGCCCAGCCAGCACTCTTCGTTGAGGGGGATGCGTACGGCGTTGGCCTTCCAGTCCGCGATGGCCCGGACGGAGGCGTCGTCGACGGGACCGTCGAAGATGCCCCGGCCCTGGACGCAGGCGAACTCGCCGCCGGAGCGGTTGACTCCGAGGAGACGGCGGGTGGCGCCCCCGGCGTCGACGAGCTTGTTGCCCTCGGCGCGCAGGACCGGTGGGGTGGCGGCCGCGGCGGGCCCGGCCGCGGCAGCCGTGGACACGGCGGACGGGGCGGTGAGACCACCGGCGGTGAGGCCACCGATGGTGAGAAGAACGCCTACCGGCACGGCGAGCATGCGTGACAGGCGTGGGGGATGTCGCATGAGCGACTCCTTCGGGATCAGCGCGAGACCGGCGCACGGCCGATGTCGAGATCAACTGACGGAATCGCTCCCACTGTTGAAGGCGGAAGCTATCAGGGAGTTGCCGCTGGGACCAGATGGATTCACGCACTCTCCGGAGATTCATCCGTCGAATTCATTCGACGGATCCCTCGTCGAATGAATTCGACACTCCGATACGCGCCGACCCTCTTGACATGTTCTTGCAACACCTTGACCTTGGGAGCGCTCCCACTGTCTCCCCGCCCCCAATCCCTGGAGCCGCCATCTTGATCCTCCAACGGCTCAGTCAGGCAGCACCCCTTTTCACCTCCGGGTAGTTTCGGAAATCCACTCCCCAGAACCCGGAGAAGCAATAGACCATGCACAGATCCCCTTTTCGCGGTGCGCCCGGTCTGCGGCCGCGCGCTCTCGTCATCGCGCTGGTTTCAGCCACGATCGCCGCGATCATTCCCTTCCAGGCCCAGGCCTCCGACCGGCCTGAAGAGCCGGGCAGGCAGGCCTATGAAAGGCTCGTCAAGGACGGATCCGACTTCCGGAAGAAGTACGCCGAGGAAACGCCGGAGAAGTCCCGTGCGCTTATCGAGCGCACGAAAGAAAAGGTCCTTTCCGGGAAGATCGCCGTACATCTTCCCGAGGGAGCCGGAATCGACGCGGCCGGCGCCACCGTGCGCGTGTCACGCTCGACCGGCGTCCGCATCGTGTACCTCACCTATGCGGGCACCGCCGCCGCCCCCAGCATGCTCGCCACCGTCTACGACCGTTCCGGTCGCGTCGGCCAGACCATCGAGCACGTCTACCAGAACCTCCCCGACGACTCCGTGCGGGTGCGCGTCTGGATCGACGGCAAGGCCACGCTCGACAGGACGGCGGCCCCGACCGGCGAGGTGAGCGGCACCCCCAAGGACGCCACGGCGACCGCGGAGTCCGTGGCGCCCACCCAGCCTCAGGCGCTCGCCTCCACCTGGTGGGAGCGGTTCAAGGCCTGCATGATCCGGCAGGGCTACACGGCGGCGACCCTGGCGGCGATCGCCGCCACGTGCTCAGCCTGCTTCACGGGCCCGCTGCAGTGCATCCCGTGTGTGATCACCCTGGGCATCACCGACTGGGTCGCGATGTACTGCGCGTACAACGCCTCGTCCTAGACATCGGCGGCGAGGGTTCTCGCGGCACTGCCGCACTCAGCCGACGTACGGGTCCGGCACCGTGCCGGGCCCGGCCAGGAACGCGAAGTCGCACCCCGTGTCGGCCTGGGTGATCTGCTCGCTGTAGAGCGCTCCGTACCCCCGCTCGTAACGGGCGGGGGGCGCCACCCACCCACTTCTGCGACGCGCCAACTCGCTTTCCGGAACGTCGAGTTGCAGGCTCCGAGCCGCCACGTCGAGGGTGATGAGGTCACCGGTGCGGACGAGGGCGAGCGGCCCGCCGACGTACGACTCGGGCGCGACGTGCAGCACACACGTGCCGTACGACGTGCCGCTCATCCGCGCGTCGGAGATCCGCACCATGTCCCGGACCCCCTGCTCGAGCAGGTACGCGGGGATCGGCAGCATCCCGTACTCGGGCATGCCGGGCCCGCCCTTGGGGCCCGCGCCCCGCAGCACGAGGACGTGGTCGGGCGTGATGCCGAGCGCCGGATCGTCGATGGTGCGCTGCAGGGTGCGGTAGTCGTCGAAGACGACGGCGGGGCCGGTGTGCCGGAGCAGCCGCGGCTCGGCGGCGATGTGCTTGATGACGGCGCCGTCGGGGCAGAGGTTGCCGCGCAGGACGGCGACTCCGCCCTCTTCGGCGACCGGGTTGTCGCGGGGCCGGATCACGTCGGCGTGGTGGACACGGGCACCGGCGAGCTGTTCGCGCAGGGTGTCGTGGGCGACGGTGGGGCGGTCCAGGTGCAGCAGGTCCGTGATGCGCGACAGGAAGCCGGGCAGTCCGCCCGCGAAGTGGAAGTCCTCCATCAGGTGGCGCTCGCCGCCCGGCCTGACGTTGGCGAGGACGGGCACGGTGCGGGCGATCCGGTCGAAGTCGTCGAGGGTGAGCCGCACCCCGGCGCGCCCGGCCAGCGCAATCAGGTGGATGACGGCGTTGGTGGAGCCGCCGAGCCCGAGGACGGCGGTGACCGCGTCCGCGAAGGCGTCCGGGGTGAGGATCTGCGACAACGTCCTTCCCTTGCGCACGAGTTCGACGATGCGCAGACCGGAGGCGGCGGCCATCCGCTCGTGCCCCGAGTCGACGGCGGGAATCGACGAGGCACCCGGCACCGTCACACCGAGCGCCTCCGCGGCGGCGGTCAGCGTCGACGCGGTGCCCATGGTCATGCAGTGGCCCGGGGAGCGTGCGAGGCCGCTCTCCAGTTCGGTCAGCTCGCAGTCGCCGATGAGCCCGGCGCGCCGGTCGTCCCAGTACTTCCACATGTCCGTGCCGGAGCCGAGGACCTCGCCCCGCCAGTGCCCCGGCAGCATGGGCCCGGCCGGTACGAACACGGTGGGCAGGTCGACGCTCGCGGCGCCCATGAGCAGCGCGGGCGTCGACTTGTCGCAGCCGCCCAGGAGCACGGCGCCGTCCACGGGGTACGAGCGGAGCAGTTCCTCGGTCTCCATGGCGAGGAGGTTGCGGTAGAGCATGGGCGTCGGCTTCTGGAAGGTCTCGCTCAGTGTCGCCACCGGGAACTCCAGCGGGAACCCGCCCGCCTGCCACACCCCGCGCTTGACGGCCTGGGCGCGCTCGCGCAGGTGGGAGTGGCAGGGGTTGATGTCGGACCAGGTGTTCAGGATCGCGACGACGGGCTTGCCCAGGTGCTCCTCGGGGAGGTAGCCGAGCTGCCGGGTGCGGGCGCGGTGGCTGAAGGAGCGCAGGCCGGACGAGATGGTCTCGCCGTACCACCGCTGACTGCGCAACTCGCCCGCCGGGCGCGTCATACGGCCCACCCCGCGACGATCGCCGCGACCTCGGCCCGCCCCGCTTCCGGCAGGAGGCTGCCGGGGGCTCGGACGTCACGGCGGCACAGGCCGAGCGCGGCGAGGGCCTCCTTGACGACGGTGACGTTGTGGGCGGATCCGTCGGCGGCCCGCAGCTCCTCGAAGCGGCGGATCTCGGCCCACACCTCCATGGCGGCCGGGTAGTCGCCCCGTCGAAGCGCTTCGATCATGCGCAGCGACAGAGCGGGGGCGACGTTCACGAGCCCGGAGGTGAAGCCGGTGGCTCCCGCGGAGAAGTACGAGGGGGCGTACGACTCGGCGAGCCCGGCGACCCACACGAACCGTTCCGGTCCCGCGTCCCGCGCGAACCCGGCGAAGCGCGCCGCGTCCGGCACCGCGTACTTGACGCCGATGACGTTGGGGCAGGCGTCGGCCAGTTCGGCGAGGCGGGCGCCGGGCAGCGCGGCGTCGCGCAGATAGGGGACGACACCGAGACCGGGCACGGCGTCGGCGACGGCCCGGTGGTAGTCGACCCAGCCGCTCTCGGAGACGTACGGGTGCACGGGCTGATGGACCATCACCATGTGGGCGCCGACGGCCTCCGCGTGCCGGGCGGCGTCCACCGCGGTGGGCACGTCGTGGCCGACGCCGACGAGGATCGCCGCCCGCCCCGCCGCCTCCTCCACGGTCGACTCGACGACGGCACGGCGCTCCTGCGGCGCGAGGGCGTAGAACTCCCCCGTGTTGCCGTTCGGCGTGAGGGTGCGCACCCCCGCATCGAGCTGGCGCCGCAGGAGCCCCCGGTGGGCCCCGTGGTCGATCGAGCCGTCCTCGGCGAACGGGGTCACCGGGATCGCCACCACGTCGGCGAGCGCGGCGCGCTGCGCGTCGTGCGTCTGCCGCACCGCACCGTTCACTTGAGGTCCCCTTCCGGGGGAAAGGCGCGCCGCACGAACGACGCGACGTGGCGGTGCAGCGCCTCCGCGGCGCCGTCCGCGTCCCCGGCGAGGGCGAGCCGCAGGATCTCCCGGTGCTCGGTCGCCTCGCGGGCCCACGAGGGATCGGCCGCCCAGGCGACGGCGGAGACGAGCGCGGCCTGGTCCCGCACCTCGTCGAGAAGGCGGCCGAGGAGCGGGTTGCCACAGGCGGAGTACAGAGTGCGGTGGAACTCCCGGTTGGCCAGCGACCGTTCGGCCGCGTCCTCGGCAGCGTCGGCCCGCTCCAGCGCCTCGCGCGCGGCGTCGAGCGGCGCGCCGCGGTGGACGGTGCGGCGCAGTGCCTCGGGCTCCAGGAGCAGCCGCACGTCGTACACCTCGCGCGCCATGGCCGCGTCCACGGTGCGCACCGCGGCCCCCTTGTACTGGCTCATCGCGACGAGGCCGGTGCCCGCGAGGGTCTTGAGGGCCTCGCGCACGGGCGTCTTGGAGACCCCGAACCCGGCGGCGAGCTCCGTCTCGATCAGGGGCTGTCCCGGCCTCAGGTCGCCACTGAGGATGCGGTGTCTGATCGCTTCGAGCACGAACTGCGTGCGCGAGGGGATCGGGGTCGGCACGGACGTCATGGGCACCCTCGGATCTCACGGATCGCGTATCACGTCTCATATATGACGTACGAAGTACGACGCGTAGAAGCTAAGAGGGGGCACGGACTTCGTCAACGCTTCTGACAAAAGACGGGCTGTCCGAACAGTGCCTGGTGGCCTACTTGTTGGCCGTGCCGTCGGCCGGGAGTCGGCGCGGCGACGCGGCGGACGGCAGCGGGAGGTCGTCGGGGTCGACGATGTGCCGGGCCACCGCGGTGGGCGGCGAGGAAGCCCTTGGCCTGAAGGAGACCGCGCTTCCTCCCGGGCCCAGCGCATGCGCGCACCGCACCGCCCACACGCGGCGCTCCATCAATGGGTCCTCCGCGCCGAAGGGCGAACCGGCCCCGGCAGACAGCCACGTTCCGCGCTCGGAAGATTACCTCCCGCCACCTCCGGGGACTTGGCCGTCGCGAGAAGTCCGATCGGCGGCGCCGGACCGCTCCGAGCTGGGTACCGTGCGACATCGGAGGCCCGGACGAGGAGGATGCGTGGCGATCGTGGATCAACTGCCCGCCCTGATCGGCGTCGTGGTCGGCACGCTCGGCTCGTACGCCGTGCAGAGCCTGACCGAGCGCCGACGGTGGACACGGCAGCGGGAGGAGCGTTGGGACGAGAAGCGCTTCGAGACGTACGGCCGATACGGCAACGCCCTCAAGTCCCAGCTCCGCATCGCCCAACGCATAGGCGCAGCAGTCGGGTTCACCGATGTTGCCGACCCGCTGCAGCCGGCGGACGGCCTGCCCCTCCTCGCCGAGGCCGAGTCCCTCCGGGCGACGGAGTGGGAGTCCGTCCTGCTCGTCGGGGACGCACGGACCATCGCGGCGGCGCGCAGCTGGCACGAGACGATCTGGACCATCGAGCTGCTCGTCCGGGAGGGGCCGGTCGACGCGGAGATGTGGACCCGGGCCCACCGTCTTGCGAGTGCGGCGCGGGACGCCTTCTACGAGAGCGCGCGGGGCGATCTCGGCATCGCGGGAGCACCTCCGCCGCCGGGAGAGTGGCCCCGGGCCTGGCGGGCCGAGCTCTCCGGGGAGGTACACCCGCCGGGGTCCGGACGCGCTCAGTAGGACCCGGTGCGCCCCTTGTAGTAGTAGACCGACGTGTCGTAGTCACCCCAGGCGTACGAGGTCACGCCGGAGTCGCCGACCATCTTGGTGTAGCAGGACGACTTCCCCTTCGGCACCCGGCAGGTGTACTTCTTGCCGTCACTGTTCCGGATGACCTTCGCGTCTCCGCCCTTGGCGTTGGCCGCGTCGAAGGACGCCGACGACAGGCGCGCCCACGCCGCTTCGCACGAGGGCGAGTAGCGCAGCTGCAGGATCGCGTTCGCGCCACCGGCCGGGCCCAGGCGCAGGCTCTTGACCGTTCGGGCGTCGCCTTCGCAGTAGGCGGCGGGGCTCTTGCCCGTACAGCCGTTGTTCCAGCAGCCGCCCTTGGGGGCGGCGGTGGCCGTGGGAGCGGCATGTGCCCCGGGCGCCATGAGGGCGAGGGTTCCCGCCGCCAGCACACCGGCACCGATTGCCGCAGAGAAGCGCTGCACATTCAGCTGCACATTCATACGTACTCCTTGATGACTCGCGATGAGCGTTTCAAGGAGGCTTCCCACGGAATGTCCCTTTTCCCTCCTGGGAGAGTCACAGGACGGTCCTGACGGACCAGGCCCTCAGTCCAGGTCGTCGAAGGTCGGCGGCAGGTCCTCGTCGCGGACGATGTGGACCGCCGCCTCCTCCGCACCCGCCGCGCCGCCGTCGATGCCCTCGTCCCGGGCGACCGCCTGCTGGTCGACGTGGGAGTGGGCACCCTCGTCCGGGGCGACCAGACGGCCCGCACGATCCCGCCCCGCCTCCGGGTCGACGGGCTCGCCCTCACCGCCCGGCAGGTCACCGATGCCGTCGTCGCCGGGGCGCTCCGCGTCCGGGACCTCCACGTCGGGGACTTCCTGCCGCAGCCTCTCGTCGAGGGTCTCCCCCGCGCGCTGCTCCGCCGCCGTCGTGCCGCTCTTGGTGACTCCGAGCGGCTTCTCCGGCGGCGAGTAGCCCTCGTCGAGCATGTCGTCGTACGTACGCTCGTCCAGCGCGTCCTGCAGGTCCAGCGGCGTCGCGTCCTGCTGCTCCTCGTTGCCACCGGTGGGCTGGTAGGCGTCGTCCGCCCTGGTCTGGTCGTTCATGACCACCTCGCACTCGGGGAGGACCCACCCTAGGCGGTGTGCATGATCTGGATCAGGTTGCCGCAGGTGTCGTCCAGGACCGCGACGGTGACGTCGTCCATCTTCAACGGCTCCTGGGTGAAGTACACGCCGAGACCGCGCAGCCGCTCGTACTCCGCGGCGACGTCGTCCACGGCGAAGGCGGCAGCCGGGATGCCGTCCTCGACCAGCGCCGCCTTGTACGGCTTCACCGCGGGGTGCCCGTCGGGCTCCAGAAGCAGCTCGGTCCCTTCGGGGTCCTCCGGCGAGACCACGGTCAGCCACCAGTCCTCGCCGACCGCGACCTTGTGCTTCTCCACGAATCCCAGGACGTCGGTGTAGAAGGCGAAGGCCTTCATCTGGTCATCGACGAAGACGCTCGTCAGGTTGATCCTCATGGGTGCTCTCCGTTGCGTCGGGCTTGAGCCATCTGGTCATGATGCGCTCGAGGGGGGCGGTGTCGAGATCGTGGTACTTGTATCGGCCCTGGCGCCGCGTGTGGACCAGACCCGCCGATTCGAGCACGGCCAGGTGCTGACTGATCGCCTGCCGGGACAGCCCCAGCCCGTGCCTGGTCAGCAGCCGTGAGCAGATCTCGAACAGGGTCTGGCCGTCCCTTTCCACGAGCCCGTCAAGGATGCGCCGACGGGTGGGGTCGGCCAGCGCCTTGAAGACATCCTCTTCCATGAGCGGATGATATGCAAGCAGCGACTTGCCTATCAAGGCGGAAGCCGACCGCCCGGACCCGGCCGGGAGCACGCGCCCCGCTCAGCCCCTGCGCCCGACCACGAGCCATCTCGACGGCAGCTCGATGCGCGTGCCGTCGGACGTGTACTCGGTGCTGGTCAGGGGCATTTCGCCCGCGGCGAGGACCGCGAGCCCGGCGGCTTCGACGTACGAGCCCACCGACGCGTCGTCGACATCGGCGGGCGCCAGGCCGTGCGCGAAGATCGGCGCCAGCTTGGGCGGCGGCCCGGCGGGACCCTGCACCAGCCCCATCAGGACGGAGCGCGCCGCCTCCGAGGGTTCCACGACGAAGGCGCGGCCGCGGTCGCCGAGCAGCGTGGCGACGCTGTCGAGCAGCGGCTGCCGGTCGTCGGGGTCGCACTGGTGGAGGACGCCCCGCATGTAGACGTTCGCGTCGCCGATCTCCGCGTGCAGCTGCTCCGCCTCGCTCTTCTCGACCGCGTCGAGCTCCCGGAAGTCGACCTGGTCCGCCGGGTCGGCGCGCCGGGCGTGGTCCAGGGCGGCGGCCGACAGGTCCACGCCGATGACGCGTGGGAAGCGGTCGGCCAGGAACCGCGTCTGGGTGCCGTTGCCGCAGCCCAGGTCGACGAGGGGCAGACCGACGGCGGTCATGTGCGGTTCGAAGAGTGCGAGGTGGAGGCCCGCGGTGAGGACGGGCTCGGCGTCCCAGAAGACCGCCCCCTGCTCGTCGGAGGCCTCCTGCCAGAACCCTTCCCACGCCTCCCTGTACCGACTCGTGACGCTCATGTCCGTGCTCCCCGGGGTGCGATGGAAGCCGCCGAAGCCGACGACAAGATCGGTCTACCGCGCCCGGGGCCCACGGACAAGCGCCCGCGCATTCCTTCACCGCGCATTCGGCATGTCGCCCTAGCGGCGCGGCAGCGCCAGTTCGCACCACACCGTCTTGCCCCGGCGCGTGCGGCTGGTGCCCCACTCCTTCGCGAGCGCGCTGACGACGCGCAGCCCGCGCCCGGACTCGTCACCGGGCCCCGCGCTGAGCAGCGTCGGCAGTGTCTGGTCGTCGTCCTCGACCTCGCAGGCCAGAACCCCTGAGCGGACCATGCGCAGGTCGATCCTGCTGCTGCGCGAGTGGCGCACGACGTTGGTGACGAGCTCGCTGACGACCAGCTCGGCGATGTCGCTCAGCCCCTCCAGGGACCAGCCCCGCAGCTGGGCGCGGACCATCTCGCGGGCCCTGCCCACCTCCGCGGGGTCGACGGCGAGCCGCCAGTGCGCGACGTTCTCGGTCGCGATTCCGTTGAGCCTGGCCATCAGGAGCGCCACGTCGTCCTTGCGGCCGCCGCGGGTGTTGAGCGCGCGGATGATGGTGTCGCAGGCGTCGTCCATGGAGGCGGCGGGGTGCGCGGCGGACTCGGTCAGCGTGGCGAGGCCGACGCCGATGTCCTCCCCGCGGACCTCGACCAGGCCGTCGGTGCACATCAGCAGCCGGTCGCCGGGCGCCACCCGCATCCGAACCGACTCGAAGGGCACGCCGCCGACGCCGATGGGCGCTCCGGTGGGCAGGTCGAGGAGCTCGCTGCGGCCGTCCGAGGCGCGCACCAGGACGGGCGGGATGTGTCCGGCGTTGGCGAGGTGCAGCTCACCGGCGATCGGGTCGTAGACCGCGTACAGACACGTCGCCAGATAGTGCTCGCCGAGGCGCTGCGCGAGGTCGTCGAGGTTGCGCAGGAGTTGCTCGGGCGGCAGGTCGAGGGCGGCCATGGTCTGCACGGCCGTGCGCAGCTGCCCCATCATCGCCGCCGAGTTGAGGCCGTGGCCCATCACGTCGCCGACGACGAGGGCGGTCCTGGAGCCGGGCAGCTTCACGGAGTCGAACCAGTCGCCGCCCACCCGGCCCAGGAGCGTGCCGGGCAGATAGCGGGTGGCGATGTCGCAGCCGGACATCCGGGGCTGGATGTGCGGCAGCATGCTGTCCTGGAGGGTGTCGGCGACGCTCTCCTGGTACGTGTACATGCGCGCGTTGTCGAGCACGAGGCCCGCGCGGGCGGCCAGTTCGGCGCCGGTGACGCGGTCCATGTCGTTGAAGACCGGCCGCTCCCGGTGGCGCAGCAGGATCATGAAGCCGAGCACCACATTGCGCGCCTTGAGCGGTACGACGAGCATCGAGCGGTGGTTGATCAGCGGGCGGATGTCGCGCTTCTCGAACTGGGAGGCGATGGCGTTGCCCATCTCCTCGGTGATGCGCGGGACGAGCACCGGGTCGCCTGAGGTCATGCACTGGAAGAACGGCGTATGGGCGGGGAACGGCATGGACTCGCCGACCGGCACCACGTCGTCCCAGCGGCCGGGCTCGTCGGTGTGCTCCACCGCGACGCGGTGCCACATCGTGGTCTCGTCCGGCGGGCCCTCGGGGAAACCCTCGCCCGCGACGACCTGCTCGCGCAGATAGGTGCCCGCGACGTCCGTGAAGCGCGGCACGACCGCGCGGCTCACCTCCAGGATCGTCCGTGAGAGGTCGAGCGAGGAGCCGATGCGCCCGCTGACCTCGTTGAGGAATTCGAGGTGCTCGCGCACCGCGGCGTACTCGAGGTCCTCGCCCTCGTCGTCCATCGCTCCGGGGTCCACCGGGAGCCCGCTGGCGGCTGCCTGCGCGGCGCGCTGTCTGCGCTCCTTGCGCTCGGCCCGGCGGGCGACGCCCCAGTCCGGAGTGACGGGCACCCGGTCATGGCGGCTGAATTCGAGCACGGGATAGCCCAGTTCGAGCACTTGGGCGACGATGCGGGCGCTCTCGCCCACGCTCATGCTCGGCAGGATCTCGGGCAGCCGGGCCGCGAGCTCGTCCGCGCCGGGGAAGTCCGTGTGCAGGGCGAAACCCGGCGCGATGCGCTCGACCTGGACGTCACGCTCGCCCCGCCGGGCGCCGTCGTCCGCGGGCTCTTCGGCCGCGGCCAGCCGCGCGGCGTCCGCGGCGAGCACGAGGAGCCGTTCTGGGCCGGGGCCGACCAGTGGATACGCCCACCACAGCACGTCCAGGCGGCCTTCGCCGCCGCCCTGCCCGCTCTCCGGTCCGCCCCGTCCGCCCTCCGGTCCGCTTCGGCCGCCCACCGGTCCGGTCAGCCGCGCACGCCCGGCGGCCGGGTAGGAGATGCGCCGGTCGAGGGAGGTCTCCAGGTCGGGACCGAGTCCGTCGAACGCGCCGTAGGGCTCGCGGTCCTCGGGGATCGCGCCGTGCACCGGGAGCAGGTCGCCCACCGGACGGCCGACGGCCTCGTCCTTGTCGCAGCCGAAGAGGCGCCGCGCGCCGACGCTCCAGTGCGAGACGAGTCCGGTTCCGTCGACGACGACCACGGCCAGTGGGATGCGGCCGGACGCGGCACTCTGCGTCATCGGCTCGCCCGGAGTGCCCTGTTCCATGGCCCATGCTCCTTCCCGTGGCGGCGCAAGATCTGAGCCGCCACCAACCACCGTACGACCGGCGCAGGTTGCCGTGCGGGGCAATGCGGGAATTGGCCCGGCACCGCCGGGGCACCGGCGCACGCCCCCACGGCGGCGCCCCGTCCGCGCCGGTCGCCGGAAGCCCTCAGTCCTCGTGGCCGAGCTGCAGGTCCCGCTCCGTGCGGCCGCCGCCCGCGACCTGGAGGACCGTGGCGACCGGCGGGTAACCCGCCGCGATCACGGTGTACTCGCCGGACGACAGATCGACGAAGCGGAAAGTGCCGTCCGCCGCGGTGGTCAGGGTGTCGACGACGTTCCCCGCGGCGTCGAGCAGGGTCACGCGCGCGTCCTCGACGGGCCGCCCGCCACCGGCCCGCACGGTGCCCCGCAGCACGGCACCGCCCGCGAGCTCGACGTCCTGCCGGGTCTCGCGCGAGGCCTGCACGGTGACGGGGAGCGCGGCGGGGCGGAACGCGGGGGCGCTGGCGGCCAGGGTGTACTCACCGGCCACCAACTCCGTGATGACATAGCTTCCTTCGCGTCCGCTGCGGGTGGTGGCGACGACCTCGCCGCGGACGTCGGTGAGGGTGACGGCGGCGTCCCTGACGGGCGTCCCGTCGGCGGTCACCACGGTCCCGGCGAGGCGGCCCGCCCCGCCGAGGACCACGTCGAGCTCGACCGGCCGCTCGCCGACGGTCACGGTGACGGCCTGCGGCTGGTGCCCACCGGCGGCCGCGATCAGCACGAACGATCCGCTGCCGGGGGTCGCCAGGGCGTACCGCCCGTCCTCGCCGCTCGCCCCGCGACCGATCTGCTGTCCGGCCACATCGATGAGGGTGAGGGCCGCGCGGGGCACCACGGTGCCGTCGGGGTGCTGCACGGTGCCGCAGACCGGGACCCCGGCGGCGTACGTCGTCGTGCGGGCCTGCGGAACGGTCCCGACCGTCCCGGCTTCGGCGGCGGGTGCGTTGGGGGAGGTGGCGCTGGACAACAGGGGGGTCTCCTTGAGGAAGAAGGCGAGCAGCATGCCGAGGACGAGCACCGGCACCAGGTAGAGGAAGATCCGCGGCATCGCGTCCGCGTAGGCCTGGATGTAGCCCTCGCGCAGCGGTGCGGGCAGCGCGTGGACGAGCTGCGGGGTGATGGACTCGGCATCGGGCATGGCCTGGCCCGAACCGGCGGGCAGCCGGTCCCTGAGCGCGTCGGCGAGCCGGTCCGCGAAGAGCGTGCCGAAGATCGCGGCTCCTACGCTGCCGCCGATCTGCCGGAAGTAGTTGTTGGCGCTGGTGGCGGTGCCCAGGTCGGCGGGGCGGACCGCGTTCTGCACGGCGAGCACCAGGACCGGCATCACCAGGCCGATCCCCGCGCCGAGCACCGCCATCCAGATGCTGTACTGCAGCCGGGAGGTGTCCACTTCGAGGCGCGAGAGCAGCCACATGCCGACGACGGAGAGGATGCCGCCGATGATCGGGTAGATCTTGTATCGCCCGGTGTGGCTGATGAGTTGACCGGAGATGATCGACGCTCCGACGATGCCGCCCATCATCGGCAGCATGAGGAGGCCGGACTCGGTGGCGCTCGCGCCGTCGACCATCTGCAGGAAGGTCGGCAGATAACTGGCCGCTCCGAAGAGGGCGATTCCGACGACCATGCCCACGAGACCGGTGATGTTGAAGACCGGATCACGGAACAGGCGCAGCGGAATGATCGGTTCTGCCGCGAACTTCTCGGCGACGAGGAAGAGCACGGCGGCCACGACCGCACCGGCTCCGAGCCCGAGGATCACGCGGTCGCCCCAGGCGTACTCGGTGCCGCCCCAACTCGTCAGGAGGACCAGGCAGGTGGAGGCGGCGGCGAGCAGCAGCGCGCCGAGCACGTCGAGCCGGGCCCTGGCGGTGGGCTTGGGCAGCTTCAGGACGAGCGAGACGACCAGGAGGGTGACCAGACCGAAGGGCACGTTGAAGTAGAAGCACCAGCGCCAGGAGGCGTGGTCGGTGAAGAAGCCGCCGAGCAGGGGGCCCGCGACCGAGGCGAGGCCGAACGCGGCGCCGATCAGGCCCATGTAGCGCCCGCGCTGCCGGGGCGGCACGATGTCCGCGATGATCGCCTGGACGCCGATCATCAGGCCGCCCGCGCCGACGCCCTGGATCGCGCGGAAGGCGATCAACTGGTCCATCGTCCGCGACCAGCCGGCCAGCGCCGAACCGATGACGAAGATGACGATCGCGAACTGGAAGACGCCCTTGCGCCCCAAGAGGTCGCCGAGCTTGCCGTAGATCGGCAGGCCGATGGTGGAGGTGAGCAGATAGGCGGTGATCGCCCAGGACATCTTGTCGAGGCCGTGCAACTCACCGACGATCTTCGGGAGCGCGGTGGCGACGATCATCTGCTCCAGCGCCGCGAGCAGCAGCGCGAGCATCAGCCCGACGAACACCATCCGGACGCGGCTGGGGCTGAGGCCGTGGGCCGTCGGGGCGAGCGGTGCCGGTGGCGGCTGGCCCGCCCCCTGATCGTCCGGCCGGTCGCCGCCCGGCTCCGGAGGCGCGTCGGCCGCCTCGCGCCGCTGCTCGTCCTGCTCGGCGACCTGCACCAGCGTCGTCCCGCCCACGTACTGCTCCCCTCGTCGCGCCTGCGCCGCCCATTTCTCGCATTACGCGACAACTACGAGCAAGCGCGACGAGTTGGCGTCGCACGGGGCCCGGCGGACGTATGTGCCGGTCGGAGCCCTACGGCGTACAACGGGACCGAGCAGAAAACCACTCGAAACGGTGAGCGTGCCGGCAACCCTGATGGGCTACGCGGGAGTTGGCTACTTCTCGACCTCGGCGGCGAGGTTGGCGAGCACGGCGTCGTAGATCCGCCCGAGGCCCTTGGGCGCGAAGGTCTTCTCGAAGAAGCCGCCGATGCCGCCCGCGCCGTTCCACACGGTGGTGACGACGACGCGGGACTTGCCCTCGCCCGCCGGGGTCACCGTCCACGTCGTGACCATGGAGGAGTTGCGGTCCTTCTCGACCAGTTCGCCGTCGGTGGGCTCGCCGACCTCCAGGAGGCAGTCACGGATCCGCTTGCTGGTGGCCTGCAGCTTCCAGTGGACGAGGGTGCCCTCCCCGTCGCCGCCCTCGCGCACCTCGTACTCACTGAAGTGCTCCGAAAGGAGCTTCTCCCGCGTGCCGTTGTAGTCGGCCAGCGCGTCGAAGACATCGTCCGGCTGTGCCGTGATGATCCGCTCGGTGACCGCCTCGACCTGCGCCATTGCACTTCCTCCAGCAGTTGTTCTCGGGGGCTTCACGGAAAGCCAACCACCCGGCACACCGGCCTCCCAAATCGGGTCCCCGGCACGGGGCGTGCTCAGCCCGGCAGAAGCCGGAGCGAGATCCACAGCGCGAGGGTCGACAGGACCAGGGCGGCGGGGGTGGTGAGGAGCCCGAGGCGAGTGAACCGCCCGAGGCTGACGTCGTGTTCGTGCTGGTGGGCGATGCGACGCCACAGGAGCGTGGCGAGCGATCCGGCGTAGGTGAGATTGGGCCCGATGTTCACGCCGATGAGCACGGCGAGCACGGCTCCGGGCCCGGCGGGCGCGGCCAGCGGCACCAGCGCGAGGACGGCCGGCAGGTTGTTGATCAGGTTGGCGAGCAGCGCGGCGACGGCGGCCGTGCCGAGCAGCGCGGGCAGGGCGGTGCCGTCCGGCAGGACCCGCCCCAGGGCGTCGCCGAGGCCGTTGTCCACGACGGCCCTGACGACGATGCCGAGGGCGAGGACGAAGGCCAGGAACGGCAGTGAGGCCGAGCGCAGGATCGCCACCGGTGTCGTACGCCTGCGCAGCAGGGCCCGCACCGCGAGGACGGCCGCACCGGCCGCAGCGGACCAGGCGGGTTCGATGCCGAGGGCGGAGGCGACGGCGAACCCGGCGAGCGTGGCCGCGACGGTCACCAGGGCGAACCGTGGCATCCGCGGCGGTTCCGTGGGCTCCGTGCCGTCGGCGGGGGCGTCGAGGTCGGCGGCGAAGAACCGGCGGAAGACCGCGTACTCGACCGCGATGGCGACCAGCCAGGGCAGCGTCATGAGCAGCGCGAAGCGGGTGAAGCTCAGGCCGGTCGCGGTGAAGGCGAGGAGGTTCGTCAGGTTCGAGACGGGCAGCAGGAGCGAGGCCGTGTTCGACAGGTGGGCGCTCGCGTAGACGTGCGGCGCGGGCCGGGCGCCCATGCGGGCGGCGGTGGCGAAGACGACCGGGGTCAGGAGGACCACGGTGGCGTCCAGGCTCAGGGTCGCGGTGATCACCGAGGCCAGGCTGAAGACGGCACCGAGCAGCTTGCGGGGGCGACCCGCGGACCGGCGGGCCATCCAGCCGCCGCAGGCGCGGAAGAGCCCTTCGTCTGCGCAGAGCTTGGCGAGCACGAGGACGCCCGCGAGGAAGCCGATCACGGGCCCGAGCCGGGCGGCCTCGTCCCGCACGTCGTCGAGCGGGATCGCCCCGGCCAGGATCACGACACCGGCGGCGGGCACGGCGAAGGCGGCCTCGGGCCAGCGGAAGGGGCGGATGACGGCGCAGACGAGGACCACGGCCAGGGCTGCGACGGACAGGGACTCGACGAGCATGCTCCCGATCATCCACCGCGCGGCGGGCCGGTCCGCAGCCGGTCCGGCCGGCACGGGCCCGACGGCGACGGTGCGCGCCGCCGCCGGGCCCGGGGTGTGCTACTTCCGGGACGGGGTCTCCCCCGGCGCGCCCGTGCGGTACCGGGCCGTCGTACCGTCACTGCTCCAGCGGTGCATGCCCGCCTTCTCCAGGACACGGACGGAAGCCGGGTTGCCGATTTCCACCCCGGCGTGGACCACGGTGACGTCGTGCGCGGTCAGGGCGTGGGCCACCAGGGCCCGCACGGCTTCCGTCGCGTAGCCGAGGCCGCGGCGCGAGGGCACGACTCCGTAGCCGATCTCCACCGAGCCCTCGCTCGGCGGCCACAGCAGGCTGATGGAGCCGACGACGGCGCCGCCCTCCCGTTCGACGATCAGCCGGTGGCCGTACGCCCCAGGGGCTGCGGGCCCCTCGGCGATCTGCTCGGCGATGACGCCCGCGATGACTCGGTCCCCGTCGGCGGGGAAGTCCTGCGCCCAGTGCGCCGGACGCCGGTCGGCGAGCCCGTCGGCAATCTCGACGGCATCGGAGACCTCGGCGACGGTCCAGGCCCGCAGGGTGAGGCGTTCGGTCGACAGGTCGGCGGTGATGGTGAAAAGAGAAGACACGCGACTCTCCAGGTCGTTCTTCGACGACCGGGCCGCTTTCGGTGGCCTGATTCCTTCAGGCTCGCGCAACCCGGACAAGGGCATGCTGATGAGGCGTACGGCGGGCCATATTCATCAACCTCCCTCGTCACAGCGGTGTCGCGCAGGTCGCGCTTGACGGAACGCTATCAAGCGGCGGAGGGTCGCACGATCAAGGGAACGTATGTTCTATTCTGTGGTCAGTGCTACCGAGGAGGCGTCATGCGCTGGGAGAACCTTTCCGACGGGCCGCGCCGGGGCACCGCGGATGCCGCGCTCTTCGGCGCGGACGCGGTGACGACGAGGGTCTTCGACACTCCTGAGTTCAGCGGGATCACCTTCCACGAGATACGGGCCAGGTCGATCGTGAACCGCGTGCCGGGCGCGTCCCGCATGCCGTTCGAATGGACGGTCAACCCCTACCGGGGATGCACGCACGCGTGCGTCTACTGCTTCGCGCGCAAGACGCACAGCTATCTGGACCTGGACACCGGCCTCGGCTTCGACAGCCAGATCGTCGTCAAGGTCAACGCCGCCGAACTGCTGCGGCGCCAGCTCGCCTCGCCGCGCTGGCACGGCGACCACATCGCCATGGGCACCAACGTGGACTGCTACCAGCGCGCGGAGGGCCGCTACCGGCTGATGCCGGGGATCATCGCGGCGCTGCGCGACCGCGGGAACCCCTTCTCCATCCTGACCAAGGGCACGCTGATCCTGCGCGACCTCGACCTGCTGCGGCAGGCCGCCGCGGTGACGGACGTCGGGATCTCCGTGTCCGTGGGCTTCATCGACGAGGAGCTGTGGCGCACGGTCGAGCCGGGCACCCCGGCCCCGGAGCGCCGCCTCGACGTCGTGCGCACCCTCACCGAGCACGGCATCGCCTGCGGCGTCCTGATGGCGCCGGTCATCCCCTTCCTGGGCGACCACCCCGACCAGCTGCGCGCCACGGTGCGGGCCGTCGCCGCGTCGGGCGCGACCTCGGTGACGCCGCTGGTGCTGCATCTTCGGCCGGGTGCGCGGGAGTGGTTCATGGCGTGGCTCGGCCGGCACCACCCGCACCTGGTGCGACGGTACGAACGGCTGTACGCGGAAGGTGCCTACGCCCCGAAGTGGTACCAGCGCCGCATCACCCGCCATGTGCACGAACTGGCCGAGGAGTTCGGCATCGGCCCCACGCGCGCGGGCGCCGCCCGGCGGCTCCGGGTCCCCCAGCAGGCCGAGCCCGCCACGGGGCCCACTCAGCTCACCCTGTTGTGACCGGCTTGCCCCTTTCGGGTTGTTCCCGGCCGTGACGGCGCTCTTCAGGAGGGGCATTCCGAGAAGATGCGCCAGAGATCGCGGCCCCCCAGGGCCCCGAACCCACCGCTCTGGGAGGCCGGATGAACAAGCGCGTCGCCGTACTCTGCTCGGTCGCCGCCGCGGCGGCCACGATGGCCACGGCGGTGCCGCCCGCCTCGGGGGCCCCGGCAGGCCCGGGCACCACGCCCCCGGCGCAGGCCCGGCACACCCCGCTCACGTGGAAGAAGTGCGCCACCAAGGACTACCCGACGCTCCAGTGCGCGTCACTGAAGGTGCCGCTCGACCACCACGAGCCGCACGGGCGGCAGATCACCCTCGCCCTGTCCCGCGTCCCGCACACCGCCAAGACCTTCCAGGGGCCGCTCCTGGTGAACCCCGGCGGGCCGGGCGGCAGCGGGCTGTCCATGGCGGGGTTCGTCGCCAAGTCGCTGCCGAAGAAGACGGCCGCGCAGTACGACGTCATCGGCTTCGACCCGCGTGGGGTGGGCAAGAGCAGGCCCGCGCTGAACTGCCGCCCGGGACACTTCGACCCCGTGCGCCCCGCCACCGTGCCGACCACGCCCGCCCTGGAGCGCGCCAACCTCGACAGGGCACGGGCGTTCGCGAAGGCCTGCGGCAAGAAGTACGGCGACGTCCTGCCGTTCATCGACTCGGTGAGCGTGGTCCAGGACATGGACGCCATGCGCGCGGCCCTCGGCGCCAAGCGCATCAACTTCTTCGGCTACTCGTACGGCACCTACCTCGGCGCCCTCTACGGAAGGCTCTATCCGCAGCGGGTGCGGCGCATGGCGCTCGACTCCCTCGTCGACCCGACGGGCGTCTGGTACGACGACAACCTCCGGCAGGACCACGCCTTCGACGACCGCCACAAGGCGCTCATGGCCTGGATCGCCCGCCACGACTCGGCGTACGGCCTCGGCAAGGACCCCGACAAGGTCGAGGCCGAGTGGTACGCGATGCGCAAGGCCCTGGCCGAGAAGCCCGCGGGCAAGAAGGTGGGCGCCGCCGAGCTGGAGGACACCTTCATCCCGGGCGGCTACTACAACGGCTACTGGCCCCACCTGGCCAAAGCGTTCGCGGCGTACGTGAACGACAGGAACAGCAAACCGCTGGTCGCGGTGTACGAGAGCCTCGGAGCGGTCGACGCAGCAGGCGAGAACAGCTACAGCGTCTACACGGCCGTGCAGTGCCGGGACGTGCAGTGGCCGCGCGACTGGCGGACGTGGCGGGACGACAACGACCGGATCCACGAGAAGGCCCCCTTCTCGACCTGGAACAACGCCTGGTACAACGCGCCGTGCGCGTTCTGGCCGACGCACCACCTGAGCCAGCCGGACGTCGCCAACTCCGAGCTGCCGCCCGTCCTGCTGTTCCAGGCCACCGACGACCCGGCCACCCCGTACGACGGGGCCGTCAACCTGCACCGGAAGCTGCGGGGCTCCCGCCTGGTGGTCGAGCAGGGCGGCGGCAACCACGGCATCACGCTGAGCGGCAGCAAGTGCCTCGACCGGCACCTGACGGTGTATCTGACGACCGGCAAGGTGCCCGCGGGCGGCGGTGAGGCCGACGCGGTGTGCGAGGCACTGCCCGACCCGAAGCCGCTGAAGGCGGCGAAGAGCACGAAGGCCGCCACGAGCGCGAAGGTCGCGAAGACCGGCCCCGGCACCGGCCCCAGGGCGTTGTCACACCCGTGGTCCACCATGGGGGCATGAGCCGACTGACCCACATCAGCGCCCCCGAGGGCGTCGCCCCCGCCTCCGCGTACACGCACGTCGTCATGGGATCGGGCCGCTTCGTCGCGATCTCGGGGCAGTTGGCCCTGGACGAGGACGGCAAGCCCGTCGGCGAGGGCGACGCGGCGGCGCAGGCCCGGCAGGTGTTCGAGAACCTGCGGCGGTGCCTCGCGTCGGCGGGCGCCACGTTCGACGACGTCGTGAAGTTGACGTATTTCGTGACGGACATGGCGCACATGCCCGCGGTGCGCTCCGCCCGGGACGCCTTCCTCGACCCCGAGCGGCTCCCCGCGGCCTCGGCGGTGCAGGTGGTGTCGCTGGTGCGCCCCGAATTCCTGATGGAGATAGAGGCGTTCGCGGTGGTGCCGGAGTAGCGGTCGCCGCGGGCAGCCGTCAGTTGCCGCCCGCGCGGCCGTCCCCCTGGGGAAGCCGCGCCAGCGCCGCCGATGCCGCGGCCGCCAGCCGAGGGTGACCGCGCGCGGCCGTCAGCACCGGCCTGGCCCGCGCGTCACCCAGTGCCCCGAGACCCTCCACACACGCGAGCGCGATCTTGCCGAAGGGGTCGTGCGGCGCCAGTCTGCGCTGCAGCGTGGTGATCAGCGCGGGCGCCGACTCCGGCGCGCGCAGCTCCGTCAGCAGGCGCACGGGGTACAGGGCGTAGGCGATCCGGAGCTCGTTCGTGGCCAGGGCGGCCGCCGCGCGGGCCGTGCGCGGGTCGCCGAGGCGCGCCAGGGCGTGGGCCGCGGCCGCGCACCGGGGCGGATCCCGGTGGTTGAGGAGGAGGACGAGCGACTCGAAGGCCCTGCGGTCACCGGCGACGCCGAGCCTGACCGCGGCCAGCTCCCGGGCCCACAACGGGCGCCCGGGCGACACGAGCACTTCGGCGAGCTCATCGGGATCGTCGGCGGCGACGAGCCTCTCGTACTCCTGTGATCCGCTCGCCTCGGCCCGTAAGCGTTCCGTCACCGTCCGCAACTCCTCATCCATGGTCGCGAGCCTAAGCCTTACCGGCGGTCGCGATGTAGATCACAGACACCGGAAAACGATGCGGGCTGGCGCGCTCGTTACTCGCCGGTTAGTCTCATGTGAGCGGGGCACACTCCCCGTAGCAGTTCCTTTTCTCGCGGTGGCCTGGTGACGCAGCCACCGTGAGTGTCTGGTCGGTTCGGTACTTCAGGTACCTCAGTACGACGTGGCTCCGGGACAGAGCCGGTCGACTCCCCCTCACCGGGCGTGCCCTGCGCGCCGCCCGGACACGACACGCACCACTTCCCGCTCGCCGTGCGGCACTCGCCGTACCCGCGCGCGCCCCTCAGTCGTCACTCTCTTCCTGGAGTCCACGCATGGACGCTCCCTTGAACACCGTCGCCGTCATCGGTCTGGGCACGATGGGCACCGGCATCACCGAGGTCCTGGCCCGGGCGGGCCGCGAGGTCATCGGCATCGACGTCTGCCAGACGGCGGCCACCCGCGCCGTCGAGGCCCTGGAGGCCTCGACCGCCCGCGCCGTGCGCCGTGAACGCCTCACCGAGGAGGAGCGCCGCGGCATCCTCACCCGCTTCCGCACCTTCACCGACCTGCGCGCCGCGGCCGACGCCGACCTGGTCATCGAGGTCGTCCCGGAGTCGTACGAGATCAAGCAGCAGGTCGTCCGCGAGCTCGACGGCGTCGTGCGCCCCGAGACGATCATCGCGACCGGCACGAACGCGCTGTCCGTGACCCGGCTGGCCGCCGAATCCGCGCGCCCTGAGCGGGTGTTGGGCCTCCACTTCTTCAACCCGGCACCCGCGATGAAGCTGGTCGAGATCGTCTCGTCCGTGCTGACCGCACCCGCCGCCGTCGCCGCGGTCACCGACCTGGCGTACGCCCTGGGCAAGGAGCCCGTCGCGGTCGGCGACCGGCCCGGTTTCGTCGCCGACGGGCTGCTCTTCGGCTACCTCAACCAGGCCGCCGCGATGTACGAGGCGAAGTACGCCTCGCGCGAGGACATCGACGCGGCGATGCGGCTGGGCTGTGGCCTGCCGATGGGCCCGCTCGCGCTGCTCGACATGATCGGCGTGGACACCGCCCGCACGGTCCTGGACGCGATGTACGCCGAGTCGCAGGACCGCCTGCACGCTCCCGCGCCCATTCTCAAGCAGCTCAGCGAGGCGGGGCTGACCGGACGCAAGGCGGGCCGCGGCTTCTACACGTACGCGGAGCCGGGCAGCGCGGAGGTGGTGCGCGACGCGCTGACCCCCGTGGCGGACGAGGAGCGCGCGCGGGGACGCGAGGTCCGCTCGGTGGGCGTCGCGGGCTCGGGGACGATGGCCTCCGGCATCGCGGAGGTCTTCGCCAAGGCCGGCTTCCACGTGGTGCTCGCCGCCCGCAGCGAGGAGAAGGCCGAGGCCGCCAAGTCCCGCATCGGCAAGTCCCTTTCCCGCTCCGTCGACAAGGGCAGGATGACCGCGGAGGCCGCGGCGCAGACCCTGGAGCGGATCACGCCCGCGGGGTCGTACGAGGCGTTCGCCGACGTCGATCTGGCCCTGGAGGCCGTCGCCGAGGACCTGGAGATCAAGCGGCAGCTCTTCGCGACGCTGGACAAGGTCTGCAAGCCGGGCGCGATCCTGGCCACCACGACGTCCTCGCTGCCGGTCGTCGCCTGCGCCCGCGCCACCTCCCGGCCGCGTGACGTGATCGGCATGCACTTCTTCAACCCGGCCCCGGCGATGAAGCTGGTCGAGGTGGTCCGCACGGTGGTGACCGCGGACGACGTGCAGGCGACGGTCCGCGAGGTCTGCACCCGGATCCGCAAGCACCCGGTGGACTGCGGCGACCGCGCCGGTTTCATCGTGAACGCGCTGCTGTTCCCGTACCTCAACAACGCGATCAAGATGGTCGAGGAGCACTACGCGTCGCTGGACGACATCGACGCCGCGATGAAGCTCGGCGGCGGCTACCCCATGGGCCCCTTCGAGCTCCTGGACGTCGTCGGCCTGGACGTGTCGCTGGCCATCGAGAAGGTCCTGCACCACGAGTTCCGCGACCCGGGCCTGGCCCCGGCGCCGCTGCTCGAACACCTGGTGGCCGCGGGCTGCCTCGGCCGCAAGACGGGCCGTGGCTTCCGCGAATATGCGCGGCGCTGAGCAGGCCGAGGAGCGACCGGGGGAACGGACGGACTGGGGCGGGCTGCTCGAACCCTCGGGCAGCCCTGTCCCTCAGGAGCACCGTGGCGCGCATATGCAGTACGTTCGTGGCATGTCCAAGGCCGCCAAGTCCTCACGCAACGCAACCCCCGACGCTCCGGAGAGTGCCGCGGGCAGCCGTGCCGCCGCCCAACGGCTCAAGATGCGCAGGGAGCTGGCGGCCGCGGCCATGGAGCTCTTCGCGTCTAAGGGGTACGAGGCGACGACGGTCGACGAGATCGCCGCCGCCGCGGGGGTCGCCCGCCGGACCTTCTTCCGGCACTTCCGCTCCAAGGAAGAGGCGATCTTCCCGGACCACGACGACACCTTGATCCGCGCCGAGGCGGTCCTCAACGCGGCCCCGCCGCACGAGCACCCGCTGGACACGGTGTGCCGGGGCATCAAGGAAGTCATGAAGATGTACGCGGCGTCGCCCGCGGTCTCCGTGGAGCGCTACCGCCTCACCCGCGAGGTACCCACGCTCCGCGAGCGCGAGATCGCCTCGGTGGCCCGCTACGAACGGCTGTTCACGCGCTATCTGCTGGGCCACTTCGACGAGCAGGCGCACCACGACGGCAACGACGACCCGCTGCTCGCCGAGGTCGCCGCCTCCGCGGTGGTCACCGCCCACAACCACGTCCTGCGGCGGTGGCTGCGGGCCGGCGGCCAGGGCGACGTGGAGACCCAGTTGGACCACGCGTTCGCGATCGTCCGCCGCACCTTCGGCACGGGGATCGGCGCGGGCCGCGACACGCTGCCGGCCGCCGCCCCGGCGACGGTGTCCGAACAGGGCGAGGTGCTGGTCGCCGTGGCGCGTACGGACGCACCGCTGGACGAGGTCATGCGGACCATCGAGAAGGCGCTCAGGGAGCGTTCCTAGGCAGGTTTTGATCCGCCTTCATGCGTGACTTAGAAGGGGGCGCTACCGTTCGGTAGCGCCCCCTTCGTCATGCTCGCACCCCCTCTGGCCTGCGGTGATCGATCATCGGTCAAAAATTAATGGCACCCAGTGTCTTGCCCGTTGGCACGCGGTGCCATACGTTGATGTTGTCCGGGCGGCCGGCGTACAGAGATCTCGCGTACGCCGGCTGTCCCCACAAGCCACGGCTTGCGCGCCCGGACGCCTGCGTCACAGGCACCTCCCGCGCCTCACCAAGGCGTTGCCGAGCACCACCCTTCGCCGAACCGACGGCACACCCCTCCAGAGCATCGCAACAAGCCCGACGTATCCCCCTCGAAGAGCGCCCCCTCAGCGCTTACGCCGGAGGCACACCGTGAAGGAAATCCTGGACGCGATTCAGGCACAGACCGCGACCACCAGTGGCTCGGCCACGGTCACATCCGCAGATTTCGCCGCTCTCCCCCTGCCCGACTCGTACCGCGCGATCACCGTGCACAAGGACGACACGGAGATGTTCGCGGGCCTCGAGACCCGCGACAAGGACCCCCGCAAGTCGCTCCACCTGGACGACGTGCCGATCCCCGAACTCGGCCCCGGAGAGGCCCTGGTGGCCGTCATGGCCTCCTCGGTGAACTACAACTCCGTGTGGACCTCGATCTTCGAGCCGATGGCCACCTTCGGCTTCCTGGAGCGGTACGGCAGGCTCAGCGAGCTCACCAAGCGCCACGACCTGCCGTACCACATCATCGGATCCGACCTGGCGGGCGTCGTCCTGCGCACCGGGCCCGGCGTGAACGCCTGGAACCCGGGCGACGAGGTCGTCGCGCACTGCCTGAGCGTCGAGCTCGAGTCCTCCGACGGCCACAACGACACGATGCTCGACCCCGAGCAGCGCATCTGGGGCTTCGAGACCAACTTCGGCGGCCTCGCCGAGATCGCCCTGGTCAAGTCCAACCAGCTGATGCCCAAGCCGGGCCACCTCAGCTGGGAGGAGGCGGCCTCCCCCGGCCTGGTGAACTCCACCGCCTACCGGCAGCTGGTGTCCGGCAACGGCGCGGGCATGAAGCAGGGCGACAACGTCCTGATCTGGGGCGCGAGCGGCGGACTCGGCAGTTACGCCACGCAGTTCGCGCTCGCGGGCGGCGCCAACCCCATCTGCGTGGTGAGCAGCCCGCAGAAGGCGGAGATCTGCCGCGCCATGGGCGCCGACGCGATCATCGACCGCAACGCCGAGGGCTACAAGTTCTGGAAGGACGAGCGCACCCAGGACCCGAAGGAGTGGAAGCGCTTCGGCAAGCGCATCCGCGAGCTCACCGGCGGCGAGGACATCGACATCGTCTTCGAGCACCCCGGCCGCGAGACCTTCGGCGCCAGCGTCTACGTCACGCGCAAGGGCGGCACCATCACCACCTGCGCCTCCACCTCGGGCTACATGCACGAGTACGACAACCGCTACCTGTGGATGTCCCTCAAGCGCATCATCGGCTCGCACTTCGCGAACTACCGCGAGGCCTGGGAGGCCAACCGCCTGATCGCCAAGGGCAAGATCCACCCGACGCTCTCCAAGGTCTACTCCCTGGAAGAGACCGGCCAGGCCGCCTACGACGTCCACCGCAACCTGCACCAGGGCAAGGTCGGCGTCCTCGCCCTCGCGCCCGAGGAGGGTCTGGGAGTGCGCGACCCGGAGATGCGCGCCGAGCACATCGACGCGATCAACCGCTTCCGCAACGTCTGAACGCACTGAGGAGCAGCGCAAGATGACAGAGCGTCAGAAGGACCGGCCGTGGCTCATGCGGACGTACGCCGGTCACTCCACGGCGGAGGCGTCCAACGAGTTGTACCGGCGCAACCTCGCCAAGGGGCAGACGGGCCTTTCGGTCGCGTTCGACCTGCCCACGCAGACCGGCTACGACCCGGACCACATCCTCGCCCGCGGTGAGGTCGGCCGGGTCGGTGTGCCCGTCTCGCACCTCGGTGACATGCGACGGCTGTTCCAGGACATCCCCCTGGACCAGATGAACACCTCGATGACGATCAATGCCACCGCCATGTGGCTCCTGGCGCTCTACCAGGTGGTCGCGGAGGAGCAGGGTGTGGACATCACCCAGCTCCAGGGGACGACACAGAACGACATCGTCAAGGAGTACCTCTCGCGCGGGACGCACGTCTTCCCGCCGGGCCCCTCCTTGCGCCTGACCACCGACATGATCACGTACACGGTGGCGCGCATCCCCAAGTGGAACCCGATCAACATCTGCAGCTACCACCTCCAGGAGGCGGGGGCCACACCGGTCCAGGAGATCGCGTACGCGATGTCCACCGCCGTCGCGGTTCTCGATGCCGTACGCGACTCAGGGCAGGTCCCCGAGGAGAAGTTCGGGGACGTCGTGGCCCGCATCTCCTTCTTCGTGAACGCGGGCGTCCGCTTCATCGAGGAGATGTGCAAGATGCGGGCGTTCGGGCGGATCTGGGATCAGGTCACGCGCGAGCGGTACGGCATCGAGAACCCGAAACAGCGCCGGTTCCGCTACGGCGTGCAGGTCAACTCCCTGGGCCTGACCGAGGCCCAGCCGGAGAACAACGTCCAGCGCATCGTGCTCGAGATGCTGGCCGTCACCCTCTCGAAGGACGCACGCGCGCGTGCCGTGCAGCTCCCCGCCTGGAACGAGGCGCTGGGCCTCCCCCGGCCCTGGGACCAGCAGTGGTCGCTGCGCATCCAGCAGGTCCTCGCGCACGAGAGCGACCTGCTGGAGTACGAGGACATCTTCGCGGGCTCGCACGTCATCGAGGCCAAGGTGGAGTCGCTCGTCGAGGAGTCCTTCGCCGAGATGGACCGCATCGAGAAGATGGGCGGCGCGATGGCCGCCGTCGAGTCCGGCTACCTCAAGTCGCAGCTCGTCTCCTCGCACGCGGAGCGCCGGGCCCGCATCGAGTCGGGCCAGGAGAAGATCGTCGGCGTGAACTCCTACGAGTCCACCGAGCCGAGCCCGCTCACCTCGGACCTGGACGCGGCGATCATGACGGTCGACCCCGCGGTCGAGGCGCGTGTCGTGAAGGCCCTCGGGCAGTGGCGCGACACCCGCTACCAGCCGCCGTTCAACCACCCCCGCCCCTGCAAGGCCCTGGAGCGGCTCAAGGAGGTGGCGGCCGGTACGGGCAACCTCATGGAGGCCACCCTGGAGTGCGCACGCGCCGGTGTGACGACCGGGGAGTGGGCCGGGGCCCTGCGGGAGGTCTTCGGGGAGTTCCGGGCTCCTACGGGCGTCTCCAGCGCTCCTGTGGCCGTCACGGCGGAGGAGGGCACCCCGCTCGCCATCGTCCGCGAGAAGGTCGCGCGGACGGCCGAGGACCTCGGTGGCGGCAGGCTCCGCTTCCTGGTGGGCAAGCCCGGCCTCGACGGGCACTCCAACGGCGCCGAGCAGATCGCGGTGCGCGCGCGGGACGCCGGCTTCGAAGTGGTCTACCAGGGCATCCGCCTCACGCCCGAGCAGATCGTCGACGCGGCGCTCGCCGAGGACGTGCACGCGGTCGGCCTGTCGATCCTCTCCGGCTCGCACGCGGAGCTCGTGCCGGACGTCCTCGTGCGGCTCCGCGAGGCCGGCGCCCCCGACATTCCCGTCATCGCCGGCGGCATCATCCCCAACAGCGACGCCGAGGATCTGAAGGCGGCGGGTGTGGCCGCCGTCTTCACCCCGAAGGACTTCGGCATCACCGAGATCATCGGCCGTATCGTCGACGAGATCCGGAAAGCGAACAACCTCGACCCCCTGGAGGTCCCCGCATGACTGCGCCCATCAACCGCCTTCGTCCGCGCCGCTCCTGTCTCGCGGTACCGGGTTCGAACCCGCGCTTCCTGGAGAAGGCCCAGGGCCTCCCCGCCGACCAGGTCTTCCTCGACCTGGAGGACGCCTGCGCGCCGCTCGCCAAGCCCGAGGCGCGGCACACCATCGTCAAGTTCCTCAACGAGGGCGACTGGACGGGCAAGACGCGGGTCGTGCGGGTCAACGACTGGACGACCGAGTGGACGTACCGCGACGTCGTGACCGTCGTCGAGGGGGCGGGCCAGAACCTCGACTGCATCATGCTGCCGAAGGTGCAGACGGCCGAGCAGGTCGTCGCGCTCGACCTGCTCCTCACCCAGATCGAGAAGACGATGGGCTTCGAGGTCGGCAAGATCGGCATCGAGGCGCAGATCGAGAACGCGCAGGGCCTCAACAACGTCAACGCGATCGCCGAGGCCTCCCCGCGCGTCGAGACGATCATCTTCGGCCCGGCCGACTTCATGGCGTCCATCAACATGAAGTCCCTGGTCGTCGGCGAGCAGCCGCCCGGCTACCCGGCGGACGCCTACCACTTCATCCTGATGAAGATCCTGATGGCCGCCCGCGCCAACAACCTCCAGGCGATCGACGGCCCCTACCTGCAGATCAAGAACGTCGACGGCTACCGCGAGGTCGCGAACCGCGCCGCCGCGCTCGGCTTCGACGGCAAGTGGGTCCTGCACCCCGGCCAGGTCGAGGCGGCCAACGAGGTCTTCTCGCCCTCCCAGGAGGACTTCGACCACGCCGAGCTGATCCTGGACGCGTACGAGTACTGCACCTCCGAGGCGGGCGGCAAGAAGGGCTCGGCGATGCTCGGCGACGAGATGATCGACGAGGCCAGCCGGAAGATGGCGCTGGTCATCTCCGGGAAGGGCCGTGCGGCCGGGATGACCCGCACGTCCAAGTTCGAGGCCCCGGAGGCGTAAGACACATGCAGTTCGGCCGCACCTACGAAGAGTTCGAAGTCGGCGCCGTGTACAAGCACTGGCCCGGAAAAACGGTCACCGAGTACGACGACCACCTCTTCTGTCTGCTCACCATGAACCACCACCCCCTCCACATGGACACGAACTATGCGGAGAAGACGACGGACTTCGGGAAGAACGTCGTCGTGGGCAACTACATCTACTCGCTGCTCCTCGGCATGTCCGTCCCCGACGTCTCCGGCAAGGCCATCGCCAACCTGGAGGTCGAGTCGCTCAAGCACGTGGCGCCGACCTTCCACGGCGACACGATCTACGGCGAGACGACGGTCCTCGACAAGACGCCCTCCAGGTCCAAGTCGGACCGCGGCATCGTCTACGTGGAGACCAAGGGCTACAAGCAGGACGGCACGCTGGTCTGCGTGTTCCGCCGCAAGGTGATGGTGCCCACCGAGACGTACATCAAGGAGCGCGGCGGCGAACAGCCCGGCCGCCCGGAGCTGAACGCCCCTTCGAAGAGCACGGAGAAGTAGCCATGAGCCGACTCGCACAGACCGCCGGTCTCACCGACATCCAGCGGGAGATCCTGTCCACCGTCCGGGATTTCGTCGACAAGGAGATCATTCCTGTCGCGACCGAACTCGAGCACCGTGACGAGTATCCGCAGCAGATCGTCGACGGCCTCAAGGAGTTGGGGCTCTTCGGGCTGATGATCCCGGAGGAGTACGGCGGCCTGGGCGAGTCGCTGCTCACGTACGCGCTGTGCGTGGAGGAGATCGCGCGTGGCTGGATGTCGGTCTCCGGCATCATCAACACCCACTTCATCGTCGCTTACATGCTCAAGCAGCACGGCACACAGGAGCAGAAGGACACCTTCCTGCCGCGCATGGCGGCGGGCGAGGTGCGCGGCGCGTTCTCGATGTCGGAGCCGGGACTCGGCTCCGATGTGTCGGCCATCACGTCCAAGGGCGTGCGGGACGGCGACGAGTACGTTCTCAACGGTCAGAAGATGTGGCTCACCAACGGTGGCACGTCGACCCTCGTGGCCGTTCTGTGCCGAAGTGACGAAGGACACCCGGAGGGCACGGCTCCGCACAAGTCGATGACGACTTTCCTAGTGGAGAAGGAGCCCGGTTTCGGAGAGGTCCGACCCGGCCTCACCATCCCCGGCAAGATCGACAAGATGGGTTACAAGGGCGTCGACACGACCGAACTCATCATGGACGGACTGCGAATTCCGGCCAATCGCGTGCTCGGCGGGGCCACCGCCCGAGGGTTTTACCAAATGATGGACGGCGTCGAGGTCGGCCGCGTCAATGTTGCAGCTCGTGGCTGTGGCGTCGCTCAGCGTGCCTTCGAACTGGGTGTCTCGTATGCCCAGCAACGTCACACTTTCGGCAAGGCGATCGCTCAGCACCAGGCCATTCAGTTCAAGCTGGCCGAGATGGCTACCAAGGTCGAGGCCGCCCATGCGATGATGGTGAACGCAGCACGCAAAAAGGACTCGGGGGAACGAAACGACCTGGAAGCGGGGATGGCGAAGTACCTCGCCTCCGAGTACTGCAAGGAAGTCGTGGAGGATGCGTTCCGGATCCATGGTGGATACGGCTTCTCGAAGGAGTATGAGATCGAGCGTCTCTACCGGGAGGCGCCCATGCTCCTGATCGGTGAAGGTACCGCCGAGATCCAGAAAATGATCATTGGCCGACGGCTACTCGAAGAGTATCGATTCCAGGGCTAGATGCCCGGTTTGGGCCACTTTCACCGAGAAGAAGATCACACCCTGTCAACACTCTTCGGCCGCGGACTCGGCTTCCTGGCTTGCCCAGTTGTGGCTCGCAACCGATAACATCCGGAAAAAGCCGCCGTCCCCCATTCCCTGCGCGGCCTCATCCGCTACGAAGGTCATCCATGCCCCACAGCCAAACCTCTGCACCACGCGACGGCATTCTCCAGGGACGCCTTGCCCGCGGAGCATCGCCGTGGCTCCTGCCTACCGTCGCCACCGCGGCACTCAGCCTCGCCCGCGCGCGCCGCTCCAAGGGCGCCGCGGCCGTCGCCGTACCCGCCACCGCCCTGGCGGCCGGCATGCTGTGGTTCTTCCGCGACCCCGAGCGCGAGATCGCTCAGGGCCGGGTCATCTCTCCGGCCGACGGCGTGGTGCAGAGCATCATGCCGTGGAAGGACGGGCGCACCCGCGTCGCCATCTTCATGAGCCCGTTGAACGTCCACGTCAACCGCGCGCCCCTCGCGGGCACGGTGACCTCCGTGGAGCACATCCCCGGCGGGTTCGTCCCGGCGTTCAACAAGGAGAGCGAGAACAACGAGCGCGTTGTCTGGCACTTCGACACCGAGCTCGGCGACATCGAGATGATTCAGATCGCGGGCGCGGTCGCGCGGCGCATCGTGCCGTACGTGCCGCAGGGCTCGAAGGTGGAGCAGGGTGAGCGGATCGGCCTGATCCGTTTCGGCTCGCGCGTCGACATCTACCTCCCCGAGGGTGTCGAGGTGGACGTCGAGGTCGGTCAGAAGACCGTGGCTGGGGTGACTCGCATTGACCGTGGTTGATCCTGAGACACAAGCGGGCTGGGTGCCCGAGGCGGCCGAGGACGAGGCCGATGAGGAGATGCCTCTCTCACTGCGCCTCTCGATAGCGGACACCCTCACGCTCGGTAACGCCACGTGCGGGTTCATGGCGGTGTACTTCACCACCACGGGCATCCTCATCCCGCACCTCTCGGGCGGCGACGAGTCGGGCATGGCCCGCAACAGCGCCGCCACCGCGGTGATCCTCATGCTGTGCGCGGCGGTCTTCGACCTCTTCGACGGCCTGGTGGCCCGCAAGCTGCGGTCCTCGCCGATGGGCGCGGAGCTGGACAACCTCTCCGACCTCATCAGCTTCGGCCTGGCGCCCGCGTACTTCGTGCTGGTGTACGGCATGGTCGCGCGGGACGCGCACGAGCGGGTGGCGGCGGTCGGTGCGATCGTCGTGCTGTTGGCGGTGGTGCTGCGGCTTGCGCGGTTCTCGTGCGTGACCGTGAAGGACGGCACCTTCCAGGGCATGCCATCGCCCTTCGGGGCGCTGACGGTCGTCTCGATCGTGCTCCTGGAGCTGCCCTTCGTGGCGACGCTCCTCGCGATCATCGGCACGGCGTGGCTCATGGTCAGCCGGGTCGAGTACCCGAAGCCGCGCGGTCCCCTCGCGGTGGCCATGCTCTCCTGGATCGTCGCGGCCATGGGGCTGCTCGCGGCCTGGGCGTTCGACGCCCCCGGCGGCCAGCTGCTCCTGCAGACCGGCTGCGCGCTCCAGCTCGTCCTCGGCGCGGTGATCCCCCTCTTCGCCACGGCCCGACGGGTGAACAACTTCCGCGGCAACCGCCGCGAGGCGCGGGCGGCACAGCTGCCGTAGCGGCGCTTGAGCGGTTTTAAGGGGGGCCTGAACCAAGTGGTTCAGGCCCCCCTTCGCATGCCGTCCATCGCCCTTCGGGCTCGTCCTCAAACGCCGGACGGGCTGAAACACCTGCCCCGCGCCGACGGGCTCAGGTGACTCAGCCGCCCGCGGTGTATGCCTTCGCCGCGTCCGCCGCGCTCGGCTGTCGTACGACCTTCATGCCGCCCGTCGCCTTCTTGTCCGGCTGGAGGATCACGCTCTCCCTGGAGGAGGGCGCCTTCGGGTCGGTGAAGTCCTGGGGGACGCCGAAGCCCGCGTCGAAGTCGTCGATGGTCAGGAGGGCCTTGCCCACGCCCTCGCGCGTGAGGTCCTTGTCCTCGCACGCCTTCTTCAGGGCCTCTCCGAAGACGGACGCCGCCGTCCAGCCCGCCACGACGCCGTTGTCGAGGGAGTCCTCGGGGTGGGCCTTCTTGTAGTCGGCGACGAGCTTCTTCGCCGCCGCGGTGTCCGCGCCGATGGGCAGGGTGGGCGAGGCCACGTAGTAGTTCTTCATGAGGGCCGGGCCCGACTGGGTGGCGAGGAGCTGCGGGGCGAACGCCGAGTTGTTGCCGATGACCGGGACGTCGAAGCTCCCCGCCGCCGCGACGCCGACCAGGGAGGCCGCCTGGCGGGGGCCCGCACTGATCACGACCGCCTTGACCCCGGCCTTCTTGAGGGCGGAGACCTGGGCGGTCATGTCGTTGTCCGTCGGTTTGATCTTCTGCTCGACGACCGTGAGCCCGGCCTCCTCGGCCATGTGCTCGGAGCCCTTGAGCGCGTTCTCTCCGTAGTCGCCCTCGAAGTAGACGTGGCCGAGCTTGTCGCCCTTCTTGAGGCCCTTCTCCTTCATGAGGAAGTCGATCGCGTTGATCGTCTCCAGGTCGTACGTGGAGCCGACCACGCGCACGTACGGGCTGCCGAGCAGGTTCGCCGACCACGCCTGCGGCAGCACCAGGCCCTTGTTGCCGTCGACGCGCTGCTCGACGGCGGCGACGAACGGGGAGCCGATGAACTGGGCGAAGCCGAGCACCTTCGGCTCCAGCTCGGTGTAGGCGGCGACGGCCTTCTGCGGGTCGTAGCCGTGGTCGCGGACGGTGAGCTTCAGCTTGCGGCCGCAGATGCCGCCGCCCGCGTTGGTCTGGTCGACGTAGAGCTGCTGGGCCTGGGTGACGCTCTTGCCGAGGGTGGCATAGACGCCGGTCATGTCGGTGAGCACGCCGAGGTCGATGGTCTCCGCCGTCACGCCGTCGCCGGTCTTCACCCCTCCCGCGCCCGTGTCGCCCTCGGCACCCTCGTCGTTGTTCTCGGCCTTTGAGCTGCACGCGGTGAGCGCGAGCAGCGCGGTGAGCGCCGTGGCGGCCGCCGTGGCTCTGGTCAGTGCTTTCATGCTTCCTCCCCTGGAGTGCCTGGTCTGGGCCTGCTGCGCCGGGCGGCGATCCTCACCAGGCCGCCGGGCAGGAAGAGCACCACCGCCACGACGGCGGCGCCGTACAGATACCGGGACGCCTCACCCGGGGTGATTCCGCCGGTGCCGGGCGCCGAGACGAGGGGCAGCGCGTCGCTGTACCGGGTGAGCAGCTGGGGCAGCAGGGAGACCAGGGCGGCACCCGCGACGGCTCCGGCGACCGAGCCGAGCCCGCCGATCACGATCATGGCGAGGTATTCCAGGGAGAGCGTCATGCCGAAGTAGTCGGGGACGGTGCGCTGGAATACCAGGGCGAGCAGCACCCCGGCGAGGCCCGCGTACATGGACGACAGGACGAAGACACCGGCGCGGTAGCGGGCCACCGGGACCCCCATCACGCCCGCGGCGACGCGGTGGTCGCGGATCGCGTTCATGGCGCGTCCGGGGCGGCCGCGCAGCACCCCGCGGGCGAAGAGCCCGCAGCCCAGGAGCAGCACGAGTCCCACGTACCAGAGCTTCTCGACGGAGCCGAAGGGTACGGCCGCGATCACGACCTCGCGCTCGTCGAAGGCCGTGCCGAAGAGGTTCAGGGGCGGCACGTCGCGTCCGTTGGAGCCGCCGGTGAGGTCGTGGGCGTTGAAGAGCACGTGCTGCCCGATGAAGATCAGCGCGAGGGTCGCGATGCCGAGGTAGGCGCCGCTCAGGCGTCCCGCGATGGGGCTGAAGAGGCCGCCCGCGAGCCCGGCGAGTGCCACCGCGAGGGCCGCGGCGAGCCAGGTCGGCAGGCCGAGCCCGGTCAGCCCGTCGTCCCCGTCGCCGGCGAGGACGCAGTATCCGTACGCCCCGATGGCGAGGAAGAAGGCGTGCCCCATGGAGAGCTGGCCGGTGGCGCCGGTGAGGAGGTTGATGCCGATCGCGCCGATGGCGGCGGCCATCGCGAAGAGGCCCGCCTGGAGCCAGAAGCGGTCCAGGTAGAACGGCAGGGCGAGCAGGACGGCGGCGCCTGCGGTGCCTGCGGTCCACGCGTAGGCGCGGGGGCGGCCGGGCGGTGTGCGGCCGACGGGGCGGGCGGCG
>NZ_LIPN01000219.1 GCF_001418325.1 Streptomyces atriruber | reverse complement strand
CCACCCCACCAGCCTCCCGGCGCCGCGCAGGGTGGTTCGTCGCCGCCGGGGCAGTGGCCGCCGCGGTGACCGTGACAGCGTTGCTGATACCCGGGGGCGGCGGAGGAGGCGGGGACAGGGAGAACGGCGCGGGCGGGACCGCGGGACCGCCCGCCCCCGATGCCAGCGAACCCGGCAGCCGCCGGCCCAACGGCCGCGGCCCCACCACCCGCATCGTCACGGAGTACGGAAACCCGGGCCACTCCGGCGAGTTCGGCGCGGCGAAGGACCGCTCCGCCGCCCGCCCCAAGGGGTGGAAGCCCTGGTCGGTGAAGCGCCCGAAGGGCCTGGACGACCAGGGCAACGGCTGTGTGCTGATCGCCTCGACCCTGGTGTGCCGGGACGGCAAGGGCGCCGCGACGGCCCTCGACGCGGCGACCGGCGCCCACCTCTGGACGTCCCGCGGCTTCCCGGTCACGGCCGACGGCCTCCAGGGCATCCAGGAGCTGCCGCCCGAGAGCGACGGCGAGCGCGTGTACGTGCCGAGCGAGCGCGGTGTGATCGCGGTGGACCTCTCCTCCGGCACCGAGCGCTGGCGCAAGCCGACGGCGTCCGACACGGCCGTGATGGGCCTGACGTACGCGAACGGGGTGGTCTACACAGCCGAGTTCGGCTTCGCGGACGAATCGACGGGCCCGAGCCGCGCCCACGTGCGGGCCCGTCGCGCCAAGGACGGCCACGAACTGTGGAAGTCCCCTCCGCTGCCCGCCAAGGTCCAGCACGCGCTCCTCGTCGAGGACGGCAAGGTGTACGCGGCCGTGGAGGGAAAGGGCGTCCTGGCGCTCTCCACCGCGAACGGCAAGGTCGTGCGCCGCGCGCCCGACCGGTCCTGCTACGGGCTCCTGGCCCACCGCGGATCGATCCTGTGCTGGGAGCACGGCACCCCTGGCGTCCGCGAACTGGACCCCGGGACCCTCGCCACGCGCCGCACCCTGGCGCCCGGCCTGGAGCCCGCGCTGCCGCCGGTCGTGGGCGACGCGGACGTCCTCGTGGTGGCCACCGGGAACCCGGATCCCGACGATCCGGTCACCCACACCATGACGGCCTTCGACTGGCGCACCGGCAGGCGCCTGTGGCGGTACGGCGGCCCGCAGGACACCGTGGCCCTCGCCCTGGCGGGCAAACGCGTCCTCGCCGTCGGGCTGTACGAGATGTGGGGCCGCTCCACGGAGGACGACATCAACTCCTACCGCAGGAAGGACATCCCGCCGGCGCAGGGGCGGACGGAGTACGACGACCCGCCGTCCCTGCGCTTCCCGCTGTACGTGGGCGGCGCCCTGTTCACCGCCACCGACGACGGCAGAATCCTGTCCGGCTACGCCCCTTAGGCGCGGTCCGCACCCGCTCGGATTCCGTCATGCTCCTGACCCCTGTCCGAGCGGTCATACCCCCGTCCGGCCGCAAGGGCATGCCGCACACCGTCGGATTTCGGACCTCTGCCTCAGTCGGCCGACGTACTTGTACGGCCCGGCGACGCCGCACGCGCTCGTCCCGCGGGGCATATGCGTACGGTTCAACGAGCCATACGGCATATGCGAATTCGGTCCGGTCTTGCCATTCATGGTGAGGCCGGTCTTGCATGCGCCCTTACGCACTAGTAGTTAACAAAGCGCCGGATTGCTCACCCGAAGGGTGGGGGAAGGCTCCTCCGGTAGGCACATGGCCAATAGGCCGGCACGCACCGCGGAACCCTCCACACCCCCGTATCCGTGCAGCGGACAGGAGCGGTCAGACATGCCTCTAGGCTCAACCCCGCCGGGCTCGCCCTCGCAGCCCACCATCCCCGTCCTGGATGTGCGGCCCGCCGTCCACGGCGGGCGAAAACCGGCGAAGGCAGTACCGGGAGAAACGTTCCAGGTCACGGCCACGGTCTTCCGCGAAGGACATGAAGCGGTCGCCGCGAACGTCGTCCTGCGCGACCCCGGCGGCCGGGCAGGCCCGTGGATCCCCATGCGGGAGCTCGCGCCGGGCACCGACCGGTGGGGCGCCGACGTGACACCGGACGCCGAGGGGCGCTGGACCTTCGCCGTGGAGGCGTGGGGCGATCCCGTCACAACCTGGCGCCACCACGCGCAGATCAAGATTCCCGCAGGTCTGGACACCGATCTGGTCCTGGAGGAGGGCGCCCGTCTCCACGAGCGCGCCGCCACCGGCATACCTCGCCCCGACCGGGCCGCCGTCGCCGAAGCGGCCCGGGCACTGCGCGATGCGGGCCGCTCACCGGCGGCCCGTCTTGCTGCCGCCCTCACCCCTCGGGTGCGGGAGACGCTCGACCGTCATCCGCTGCGTGAACTCGTCACGTCGTCCGAGGAGCTGCCGCTCCTGGTCGAGCGGCGCCGGGCCCTCTTCGGGTCCTGGTACGAGTTCTTCCCGCGATCGGAGGGCGCCGTCGTCGAGCACGGGTCCCCGCCCGTCCCCGGGACGTTGCGCACCGCGGCCGCGCGGCTGCCCGCCATCGCCGAGATGGGCTTCGACGTCGTCTACCTGCCGCCCATCCACCCGATCGGCACCACCTTCCGCAAGGGGCCCGACAACTCCCTCTCGGTGGGCCCTGACGACGTCGGCGTGCCGTGGGCGATCGGTTCTCCGGAGGGCGGCCACGATGCCGTGCACCCGGACCTCGGGACGCTCGACGACTTCGACGCGTTCGTGCGCCGCGCCACCGGGCTCGGCCTCGAAGTCGCCCTGGACTTCGCGCTGCAGTGCTCGCCGGACCACCCCTGGGTGGAGAAGCACCCCGACTGGTTCCGTCGCAGGGCGGACGGCTCCATCGCGTACGCCGAGAATCCGCCGAAGAAGTACCAGGACATCTATCCGATCTCCTTCGACAAGGACCTGCCGGGCCTGATCGCCGAGACGGTGCGGCTGCTGCGGTTCTGGATGGGGCACGGCGTACGCGTCTTCCGCGTCGACAATCCGCACACCAAGCCCGTCGTGTTCTGGGAGCGGGTGCTCGCGGACATCAACGGCACGGACCCCGACGTCATCTTCCTCGCCGAGGCGTTCACCCGCCCCGCGATGATGCAGACCCTCGCGGCCATCGGGTTCCAGCAGTCCTACACCTATTTCACCTGGCGGAACGGGAAGGACGAACTCACCGACTACCTCACCGAGTTGTCGCGGGACACCGCGCACTTCCTGCGTCCCAACTTCTTCGTGAACACCCCCGACATCCTGCACGCCTACCTCCAGGAGGGCGGCCGTCCCGCCTTCGAGGTGCGGGCCGTGCTCGCCGCCACGCTGTCGCCGACCTGGGGCGTCTACAGCGGGTTCGAGCTGTGCGAGAACACCGCCGTACGGCGCGGGAGCGAGGAGTACCTCCATTCGGAGAAGTACCAACTCCGGCCCCGCGACTGGGAGTCGGCCGCACGAAGAGGCGACACGATCGCCCCGCTGATCACCGCGCTGAACCGCATCCGGCGCGCGAGCCCCGCGCTGCGCCAACTCCGTGACCTGCACTTCCACCAGACGGACCAGGAAGCGGTGATCGCGTACTCGAAGACGGCCGTCGACGAGCACGGTTCGAACATTGTTCTGGTGGTCGCGAACCTCGACCCTCACCACACCCAGGAAGCCACGGTCTCGTTGGACATGCCGCAACTCGGCCTGGACTGGCACGAGTCCGTGCCGGTGCGCGACGAGCTCACCGGCGAGACCTACCACTGGGGCAGGG
>NZ_LIPN01000218.1 GCF_001418325.1 Streptomyces atriruber | reverse complement strand
CTCTTCGCCGAGGTCCTCGGCGTGGACGTCGCCCGGGTCGGCGGCGACACGAGCTTCTTCGCCCTCGGCGGGCACTCCTTGCTCGCCATGCGCCTCATCGGGCGGATCCGTGCCGCCCTCGGCGCGCAGCTGCGGCCCAGGGACTTCTTCGAGGCGCCCACCGTGGCAGGGCTCGCCGAACGGCTGCACGGGGCGGCGAAGGCGGAGGGCGATGTCCTGCTGCCGCTGCACCTGGAAGGGGACCGGGCACCGGTCTTCTGCGTCCACCCCGCGGGCGGGCACAGCTGGGGCTACTACCACCTCAAGGACCATCTGCCGCCCGGCCACCCGCTCTACGGCCTCCAGGCCCGGACGCTGCTGCAGGGTGCCGAGCCCCCGGCAACGCTCCCGGCCATGGCCGCGGACTACGTGGAGCAGCTGCGCTCGGTGCAGCCCCGTGGGCCGTACCACCTCGTCGGATGGTCGTTCGGCGGTCTCGTCGCCTTCGAGATGGCCACGCAACTCCAGGAACAGGGCGAGGAGATCGCGCTCCTGGCGCTCCTGGACGCCTTCCCCGCCGCGGCGGAGGACGGCGTCGAGCCGGTGCCCGCGGACGAGGACAGCATGCTGCGGATGATCGCCGCGAACGCGGGCTACGATCCGGCCGCCATCACCACCGTCGGCGCCGACGAGCCGCTGACACCGGCCGCGTTGAGCGCGTTCTTCCAGCAGGTCGGCGCGGTGATGGCCAATCTGACGCCGGACGACCTGCGCACCTTCGCGCACACGCTGCGGCACAACGCGGGCATCGGCGCCGCGTTCGCACCCGGCGTGTTCCGCGGCGACCTGCTCGTGCTCACCGCTGCCCTGGGACGGGACGGGTCCCGTACCGCCCCCGACAAGGGCCGGGACGCCTGGACGACACACGTCACCGGGCGGGTCGACGAGCACCGGGTCCCCTGCTCGCACGACGACATGTTGCTGCCGAACGTCCTGAAGCCCGTGGGCGAGATCCTCTCCCGCTCCCTCCAGAACCAGAGCCCCTGAGCGCGAGACCCCTCGTACCCCCCTCAGCAGATCGAACCCTCAGCCATCGAACCCCCGACATCCAAGGAGCTGACATGACCAACCCCTTCGAGAACCCGGACGGCACGTACGTGGTGCTCGTCAACGACGAGCACCAGCACTCGCTCTGGCCGGTCACCGTGGACCAGCCCGCGGGCTGGACCGTCGCGCACCCGAGTGACACGCGCGAGGCCTGCCTGAGCTTCATCGAGGAGAACTGGACCGACATGCGCCCGCGCAGCCTCGCGCAGCGCATGGCCGACAAGTAAGGAGAGGGGGAAGAGCGTGGAGTCCCCGACCGCCCGTCCCGCTGCCGGCTACGACCGTGCACGGCACGGCATCCACAATTTGCGCCGTGCCGAGGTCATAGCCGACCCCCGGCTCTACTGGAAGGCCATTTCCGAGCTGCCGCCCGTCTTCTACGACGAGGTGGGAGGCGTCTGGGTCTGTTCCGGGTACGCCGAGTCGGTCGAGATCCTCGCCAACCACCGGGCGTTCTCGTCCGCGCGCCACCACTCCCCCGACGACCTGGCGGCGCGCGGCATGAGCGGCATCGTGCCGACCGCCGAGATGCTGTCCGCCCAGTTCCTCTTCAACGATCCGCCCGACCACACCCGGATCAGGAACGCTCTGCGCGGCGAGTTCTCACCGGCCGGTCTGCAGCGGCACGACGCGGCCCTGCGGGCCATCGCCGACCGGGTCCTGGACACGCTCCCCGACACCGGAACCGTCGACCTGGTGAAGGACTTCGCGGAGCGGCTGCCCGAGCACCTGATGACCCATCTGCTGGGCATGACGGGCCGCGGCACGGAGCTCACCGAGTGGGCAGACGCCTACGAGCGCCTGCTCAGCAGCGTCTCCACCTTCCCCAGCCGGGCCGACCTGGAGACGGTCCCGCTCCTCGACAAGGCACTCGCCGGGCTGCGCGAGCTCGCCGCCGAACGCCTCGCCGCGCCCGGTGACGACCTCGTCTCCACCCTGGCGACGGCCCTGCGGGACGACTTCGCCGTCGATCCCGCGGCGGAGCCGCCCGCCGAGCTGCTCCAGCTCGTCGCCGCCAACGCGCTGGTCCTGGTCGCCGGGGGCTATCAGACGCTGACGCACCTCGTCTCCGGCGGACTGCTGCTGCTCGCCGACCATCCGGAGCAGCTGCGGCAGTTGCGGCAGGACCACTCGCTCGCGGATTCCGCCGTGGCCGAGGTGCTGCGGATCGACGGGTCGAGCCAGTACGTGGGTCGGCACGCCGCGCGCGACATCGAGATCGGCGGGGCGCGGATGGCGGCCGGGGACGGAGTCCTCGTGCTGCTCGCCGCGGCCAACCTCGACCCCCGCAAATTCAGCGACCCCACCGCCTTCGACATCGCGCGCAGCGAGGGTCGCCACCTCGGGTTCGGCTCCGGTCCGCACTACTGCCTGGGTGCGCCGTTCGCCGAACGTCTGGCGCGCTGGGCGATCCTCGGCTTCGTCGAGCGCTACGAGCGGTTCGGGCTCTCGCCGCTGGAGGCGGATCCTGTGGAGTGGGGGCCGCACTGCAACACGCGCTCCCGGCGCCGGGCAGCGGTGCACGTCAGCCGTACGGAGGTCTCTGAGGGCTTTGATGTCTCCGATGGCTTTGAGGTCTCCGATGGCTTTGAGGTCTCTGAGGTCATTGCGGCCCCTGCGACCTCTACGACCCCTGCGACCCCTGCCGCTCCTGCGGCCGACGCGGTGCCCGCCGCCAAGGCGGTCACCGATCTCGAACGGCACCAGATCGTCGCCGAGTGGAACGACACCGGGGCCGACGACGGCGCCGCCCAGGTCTGCTGGCAGCTCCTCTTCGAGGAGCGGGCCCGACTGGCGCCGGACAGCACGGCGGTCGAGGACGAGGGCGTCGTGTACTCGTACGCGGACATCGACGCGCTGGCGAACGGGGCCGCGCACCGGCTGCGTGAGCTGGGCGTGGAGCCCGAGACGGTCGTCGCGATCAGCATGGAACGCTCCGTGCGGCTGGTGGTCGCCATCCTGGCCGTGGCCAAGGCCGGGGGCGCCTTCCTGCTCGCCGCCGCCGACTGCCCCGGCGAGCGTCTGCGGACCATGCTGGAGCAGACGTCCGCGCGGCTCGTCATCGCCGACGACGCCACCGGTGACCGGATCGCGGCTCTGGGCGTCCCGGCCGACGTCGTACGGCTCGACCCGGCCGTGCGCGCCGCCGCCCCGCCGATCACCGGCGTCGCGCCGGGCAACACCGCCTACGTCGTGTTCACCAGCGGCACCACCGGTCGGCCGAAGGCCATCGCCAACAGCCACGAGGCGCTGACGAACCTGCACATCGCGCAGCGCACGGTGTTCCGGGTCCGGCCGCAGGACCGGGTGCTGCAGTTCCTCTCGCTGAACTTCGACGGCTGCATCTCCGAGGCCGTCCTGGCGCTGCTGTGCGGGGCGACGCTCGTCGTCGCGCGGACCGCGCAGCTGACCCCGGGGCCGCCGCTGCTGCGGCTGCTGCGCGAGCGGCGGGTGAGCGTCGCCATCATGACGCCGTCGGTGTGGTCGGTGCTCGCGCGCGATCCGCTGCCCAATCTGCGCATCGCGGCGTTCGCGGGCGAGCGGCTGCCCGGCTCCCTGGTCCGCCGCTGGACGGCGCCGGGCCGCAGGCTCCTCAACCTGTACGGTCCCGCCGAGGCGGCGGTCTGGTCCACCTGGCACGAGTGCGCAGGTGAGGACGACCCGCCGATCGGGCGTCCGGTCGCGGGCAAACGCGTCTACGTCCTGGACGAGGAGCACCGGCTGCTGCCCGTCGGCAGTCCGGGCGAGCTGTACATCGCGGGGATCGGGGTCGGCCGCTATCTGGGACGGCCCGACCTGATGGCCGAGTCGTTCGTGCCCGACCCCTTCGCGGGGCGGCCGGGACGGTTGATGTACCGGAGCGGTGACCTGTGCGTCTGGCGGGAGGACGGCTCTCTGGAGTACGTCGGCCGCCGCGACCGGCAGGTCAAGATCCGGGGTCAGCGCGTCGAACTGTACGAAGTGGAGCGCGTGCTGGAGAAGGCGCCCGGGGTGTCCTCCTGCCACGCCGTCGAGCGCGACAACCGGCTGCACGCGTTCGTCGTGCCCGAGGAGCCGGGGTCCTGGGACGAGCAGGCGGTACGCCGCCATCTCGCGGAGCGGCTGCACGGCGGCATGATTCCGGCGGCGTTCACCGTCACGGACCAGCTGCCGCTCACCTCGAACGGGAAGGTGGCGCAGGAGCACGACGCGACGGCTTCCGTGGCGGTGCCCGCGGCGACCGCTCCGGTTCCGGTGCCCGCGGCGACGGCTCCCGTTCCGGTGCCCGCCGCGCCGGACGCCGACGCGGGGTCCACCCGCGTCACATGGGAGCTGGCCAGGCTGTTCTCGTCGTGTCTGCGGGTGCCGCAGGTGCGCGTGAAGCTGGACACCGACTTCTTCTCCGCGGGCGGCGACTCATTGGCCATGGCCGAGTTCATGGCGGCCGCCGAGGACCGCTTCGGCATGGTGATCGACATACAGCGACTGCTCGACGAGCCGACTCTGGCCGGACTGGTGCAGCTCGTGAGCGAGGGGCGAACGGTTCAGTGAACGACGGAACGACGCAGACCGGACCGGCGCGGGCGCGACCGCTGATCAGCACCTGGGGGGACGGGACGGCCACGGCCGCCCGGCCCGTACTGATCGTGCACGGCTCGGTGGACCGCAGCGACACCTTCCGCCGCGTGGTCGACCACCTGCCGGGCCGTCCGGTCCTCGGCTACGACCGGCGCGGCTGGGGCGCGTCCCGCCCGCTCGGGGGTGCGGACGTCGACTTCCCGGTGCACGTGGACGACCTGCGCACGGCGCTCGCGGAGTCGGACGTGCCGCCGGTCGTGCTCGGCCACAGTTACGGCGCCCTGGTGGCCATGGCCGCCGCGGCCGCGGACCCGTCGCGCGTCGCCGGGATCGTCGCCGTCGAGCCGCCCGTGCGCTGGCTGCCCTGGTGGCCCGCCGACGACCCGTGGGAGCGGACCGTGCGCGCCGCCGCGGCCGAGGGAGGCCCGGAGCAGGCGACGCGGGCCATGCTCACCGAACTCCTGGGCCCCGCAAGCCGGTTGCACCTGGCGCGGGCCCGGCCGTCCGACCTCGCCGCGGACGGGGCGGCCCTCATCTCCGAGATGACGGACCCCACGGTCGACGCCCCGGCGTTCGACCCGCTGACGTTTCCGCTCCGCACCGTGGTGGCGGCCGGATCGCGGTCGGCCGCACACCACAGGGAAGTGGCGCGGCGGCTCGCCGAGCTGCTGCCGCACGGCCGTTTCGCCGAGATCTCCGGTGCGGGTCACGCCGCGCACGTCAGCCATCCGCAGGAACTGGCCCAACTGGTACACGAGATCGACATGATCGAGGAGCAACACCGATGATGCCCAGCGCACTTGAGAACGCCGTCTACGGACTGCTCGCCACTCCGGTGCTTCACACCGCCGTCGAGCACGGGGTGTTCACCTCCCTCATCGAGGACGGCCCGGGCACCGTCGCGGGCCTCGCCGAGCGACTCGACGTCGACGAGGACACCCTGGAGCGGATGCTGCTCGTCCTGACGTCCCTCGGCGTCGTCACCCGCGCGACGGGCGGTGAATACACCCTGACCTCCGACGCCGCGCCCTTCCTGGACCCCGGCAACAGCAGGTACCTGGGCGGCTTCATCAAGCACCTCACGCTGGAGACCCAGGGTCGGCTCGGTCGGCTGGACTCCTATCTCGCCAAGGGGAAGCCGACCACGGAGGAGTCCCCGTTCGACGACGTGTACCGCGACGCCGAGTCGCTGCGCGGCTTCATGCGCGCCATGTGGGACCTGAGCTTCGGCGTCTCGCGGGAGCTGGCCGTCCTCGCCGGGATGGTGGGGACGAAGCACCTCGTGGACGTCGGCGGGGCCACCGGCCCGTTCGCCGTGGCGGCGCTGCTCGCCGAGCCCGCGTTGCGCGCCACCGTCTTCGACATGCCGGCGGTCGGCCCGCTGGTCGGCGAGGACGCCGAGGCACGGCCGGTCGCCGACCGCCTGGACTTCGTCGGCGGCGACTTCTTCGCGGACGAACTCCCGCGGGGCGACTGCCTCGCCTTCGGCTACATCCTCTCCGACTGGGACGACGACACCTGCGTCACGCTGCTGGAGAAGGCCTACCGCGCGTGCCGCGCCCCCGGCCGGGTCCTCATCATGGACCGCCTTTTCGAGGACGACCGCAGCGGTCCGCTGGCCACGGCCGCGATGAACCTCGTGATGCACATCGAGATGGCCGGGAGGCACCGTACGGCCGCCGAGTTCACCGCCCTGCTGGAGCGGGCCGGATTCAGCGACTGCGAGGTGCGGAGGTCCGGCGGCGAGAAGCACGTGGTCATCGGCCATAAGCGGTAGCCCCTGTGGGCTGCGGAGCCGAAACCCCCGCGGATGCGCGAACAGTGCGCATCCGCGGAAAGTCATGCAGCAGAATGGAGCTTCTCATGAACGGCGCACCACAACACGGACACAATCTTCTGTTTCTCTGGAGCCCTCCGAGAAGCCTGTCCACGGCCTTCTTGAGAATGATGATCCAGAGAGGTGACCACCTCGTCGTTCACGAGCCGTTCTCCAGCCTCGTGGTGCAGGGATACGCCGTCGTGGAGGGGGAGAAGATATCCGACCAGCGTGAACTCCTGGACACGCTCCAGGACATCGCCACGCGCCGTCGGGTGTTCGTCAAGGAGACGACGGAGTACCGCTACGAGATCGTCGACGCCCCGGAGTTCCCCGACATCGGCTGTCACACTTTCCTGATCAGGGACCCGGAAGCGGTGATCCCGTCGCACTACGCCATGAAGCCGGACATCACCTGCGCCGAGATCGGCTTCGAGCATCAATTCGAGATATTCCGCACCGTGCACGAAAGCATCGGGGCCTGCCCCGCGGTCTTCGCGGCGGAACAGCTGGCCGCCGAGTCCGAAGTCGTGGTCCGGGCCTACTGCGAGAGGGTCGGCATCGACTTCATGGAGTCGGCCCTCTCGTGGGAGCCCGAGAACCGGGACGAGTGGAGCCGCACCAGGGAATGGCATGCGGACGCGGCGCGGAGCAAGGGGTTCGACCATGTTCCCCGCGTCTATCAGGACAGAGTCGAGAACAACGCGAAACTGGCGTCGTACTACGACTACCAGTTCCCCTTCTACGAGCGCATGCGGTCATTTCTGCCGGGATGACGGATCGCCATGCCCGCGGTGAGCGTGGTGCCGTCGGCCGGGTCGATCAGGATGAACGAGCCGGTGCGCCGGGAGTCGGCGTAGGAGTCGATGGGCAGCGGCTCGGCGGTGCGGATCCGCACCCGGCCGATGTCGTTGGCGACGAGCCGTCCGGGGTGCGGGTACAGCGACAGGTCGTCGAGAGTGAGCCGGGAGGGGAGGTCCGTGACGATCGCCTTGACCGTGCGGGTGCCGTGCTTGAGGAGCACCCGGTGGCCGACGGTCAGCGGCTGGTCGGCGACGTGGCACACGGTCGCCTCCACCTCCCGTGTGGTGGCCGGGGCGTCCGCGTGCGGCACGATCAGGTCGCCGCGCGAGACGTCGATGTCGTCCGCCAGCAGCACGGTCACCGACTGCAGGGCCCAGGCCGCCTCCACGGGGCGGCCCAGCTGTTCGATCCCGGCGATGGTGGAGGTGCGGCCGGACGGCAGGACGCGTACCTGCTGCCCGGTGCGGAAGGTGCCCTCCGCGATCCGGCCGGCGTAGCCGCGGTAGTCGGGCTGTTCGGGGCTCTGCGGGCGGATCACGTACTGCACGGGCAGCCGGGCGGAGCAGGGCGCCAGGTGGTGGCTGACCGGCACGGTCTCCAGGTGTTCCAGGACGGTCGGGCCGCCGTACCAGGGCATGTGCGCGGACGGCTCGACCACGTTGTCGCCGGCCAGCGCGGAGATCGGGATGACGGTGACCTCCGGGCCGCCCAGCTCCTTGACGTAGGCGGTGTATTCCTCGGCGATGGCGGCGAAGACGGCCTCCTCGTAGCCGACGAGGTCCATCTTATTGACCGCGAGGACGACGTGCGGGACGCGCAGCAGGGCGGCGATCGCGGTGTGGCGGCGGGTCTGTTCGACGACGCCGTTGCGGGCGTCGACCAGGATCACCGTCAGTTCGGCGGTGGAGGCGCCGGTGACCATGTTCCGGGTGTACTGCACATGGCCCGGGGTGTCGGCCAGGATGAACCGGCGCCGGGGCGTGGCGAAGTAGCGGTAGGCGACGTCGATGGTGATGCCCTGCTCGCGTTCGGCGCGCAGGCCGTCGGTGAGCAGCGCCAGGTCGGGGGTGGCCTGGCCGCGGTTGCGGGAGGCGTGGGCGACGGCCTCCAGCTGGTCGGCGAGCACCGACTTGGAGTCGTGCAGCAGGCGGCCCACCAGGGTGGACTTGCCGTCGTCGACGGAGCCCGCGGTGGCGAAGCGCAGTGTGCCGACGGTGGTGTCGCTCAGAACGGTCATCAGAAGTACCCCTCGCGCTTGCGGTCTTCCATGGCGGCCTCGGAGAGCTTGTCGTCGGCGCGGGTCGCGCCGCGCTCGGTCAGCCGGGACGCGGCGATCTCGGTGATGACGGCCTCCAGCGTGGTGGCGTCGGAGTCCACGGCGCCGGTGCAGGACATGTCACCGACCGTCCGGTAGCGCACGAGCCGCTTCTCGACCGTCTCGCCCTGCTTCGGGCCGCCCCACTCACCCGCGGTCAGCCACATCCCGGAACGCTGGAACACGTCACGCTCGTGCGCGAAGTAGATCCCGGGCAGTGCGATGTCCTCGCGGGCGATGTACTGCCACACGTCCAGCTCGGTCCAGTTGGACAGCGGGAACACCCGCACGTGCTCGCCCGGCGCGTGACGGCCGTTGTACAGCTGCCACAGCTCGGGCCGCTGACGGCGCGGGTCCCACTGCGAGAACTCGTCCCGCAGCGAGAACACCCGCTCCTTGGCGCGGGCCTTCTCCTCGTCCCGGCGCCCGCCCCCGAACACCGCGTCGAACCGCTCGCTCTGGATCTTCTCCGTCAGCGGCACGGTCTGGAGCGGGTTGCGGGTGCCGTCCGGGCGTTCCTTGAGCACACCCCGGTCGATGTAGTCCTGCACCGACGCGACGTGCAGGCGCAGCCCGTGCTCGGCGACCGTGCGGTCGCGGTACTCCAGGACCTCGGGGAAGTTGTGCCCGGTGTCCACGTGCAGCAGCGCGAAGGGCACCGGGGCGGGCGCGAACGCCTTCAGCGCCAAGTGCAGCATGACGATGGAGTCCTTGCCGCCGGAGAAGAGCACCACCGGGTTGTCGAACTCGCCCGCCACCTCGCGCAGGATGTGCACCGCCTCCGACTCCAGCGCGTCGGGGTGCGAGAGGGCGTACGGGGTGTCCCTGCCCCCGTCGCCCCCCGTCACCGGGTCGGCGGTCGGCGTCATAACAGGCCCCTTTCGGCGAGCACGGCGTACACCGCGGCGGCGGACTCCTGGACGGTCTGGTGCTGCGACTCGATGCGCAGGTCGGGCGCGGCGGGTGCCTCGTAGGGGTCGTCCACCCCGGTGAGGCCGGTCAGCTCTCCGGCGGCCTGCTTGGCGTACAGGCCCTTGACGTCTCGGGCGCTGCACACCTCGACGGGGGTGGCGACGTGCACCTCGAGGTACGGGGTGGCGTTGCTGTCGTGGCGCTTGCGCACCGCCTCCCGGCTGTCGGTGTACGGCGCGATCACCGGGACCAGTGCCAGCATGCCGTTGCGGGCCAGGAGTTCGGCGACGAAGCCGATGCGCTGCACGTTGGTGTCCCGGTCGGCGCGGGAGAAGCCGAGTCCGGCCGAGAGCGCCTCGCGGATCTCGTCGCCGTCCAGGACCTCCACGCGGTGGCCCTCCGCGCGCAGCCGGTCGGCCAGCTCGTAGGCGATGGTGGTCTTGCCGGCGCTGGGCAGGCCGGTGAGCCAGACGGTGACTCCGGTCCTCACGTGGGTCTCCTGGGGGTTGGGGGGCGTCGTCCGGGCGGCTCGTGCGCGTCAGAGGGGCCGGGCGGCGGCATGGGGTGTGCCGAACCAGTGGG
>NZ_LIPN01000217.1 GCF_001418325.1 Streptomyces atriruber | reverse complement strand
CCAACACCAGCACTACTGGCTCGAACACTCCACTCGCGCCGGCCGCACCCTCGGCGCCGAGCACAGTGCCGCCGAGACGCAGTTGTGGCAGGCGGTCGATGAGCTCGACCTCGGGCTGTTGGCGGAGGCGCTGGGATCGGAGGAGGGCAGCGACGAGGCGGTGCGGGCGCTGGAGCCCGCGCTGCCGGTGCTGCGGGGCTGGCGGCGTCGCCATCGGGAGCAGTCGACCATCGACTCCTGGCGCTACCGCGTCACGTGGAAGCACCGGCCCGACGCCGAGGCGCCACAACTGGACGGCGACTGGCTGGTGTTCATCCCCGACGGCCTGGCCGAGCACCCCGCCGTACGGGCCACCGCCGAGGCGCTGGGTGAGCACGGCGCGTCCGCCGTGCGGCTGCATCCGGTCGAGACCGGCCGGGTCCGGCGCGAGACGCTGGCCGCGGTGGACACCTCCGGGTTCGCCGGGATCGTCAATCTGCTGGCTCTGGACGAACAGCCGCACCCCGATCACCCGGCCGTGCCCGCGGGACTCGCGGCGACCACCACCCTGATCCAGGCCCTCGGCGACAACGGCACGACCGCCCCCCTGCACACCGTCACGCAGGGAGCCGTGTCCACGAGCGCCACCGACCCGCTCGGCCACCCCCTCCAATCCCACGTCTGGGGACTCGGGCGCGTCGCCGCCCTCGAACACCCCCGCCTGTGGGCCGGGCTCATCGACCTCCCGGCCCGCATCGACCACCACACCCTCGCCCGCCTCGCCGCCGCCCTCCTCCCGCAGGACGAGGACCAGACGGCCATCCGCCCCACCGGAACCCACACCCGGCGCCTCACCCACGCCCCCGCGCCGGGCACCGCCGCCGACCTCACCTGGCAGTCCCGGGGCACCACCCTCATCACCGGCGGCACCGGCGGCATCGGCGCCGTCCTCGCCCGCTGGCTCGCCCGCGAAGGCGCCCCGCACCTGCACCTCACCAGCCGCCGCGGGCCGGACGCACCCGGCGCGCGGGAACTGGCCGCCGAACTGCGGGAGTCGGGCACCGCCGTCACCATCACCGCCTGCGACGTCAGCGATCCCCACCAACTCCGCGGCCTCCTCGACCGGACGCCGCCCGAGCACCCCCTGACCGCCGTCATCCACGCCGCGGGCATGACCGATCTGACGTCGATCACCGATCTGACGACGGCGCGCCTGAACGAAGTGCTCGGGTCGAAGTCCGATGCGGCCTGGAACCTGCACGAGCTGACGCGGGACATGGGTCTCACGGCGTTCGTGATGTTCTCGTCCGGCGCCGGTGTGTGGGGCAGTGGCCAGCAGGGTGCGTACGGCGCCGCCAACCACTTCCTCGACGCACTCGCCGACCACCGGCGCTCCCAGGGCCTGGCCGCCACCTCGATCGCCTGGGGCCCCTGGGCCGAGGCCGGGATGTCCGCGGACCCGGAGTCGCTCTCGTACTTCAAGCGCTTCGGCCTGCATCCGATCGGCCCGGACCTCTGCGTCAAGGCACTGCACCAGGCGGTCGGCGCGGGCGAGGCCACGCTGACGGTGGCGAACTTCGACTGGGCGAAGTTCACGCCGACGTTCACCGCCCAGCGGCCCAGTCCGTTCCTCGACGACCTTCCGGAGAACCAGCGGGAGGCAGTGCAGTCCGGGTCGGCGGCCGAGACCAGCGCGTTCCGCGAGGAGCTCGCGAAGACGCCCGCATCCCAGCGGCACGGCTTCCTGGTCCAGCACGTCCGGACCCACGCGGCCGCCACTCTGGGTCGCACGGTGGAGGACATCCCGGCGGCGAAGCCGTTCCAGGAGCTGGGCTTCGACTCGCTGACCGCCGTCCAGCTGCGCAACCAGCTCAACAGCACGACCGGGCTCACGCTGCCCGCCACCGTGATCTTCGACCATCCCACGTCCGAGGCCCTCGCCTCGCATCTGCGCGGGCAGCTCGGCGGCGGCGACGAGACCACCGGCGAGGGCAACGTGCTCGCGGCGCTCGACAAGTGGGACACGGCGTTCGGCACGGCCGGGATGGACGAAGCGTCCCGTCGGCGCATCGCGGGCCGTCTGCAGGTGCTGGTCGCCAAGTGGAGCCCGTCGCAGGACGGCCCGGAGGACGGCGACTCCGCCCACGCCGACCTGGAGGCGGCGAGCGCGGACGACATCTTCGACCTCATCTCCAGCGAGTTCGGGAAGTCCTGATCCCCGACTCCCCCACCCCATCCACGTCCCCCGTCACGTCGCGCCAAGGAGCCTGGGTCAGATGTCGAACGAGGAGAAGCTTCTCGATCACCTCAAGTGGGTCACCGCGGAGCTGCGCGAGGCCCGCCAACGGCTCCGCGACAAGGAATCGGCCGAGCCGGTCGCCATCGTCGGCATGGCCTGCCGCTTCCCCGGCGGGACACGGTCCGCCGAGGACCTGTGGCAGCTCGTGCGCGACGGGGGCGACGCGGTCTCGGGGTTCCCCGACGACCGGGGATGGGACCTGGAGTCCCTGTACCACCCGGACCCGGAGCACCCGGGCACCAGCTACGTACGGGACGGCGCCTTCCTGTACGACGCGGGCCGCTTCGACGCCGACTTCTTCGGCATCAGCCCGCGCGAGGCCGTCGCGATGGACCCGCAGCAGCGGCTGCTCCTGGAGACCGCCTGGGAGGTGATCGAGCACGCGGGCCTCGACCCGCACGGGCTGCAGGGCAGCGACACCGGTGTCTTCACCGGGGTCAGCGCCCACGACTATCTGACGCTGATCAGCCAGACGGCCAGTGAGGTCGAGGGATACATCGGCACCGGCAACCTCGGCAGCGTGGTGTCGGGCCGCATCTCCTACACGCTGGGGCTCGAAGGCCCCGCGGTGACGGTCGACACGGCGTGCTCGTCGTCCCTGGTGGCGATCCACCTGGCCGCCCAGGCGCTGCGGCAGGGCGAGTGCTCGCTCGCGCTGGCCGGGGGTTCGACCGTGATGGCCACGCCCGGCTCGTTCACCGAGTTCTCGCGGCAGCGCGGGCTCGCGCCCGACGGCCGCTGCAAGCCGTTCGCGGCCGCCGCCGACGGCACGGGCTGGGGCGAGGGCGCCGGAATGGTGGCACTCGAACTGCTCTCCGAAGCGCGCCGCCGCGGCCACAAGGTCCTTGCCGTGGTGCGGGGTTCGGCCATCAACCAGGACGGTACGAGCAACGGCCTCGCGGCACCCAACGGTCCCTCCCAGGAACGCGTCATCCGCGCCGCCCTCGCCAACGCACGACTCTCCGCCGACGACATCGACGCCGTCGAGGCCCACGGCACGGGCACCACGCTCGGCGACCCCATCGAGGCCAACGCGCTCCTCGCCACCTACGGACAGGGCAGGCCCGAGGACCGGCCGCTGTGGCTCGGCTCGATCAAGTCGAACATCGGCCACACACAGGCCGCCGCCGGTGTCGCCGGTGTCATCAAGATGGTCATGGCCCTGCGCAACGGCCTCCTCCCCACCTCGCTGCACATCGACGCGCCCTCACCGCACGTCCAGTGGGAGCAGGGCAGCGTACGACTGCTCTCGGAGCCCGTGGAGTGGCGGCCGGAACGCACGCGGCGGGCGGGCATCTCGGCGTTCGGCATCTCGGGGACGAACGCGCATCTGATCCTGGAGGAGGCACCGCGGGAAGAGGCGGAAACGGCTGCGGCTCCGGCTCCGGGTGCGGTCGTGCCGTGGGTGGTCTCCGGGCGGACGTCCGATGCGCTGCGCGAACAGGCCCGCCGTCTGGGCGAGTTCGCCGCATCGTCCGGAGTCGGGGAAGCGGGTGCCTCAGCGACCGAGGTCGGCTGGTCACTGGCCACGAGCCGGGCGGTTCTCGAACACCGGGCCGTGGTGGTGGGTCAGCAATCCGCCGAGGCGATCACTTCCCTGGGGACTCTGGCTGCGGGCGAGGCGTCCGCGGACGTGGTGACCGGGGTCGCGGGCGATATGGGGCCTGGACCGGTGTTGGTGTTCCCGGGGCAGGGCTCGCAGTGGGTGGGGATGGGGGCCCAACTGCTGGACGAGTCGCCGGTGTTCGCGGCGCGGATCGCCGAGTGCGAGCGGGCGTTGTCCGCGTATGTGGACTGGTCACTCAGTGAGGTGCTGCGTGGGGATGGGGCCGAGCTGGCGCGGGTCGAGGTCGTGCAGCCGGTGCTGTGGGCCGTGATGGTGTCACTGGCCGCGGTGTGGGCGGATCAGGGCATCACGCCTGCTGCGGTGATCGGGCATTCGCAGGGCGAGATGGCGGCCGCGTGTGTCGCGGGCGCACTGTCGTTGGAGGACGCGGCACGAATCGTGGCGGTACGCAGCGACGCCCTGCGCCAGCTGCAGGGGCACGGCGACATGGCCTCGCTGGGCACCAGCGCCGAGCAGGCCACCGAGCTCATCGGGGACGACCGGCCCGGCGTGAGCATCGCGGCCGTCAACGGGCCCTCCTCGACCGTCATCTCCGGCCCCCCGGAGCAGGTGGCCGCGGTCGTCGCCGACGCGGAGCAGGCCGGGCTGCGCGCCCGGGTCATCGACGTCGGCTACGCCTCCCACAACCCCCAGATCGACCAACTCCACGACCTGCTCACCGAGCGCCTGGCCGACATCCGGCCCGCCTCCACCGACGTGGCGTTCTATTCCACCGTCACCGCCGAACGCCTCGACGACACCACCACCCTGGACACCGCCTACTGGGTCACCAACCTCCGCCAACCGGTCCGCTTCGCCGACACCATCAAAGCCCTCCTCGCCGACGGCTACCGCCTCTTCATCGAGGCCAGCCCCCACCCCGTCCTCAACCTCGGCATCCAAGAGACGATCGAACAGACCGGCGTCACAGCCACCACCGTTCCCACTTTGCGCCGCGACCACGGAGGCCGTACGCAGCTCACGCACGCCGCCGCGCAGGCGTTCGCGGTGGGTGCCGAGGTCGACTGGCGGCGCTGGTTCCCGGCCGAGCCCGTCCCTCGTACCGTCGACCTGCCCACGTACGCCTTCCAGCACAAGCACTACTGGGTGGAGCCGCCCGCGGCGGTGGCGTCCCCGAGCAGCGGGCACGATCCGGTCGAGGCCCGGGTCTGGCAGGCGATCGAGGACCTGGACATCGACGCCCTCGCCGGCAGTCTGGAGATCGAGGGGCAGGCGGAGACCGTCGGTGCGCTGGAGCCCGCACTGCCGGTCCTCTCGGCCTGGCGGCGCCGACACCGGCAGCAGTCGACGGTCGACTCCTGGCGTTATCACGTCACTTGGAAGCACCTGCCCGCCACGGCGGCGCCGGAGCTCGGCGGAACCTGGCTGCTGCTCGTGCCCGCCGCGCACGCCGACCACCCCGCCGTCCGGGCGACCGCGCAGACACTGGCCGCGCACGGCGGCGAGGTGCGGCGTCACGTGCTCGACGCGCTTGCCGTGGAACGTGCCTCGCTGGCACAGGAGTTGCTCTCGGTGATGGGCGGGGAGCCGCACGCCGGAATCGTCAACCTGCTGGCCCTCGACGAGGAGCCGCATCCCGAGTTCCCGGCCGTGCCCGCCGGGCTCGCCGCGACGACCGCCCTCGTCCAGGCCCTCGGTGACAACGGCGCCGACGTCTCCGTGCGCACCCTCACCCAGGGTGCGGTCTCCACCGGCGCCACCGACGCCCTCACCAACCCCGTGCAGGCCCAGGTCTGGGGGCTCGGGCGCGTCGCCGCGCTGGAGTACCCGCGACTGTGGGGTGGGCTCGTCGATCTGCCCGCCCGTATCGACCACCAGTCGTTGACCCGGCTGGCGGCGGCTCTCGCCCCTCAGGACGAGGACCAGATCGCGATCCGTCCCGCCGGGGCCCATGCCCGCCGCCTCGCCCACGCGCCCGCCACGACCCCGAACAGCGGCGTGAGCTGGGAGCCCCGGGGCACCACCCTCATCACCGGTGGCACCGGCGGCATCGGCGCCGTCCTCGCCCGCTGGCTCGCCCGCGAAGGCGCCCCGCACCTCCTCCTCACCAGCCGCCGCGGGCCGGACGCACCCGGCGCGCGGGAACTGGCCGCCGAACTGCGGGAGTCGGGCACCGCCGTCACCATCACCGCCTGCGACGTCGGGGACCGTGAGCAGGTGCGCCGCCTCATCGACGGCGTCCCCGCCGAGCACCCGCTGACCGCCGTCGTACACGCCGCGGGCGTACCGAACTACATCGGCCTCGGTGAAGTGACGGGCGCGGAGCTGGACGAGGTGCTGCGCCCCAAGGCGCTGGCCGCGCTCCATCTGCACGAGCTGACGCGGGAGTCGGACCTCTCCGCCTTCGTGATGTTCTCGTCCGGCGCCGGTGTGTGGGGCAGCGGCCAGCAGGGTGCCTACGGCGCCGCCAACCACTTCCTCGACGCACTCGCCGACCACCGACGCGCCCAGGGCCTGGCCGCCACCTCCATCGCCTGGGGCCCCTGGGCCGAAGCCGGGATGGCCGCCGACCAGGCGGCGTTGACGTTCTTCAGCCGATTCGGTCTGCACCCGCTCAACCCCGACCTCTGCATCAAGGCACTGCACCAGGCACTCGACGCGGGCGAGACGACGCTGACCGTGGCGAACTTCGACTGGGCACAGTTCACCTCGACCTTCACGGCGCAGCGGCCCAGCCCGCTCCTCGCCGATCTGCCCGAGAACCGTCGGGCGAGCGCGCCCGTGGCACAAGAGGAGGCCACCGAGGCATCGTCGCTGCAGCAGGAGCTGACCGAGGCGAAACCGGCACAGCAGCGGCAGTTGCTGCTGCAGCACGTGCGCTCTCAGGCGGCGGCCACGCTCGGGCACTCGGACGTCGACGCCGTGCCCGCGACCAAGCCGTTCCAGGAGCTGGGCTTCGACTCGCTTACCGCGGTGGAGCTGCGCAACAGGCTGAACAAGAGCACCGGTCTGGCCCTGCCGACCACGGTCGTCTTCGACCATCCCACGCCCGACGCCCTCACCGACGTCCTGCAGGCCGAGCTGTCGGGCGACACCTCGTCCGCCGAAGCGGCGCGGGCGACCGCTGCCGCCGACGACGAGCCGATCGCGATCGTCGGCATGGCCTGCCGCTACCCGGGTGACGTCCGTTCCGCCGAAGAACTGTGGGACCTGGTCACGGACCGCAGGGACGCCATGAGCGGCTTCCCCGACGACCGGGGCTGGGACCTGGAGGCGCTGTACGACCCGGACCCCGAGAGCCGCGGCACCAGCTATGTGCGCGAGGGCGGCTTCCTCTACGACGCGGGCGAATTCGACGCGGGCTTCTTCGGCATCAGCCCGCGCGAGGCCGTCGCGATGGACCCGCAGCAGCGGCTGCTCCTGGAGACCGCCTGGGAGGCGATCGAACGCGCCGGGCTCGACCGCGAGGCGCTGAAGGGCAGCAACGCAGGGGTGTACACGGGCCTGACCATCTACGACTACCTGGCGCTCGTCGGTGAACGCCCCACCGAGGTGGAGGGGTACATCGGCACCGGCAACCTCGGCTGCGTCGCGTCCGGCCGGGTGTCGTACGTACTCGGCCTCGAAGGCCCCGCGATGACCATCGACACCGGGTGCTCGTCGTCGCTGGTGGCGATCCACCAGGCGGCGCACGCGCTGCGGCAGGGCGAGTGCTCGCTCGCTCTCGCGGGCGGCGCGACGGTGATGGCCACACCGGGTTCCTTCGTGGAGTTCTCCCTGCAGCGGGGTCTCGCCAAGGACGGGCGGTGCAAGCCGTTCGCGGCCGCCGCCGATGGCACGGGATGGGCCGAAGGAGTCGGCCTGGTCGTCCTCGAACGCCTCTCGGAGGCCCGGCGCAACGGCCACAACGTCCTTGCGGTGATCCGCGGTTCGGCCATCAACCAGGACGGTACAAGCAACGGGCTCACGGCGCCCAACGGGCAGGCGCAGCAGCGCGTCATCCGGCAGGCCCTCGCCAACGCGCGCCTCTCCGCCGACGACGTCGACGCGGTGGAGGCGCACGGCACGGGCACCATGCTGGGCGACCCCATCGAGGCCAGTGCGCTCGTGGCCACGTACGGCAAGGAGCGGCCCGCGGACCGGCCGCTGTGGCTCGGCTCGATCAAGTCGAACATCGGGCACGCGCAGGCGTCGGCAGGTGTCGCCGGTGTCATCAAGATGGTGATGGCGCTGCGGAACGAGCAGCTGCCCGCCTCGCTGCACATCGACGCGCCCACGCCGCACGTGGAGTGGGAGGGCAGCGGAGTGCGGCTGCTGGCGGAGCCGATCGCCTGGCCGCGCGGCGAACGCCCGCGTCGGGCGGGCGTGTCCGCCTTCGGCATCTCGGGCACGAACGCCCACCTCATCCTGGAGCAGGCCCCGGACGCGCCGGAGCCCGCGCCCTCCTCGTCGGACATGGCCGACGCGCCGGCCGGAGTGGTGCCGTGGGTGGTGTCGGCGCGTGGTGAGGATGCGCTGCGGGCACAGGCCGGTCTGCTGGCCGAGCGCGCGACGGCCGACCCGCACCTGGTGTCGCCCCTGGACGTGGGCTGGTCCCTGATCAAGAGCCGCTCGGTGTTCGAGCATCGGGCCGTGGTGGTGGGCCGGGACCGCGATGCACTCCTGGCCGGGCTCCGTTCCCTGGCAGCGGGCGAGCCGTCACCAGACGTCGTCCAGGGCGCCGTACAGGGTGCCTCTGGCGCGGGGCCGGTGCTGGTCTTCCCCGGGCAGGGGTCGCAGTGGGTGGGGATGGGTGCCCAACTGCTGGACCAGTCGCCGGTGTTCGCGGCGCGGATCGCCGAGTGCGAGCAGGCGTTGTCCGCGTACGTGGACTGGTCACTGCGTGACGTATTGCGCGGCGACGGGGCCGAACTGGCGCGGGTCGAGGTCGTGCAGCCCGTGCTGTGGGCCGTCATGGTGTCACTGGCTGCGGTATGGGCGGACCAGGGCATCACCCCGGCCGCGGTGATCGGGCACTCGCAGGGCGAGATGGCCGCCGCCTGCGTCGCGGGCGCACTGTCGTTGGAGGATGCGGCGCGGATCGTGGCGGTACGCAGCGACGCGCTCCGCCAGCTTCAGGGGCACGGCGACATGGCCTCCCTGGGCACCAGCGCCGAGGAAGCTGTCGAGCTCATCGGCGACCACCGGCCGGGCGTCACCATCGCCGCCGTCAACGGGCCCTCCTCGACGGTCATATCGGGTCCCCCGGACCAGGTGGCCGCAGTCGTCGCCGACGCGGAGAAGGCCGGGCTCCGCGCCCGCGTCATCGACGTCGGCTACGCCTCCCACAACCCCCAGATCGACCAGCTCCACGACCTGCTCACCGAACGCCTCGCCGACATCCGCCCCGCCTCCACCGACGTGGCGTTCTACTCCACCGTCACCGCCGAACGCCTCGACGACACCACCACGCTCGACACCGCCTACTGGGTCACCAACCTCCGCCAACCCGTCCGCTTCGCCGACACCATCAAAGCCCTCCTCGCCGACGGCTACCGCCTCTTCATCGAAGCCAGCCCCCACCCCGTCCTC
>NZ_LIPN01000216.1:10455-37390 GCF_001418325.1 Streptomyces atriruber | reverse complement strand
GGGTGGGGAAGCGGCCGGGAATCGGCGGCCCGAGCCGGCGCGGTTCTACGGGCAGAAGCTCGCCTGGAAGGCGTGCGGCGAGCTCCGTTGCGCCCGCCTGACCGTTCCGCGGGACTACGCGCACCCGGACGACGGCAAGACGTTCGTCCTGCCGGTGATCAAAGCGGTGGCCGACGATCCGGACCGGCGCGTCGGGTCGCTCGTCTACAACCCCGGCGGTCCGGGCGCCTCCGGTGTGAGCGACATGAAGGCGGACGGCAGCGATGTCTTCGGCGACGCGGTGCGCGCCCGCTTCGACATCGTCTCCTTCGACCCGAGGGGCGTCGGGGGCAGCAGTCCCGCGGTCAAGTGCGCGGAGCAGGACGACGACCAGGAAGAGGGGCAGGCCGCGGGACCCGGGCCGATCACCCCTCGCACCGGTCCGGAACGCGCCCGCGCCCTGGCGGAGGCCGACGCGGAGACGGCCGCGTGCGTGCGCAGCAGCCGCGCCGTCCTGCCCCACGTCGGTACCGAGGACGCGGCCCGTGACATGGACGTCCTGCGGGCGGCCCTCGGCGACCGGAAGCTGACGTACCTGGGTTGGTCGTACGGCACGAGCCTCGGGACGTCGTACGCCGAACAGTTCCCGGACCGCGTCCGCGCCCTCGTCCTGGACGGCGGGGTCGACCCGTCCCTGGACTGGCGGCAGCGCGCGCTGAGTCAGGGGGCGGGGTTCCGCGAGGCAGTCGACGACTACGCCGGGCACTGCGCGGACGTGGCGGGCGACAGCTGTCCCGGCGCGACGCCGGAGGAGACGTCCCGGCTGCTCGACGACCTGTACGAACAGACGGCTCGCGAGCCGCTGCCGGTCACGGACGAGGACTTGTACGAGGTGGACTCCAGGACGCTCCTGGACGTCGTGACGGCCGCGATGTACAGCCCGGAGGACGACTGGAAGGACCTGTCGCGGGCGCTGGCCGCGGCGCGGGAGGGTGACGGGACGGAGATCGCGGAGCTTGCGGAGTCCGACGGCCCGGCCACCGCGGGCGCGGGCCGCCGGGCCGCACGCGGCGCCCGCTCCGCGGAGAACGACGACGAGGCCATCGTCGCCGTCAGCTGCCTGGACGTACCGCATCCGCGCACCGCGGGCCCCTACTGGAAGGCGCTCGGCGCCGCCGAGAAGAGAGCGGGTGTCTACGGCACGTCGAGCGTCGTCGACGAACTCCCCTGCAAGAACTGGCCCGCGGGCACCGCCCGCCCGCACCGCGTCGAGGCCGACGGCGTGCCCCCGGTCCTGGTCGTCGGCACCACCGGCGATCCCGCCACCCCGTACCGGGAGGCGCAGAGCCTGGCCGACCAGCTCCCCGGCGGCATGCTCCTGACCTACGACGGCCGCGGCCACACCGCCTACGGCCGCAGCAACGCCTGCGTCGAGGACACGGTGGACGCCTACCTCGTCGACCTGAGGCGGGTCCGCCCCGACACGACCTGCTGACGCGGTCTGCCCGGAGCACCGCCGCGACCCACGGGGCCCGGCGGAGCTCCGGACGGGCTACTTGGCCGCGCAGCCCTCCTTCACCGCGAACTGGGAGCCGGGCTCGACGAGCACGTCGCCGTCGGCCGAGTCCGTGATCGTCACATCGCAGAGTGCCGCGTTGCCGCGGGCGCCGCCATGGGCGCGGATGCCCGCGCCGTTGTTGGACTCGGAGATCCTGACGTTGTCGATCTTCACGTCCGGTGTGGCGCCGCCGCCCGACTTGAACTGGATGCCGTCGTACGTCGAGTCGTGGATGTCGGTGTCCCGGATGGTGACGCCCGGGATGTTCTGGCCCTGCGCGAAGAGGGTGATCGCGCCGAACTCCTGCTGCTCGCCCCAGAACGCGCCGCCCGTGCGGTACAGACCGTTGTCGGCGATCAGCGTCTGCCCGGAGAAGGGCAGCGGGTCGTGATCGGTGGCGAGCATGATGCCGGGGTAGTTCATCGTGTCGGAGATCAGGTTGTTCTCGATCTTGTTGCCGTAACCGCCGTAGACCGCGATGCCGTTGGCGCGCCAGGGGAGTTGGACCGTGTTGCCCGTGAAGGAGTTGTCGTGGCCGATGTCCTGTGCCGGGTCCTTCACGTACTTGTTGGCCCATACGGCCAGGGAGTCGTCCCCGGTGTTGCGGAACGAGGAGTTCGACACGGTGGAGTTGCGGGTGCCGTTGGAGAAGTTCACGCCGTCCGCATAGGTGTTGCGGATGCGCATGCCGCTGAACTCCAGGCCGTCGCCCGGATTCCACAGGTCGGGGATGTTGCCGTAGTCGCGGCCGACCCAGGCGGCGACGTTGGCGTGCTCGATCCAGACGTTCTTGATCCTGGTGTTCTCGCCGAAGCGGCCGTTGAGGCCGACCCCGCCCTCCTGGCCGCCGTCCCCGCCGCGGATCGTGCCCGAACCGAAGATGGCGACGTCGGAGATCTGCGTGTTGTCGTCGATGTCGAAGCCGAAGTTGCCCTCGTGCGGATGGTTGATGCCGCCCGCGTCCTGGGGCGGGGTCAGCGTGTACAGCTGGGAGTGCCACATGCCCGCGCCGCGGATCGTGACGTCACGGATGCCCACCTGGTTGTACGGGCTGCCCGGGTACTTCGGGTCGACGGTGAGGATCTTCTGCTCCTGGCGCCACCGGCCCGCCGGGATCCACACGCACTCGATCTCGCCCTTCTGGTCGGCGGTCACGGCCGCCTGGATGGCCTTCGTGTCGTCCGCGCCGTCGTCCGGCTTCGCGCCGTACTCGGTGATGGCGGTGCACTCGTCCGGTTTCGCGGCGGGCGGCGCGACCTGCTCCAGGTCGACCAGGTCGACGACGTAGAACGCGGCGTCGTCATCGGCGTCCCGCTGCAGCCGGAACGTGGTGCCCTCGGGATAGGAGTCCTTCAGGAGGGCGTGCGACTCGTCGAAGAGCCGCCGCGCGTCGCCGCCCGGCCGGTTGGTCAGACCCTCCGGGTCGTCGGTGGTGCCGTACAGCCAGCTGTGCTTCGAGGACAGCGTCACCTTCTGCACGAACGTTCCGTCGGCGTACAGGCTGAGCGTCTTCTCCTGGCCACCGCCTCCCGGGGCGTCCGGTATGGAGTTGCGCACGACGATCGAGTTGGTGGCGTTCTTCGAGGTGAACTCGGTGTGATCGCCCGTCGAGTCGAGCCGCACCGACGTGCGGCCCGAGGACTCCGTGGCGAAGTTGGTGTGGCCGAAGGGGCGGGTGGGCTCGGCTTCCAGGAGCGTGCCCTTGTACGTTCCGTCCTCCGCCTCGTACTCGGTGTACGGCACGTCCGCGCCGCGCTCCGCCGCCGCGACGGCCTTCCCCGGCCCCGGCGCCGGGGCGCCGTCGGCGCCGCTGGCCGTGGCGGGCGCGAGTCCGGCCGTCGCGAGGCCGAGGCCGAGCGCGGCCGCGATCAGGCGCCTGCCGCGCGGTGTGTTTCGCATGCTTCTCATGGCGTCCTCCGGGGCACTCGGCTCACTCGGCATTGATCTTGAACGTGGACGTGGTGTTGCGGACGTCCTCGGCGTTGTCCTTCAGCGTCAGCCCCTTGAAGGTGGCCTCGCCGACCGCCGGGCCCTGCCCCTGCTCGGGCATCTCGTTGGCCCAGATCCCGAAGCCGGACCTGTCGTCGTACTCGTCACCGGACTTCTTGGCGCCGGAGATCGTGACGTTCGACAGGACAGTGTCCTGCACCGGGTTCTGCGCCTGCCCGCCCACGTAGTTCGTCTGGAACATGACGCCGTGGTACGTCGGGTCGGTGATGCTCACGTCGTCCACGCGGACCGCCCGGAACGGCTTCGACGCGGAGAACATCCAGATGCCGGGGAAGGTCTGCCCGTTCCAGAAGTGGCCGCCCGCCCGCTCGATGGTCAGGCCCGAGAACGCCGTCGGGTCGGGCCCGAAGCCGTTCATCGGATAGCCGAAGTCGAGCGAGGAGATGGTGACACCGGCGTACACGAGGGTGTCGGCGATGCGGATGTCGCGGAAGGTGTTGCGCTGGCCGCCGTAGACCGCGAGACCCGCAGCCCGCCACGTCAGCTTGCTGGTGAGGTGCTCGTAGACGTTGCCCGTCTGGTCGCCGCCGCCCGCGTCGGTCGCGGAGAACAGCGCGAACGAGTCGTCGCCGGTGGCCCGCGTCTCGGTGTTCGCGACCAGGTTGTCGGCGGAGCCGTTGGTCATGTTGATGCCGTCGGCGAAGGTGTTGCGGATGCGGTTGTCCTTGAGCGTCATCTCGTCCGTGTCGGCGCCCCAGTAGAGACAGACCATGTGCTCGGCCCAGATGTTCTCGACGGTGATGCCCGAGACGTTCTGGAAGTCGAAGACCTTCCCCGGGCCGTCGATGCGCGAGGTGTAGTTGCCGAAGTAGGCGAAGCCGGAGAAGACGGAGCCGTTCGCGCCCTGGTCGGCCCGGATGCCGATGTCGGTGTTCTCCTGGCCCTTCGGAGCGTGGAAGCGCGTGAACCACGGACCGGCGCCGAGCACCTCGACGGGCTTGCCGTAGACCTGGAACTTGCTGCTGGTCTCGTAGTCGCCCGGCGGCAGGTAGACGCCCTGGATCTTGCCGGTGGTGTCCATCCGCGCCTTGTCGAGGGCGTCCTGGACGGCCTGGTGACCGGTGCCGGACGGCTCCACGTACGCGGCCGGGTCCGGGTTGGCCGCGGCGGTGGCCTTCTCGAAGTCGACGAAGTCGATCGCGTACTTCGAGGAGTTGTCGCCGTCCTTCTGCAGCCTGATCTTGGCCCCGGCAGGGACCGTGGTGCCCAGGTCGAGCCGCGCCTCGTCGTAGATGTGCCGGGGCGGGCCCGCGCCCGGGTCGTTGCCCGGTGACGCCTCGGACCCGTACAGCCAGGCGTACTTGGAGGTCAGGTCGAACGCCTCGGTCTTCTCACCGTCCACGTAGACGTTGAGGGTGGTGTCCGTGCCGTCCGGCACCGAGAACCGGGTGACCAGGGTGTTCGTCGCGACCGGGGCCGTGAACTCCACGTACTGGCCGGTCTCGTGCAGCGTCACGGCCTTGCGGCCGGACGCCTCCCCGGAGACATCACCGATCTTCCGGTCGGGCGCGGTCACCTGCGCGCCGCCGCCCGTGGTCGCGGACTCGGCCTCGACGGTGGTGTACGGCATGTCGGCGCCGCGCTCCGCGGACGCCTGCTTCGCCGGTTCGTCCGTGCGCCGCGCGAGCGCCGCGCCGCTTCGGGGCGGGGTGAACGCCGCCTTGCCGTGCGCCTCGGGTCCGGCGGCGAGGGTACGGGTGACGGCGCGGCCGTCGGGGGACTGGTTGCCGGCCGCGTCCCTGGCCCGCACCGAGTAGGTGATCTTCTCGGCGGCCGGTCCGGGGGCGGTGGTGTCCTTCCAGTGCAGGGTCTTGGCGGGCAGCGCGGCGCGCAGCTCGCCGTCGGCGTACACGTCGTACGCGGTGGCGCCCACGGTCCGCTGCCAGCTGAGCGTCGTGCCCTTGAGCGTGGTGCCGGTGGGGGTCTCGGGCGGTGCGGAGTCGCCGGAGCGCGCCGGGTACGCCGCGAGGCCGTCCGCCTTCCCGGCGCCGGTGACGCGCAGGTGGCGGACGGCGGCGCCGTGCAGGGCGAAGGTGACCTTGCCCTTGCGGGCCTTGAGGCCGGACAGCTCGCTGAAGTCCTTTCCGTTGGCGGAGCCCTCCAGGCGTACGGACCGTGCCTTGCCCGGCAGGCGCACCTCGACCCGGTCCAGGCGCCGGGTCGCGCCCAGGTCCGCGGTGACCCAGCCGTCGCCGCTGCTCGTGCGGGCCGCGAGCGGGCGGTCTTCCGGGGCCTGTTCGGCGTGTGCCACCTGCCAGCTGGAGATCAGCAGTCCGGCGCCGAGCGTGGCGGCCAGGGCCGGGCGCAGGGCCCGGCTCCGGCCGCCGCTCCGTCTTGTGGTGCTCATGACATTCCCTTCGGTGGGGGGAGTGGGGATGTGGCGCTGTGGGGGGTGTGCGCGGTCCGGCCGCGGGCGCTCAGGCCCGCAGCCAGACCGCGGTGTCCTGCGGCAACCGCCCCCGCGGGGACAAGGGACCGCTGGCCAGCAGGAGTTCGGTGTCCGCGGGCAGCGCCGCGTCGTCGGGTCCGAAGTTGACCAGACAGATCAAGGTGGTGCCGTCCCGCTCGGAGGTGCGCGCGAAGGACAGCACGTGCGGCTCGTCGGCGCGCAGCCGGCGCAGCGGCCCCGCCTCGGCGAAGGCGCACCGCAGCCGCAGCGCCGTGCGGTACAGGGAGAGCATCGAGTCCGGCTCGTGCGCCTGGACCTCGGCCGCGTACCCGGACCAGTCCCGCGGCACCGGCAGCCAGCTCCGCTCCGGGGCGCCGTCCCAGGGCAGCGGCACCCGGCAGCCGTCCCTGCCCGGGTCGAGGCCGCCCGACCGCGCGTGCATCGGGTCCTGGATGCGGTCCCGGGGGATCTCCGCCTCCGGCAGCCCGAGCTCCTCCCCCTGGTAGAGGTAGAGCGAGCCGGGCAGTGCCAGTGTGAGCAGGGCCGCGGCCCGCGCCCTGCGGGTGCCGCGGGCCAGGTCGGTGGGGACGCCGAACCGCTTGCGCTCGAAGGCGAAGCCGGTGTCGTCGGCCCGGCCGTAGCGGGTGACCGTGCGGGTCACGTCGTGGTTGGCGAGGACCCAGGTGGCGGGCGCGCCGACCGGGGCGTGCGTGGCCAGCGTCAGGTCGATCGACTCCCACAGCTGCGCCGGGTCCCAGGGCCGGGACAGGAAGTCGAAGTTGAAGGCGGTGTGCAGCTCGTCCGGGCGCAGGTAGCGGGCGAAGCGCTCCGCGTCCGGCAGCCAGATCTCGCCGATCAGTGCCGCGCCGTACTCGTCGGCGATCCGCCGCCAGGAGCGGTAGATGTCGTGCAGTTCCGGCCGGTCGTGGAAGGGGTGCGGGCGGTCCTGGTCCATCGAGGGCAGCCCCTCGGCCTTGGCGAGCAGCGCCGCCGAGTCGATGCGCACCCCCGCGGCGCCGCGCTCGAACCAGAAGCGCAGCACGTCCTCGTGCTCCTGACGGACCTTCGGGTGGCTCCAGTTGAGGTCGGGCTGCTCGGGTGCGAAGAGGTGGAGGTACCACTCGCCGTCCTCCGTGCGGGACCACGGCACCCCGCCGAACTCGCCCACCCAGTCGTTGGGCGGCTCGGGCGAGGGGGGCCGGAAGTGGAACAGCTCCCGCTCCGGTGAGCCGGGCCCCGCCGCCAGCGCCGCCTTGAACCATTCGTGCTGGTCGGACACGTGGTTCGGCACGACGTCCACGATGCAGCGCAGGCCCAGCTCCCGGGCCTCGGCGATCAGCTTCTCGGCCTCGCCGAGGCTGCCGAACGCCGGGTCGATGGTGCGGTAGTCGGCGACGTCGTAGCCGCCGTCGGCGAGCGGCGACAGGTACCACGGGGTGAACCACAGGGCGTCCACGCCCAGGTCCGCCAGATAGGGCAGGCGGGCCCGGACACCCGCCAGGTCACCGGTGCCGTCGCCGTTCCCGTCCGCGAAGGAGCGGACGTACACCTGATAGATGGCAGCGCTGCGCCACCACTCCGTGCTGGGCAAGGGGAGTCCTTTCGTACGTGCTCCGAAGACGTGCTCCGGAGAGCTCAGCCCTTGAGGCTGCCGGCGCTGAGCCCGGCGATGATGTGGCGCTGGAAGACGAGGAACAGGGCGACCAGGGGCAGCGAGGCCATCACGAGTCCGGCCACCAGGCTGTTGAGCGGGGTGTCCTGGGCCACCCGCTGGAGGAACACGCTCAGCGGTTGCCGTGCCGGGTCGGGCAGCACGAGCAGCGGCCAGAGGAAGTCCTTCCAGGCCGTGACGACGGAGAGGATGGAGACCACGGCGATGATCGGCCGGGCCAGCGGAAGCACCACGCGCCACATGGTCGTCAGCGGCCCGGCGCCGTCCACCTTCGCCGCGTCGAGGAGCTCGTCGGGGATCCGGTCGAAGAAGTTCTTCAGGATGTAGATGTTGAACGCGTTGGCGGCGGCGGGCAGCCAGACCGCGCTGGGGCTGTTGATCAGGTTCCGGTCGAACAGGGGGACGTCGACGACCGTGAGGTAGACCGGCACGAGGAGCGCGGTGGCGGGCATCATCAGCGTCACGAGCATCAGGCCGAGCACCAGGTTCCCGAACCGCGGGCGCAGCTTCGAGAGCGCGTAGGCGGCCGGGATCTGCACCGCGAGCTGCACCAGCCAGGCCCCGCCGGCCAGAACGACCGTGTTCAGGAAGTAGCGGGAGAGGTCCATCTCCCGCCACGCCTTCGTGTAGTTCTCGGGGTGCCAGCTCTCCGGGACGTACGTGGGCGGGTTCTGTGCCAGCTCCGTGGACGACTTCATGGCGCCGGTCGCGGCCCAGTACAGGGGCACGACGAAGGCCACCGTGAACAGGACGAGCGAGAGGATGAGGACCGACCAGTAGACGAGTCGTCCCTTGCGCGTCCTCAGGACGGCGGGGCGGACGAGTGTGCGCATGGAGGCGGACATCGGTCACTCCTTGGCGGCGCGGGTGACCCGCAGATAGAGGGCGGAGAAGAGACCCAGGGCGATCAGGAGCAGCAGGCTCAGTGCGCTGGCGGTGCCGAAGTCGTTGTAGACGAAGGCGTACCGGTAGACCAGGAACATCACGGTGACCGTGGAGTCCTCCGGGCCGCCGCCGGTCATCACGTACGGCTCGGTGAACACCTGCATCGTCGCGACGATCTGGAGCAGCAGCAGGACGAGCAGCACGAACCGGGTCTGCGGGACGGTGACATGGCGCAGCCGCTGCCACACGTTGGCGCCGTCCAGCTCCGCCGCCTCGTACAGCTCGCCGGGGATCGTCTGGAGCGCGGCCAGATAGATCAGGGTCGTGGTGCCCATGTTGGCCCAGGTCGAGACGATGACCAGGGAGATCAGCGAGGTGGACGAGGAGTCCAGCCAGGCCGAGGTCGGCAGGTGCAGCGTGCGGAGGATCTCGTTGAACAGCCCGGGGCCCGGGTCGTAGAACCACTTCCACATCAGCGCCACCACCACCGGCGGCAGCATGACCGGCAGATAGACGAGGACCCGGAAGTAGGCCCGCGCGTGCCGGAACTCGTTCAGGAGCACCGCGGTCAGGAACGGCACCGCGAAGCCGAGGACGAGCGCGTAGAGGGTGAACAGGCCGGTGTTCTGCCAGGCGGTGAGGAACAGCGGGTCGTTGAACAGCTTCTCGAAGTTGGCGGTGCCGGCCCAGGTGTTGCCGGTGGCGAAGTTGACCCGCTGGAAGCCGAGGAGCACGTTGCGGATGATCGGCCACCACGAGAACAGCGCGAAGATCACCACGGCCGCGCTCAGGAATCCGTACGCCGTCAGGTTCTCGCGCAGCAGGCGGCGGCGGGCCGCCCGTGGCTTGCGGGGTGGTGGGGACAGCGGGGCCGTGGCGGCCCCCTGCCGGGGCGCGGTCTTCAGCGACATGCTCATCAGGAGGCGCTGTAGATCGCGTTGACCTTGTTCTCGGCGTCGTCGAGGAGGGCGTCGATGTCGGCGTCCTTCTTGGTGAGGACGGACTGCATCGCCGAGTCGAGCACCGCGTAGACCTCCTGGGCCCTGGGCGGTTCGATCACGCCGGGCACCTTCGGGGCGGAGTCCATGAACGCCTGGTAGTTGCCGGTCGGCAGGTTGGCGTTGTCCTTCTTGACCTTCTCGATCCCGTCGCGGACCGAGCCCTCGAAGACGTCGGGGACGGTGGGCATCGGGATGCCCACGGGGAGCTTGGCGTCGGCGTAGTCGGCGACGTTCTTCTCGATGAGCTCGGGGTTGAGGTAGCGCCACTGGATCCACTTGACGCCGGCCTTGATCTTCTCCGGGGACGCCTTGGGATTCATCATGTAGCCCTCGCCGCCGAGCAGCGTGGCCTTCGCGTCCGGCACCGGGGCGAGCGCGTAGTCCGCGTACTTCCCGCCGAACTGCTTGGCGATGACGGTGATGTTGTCGGCGGCCGACACGTACATGCCGAGCTTGCCCGAGCCCATCATCCGCTGGACGTCCTCGACCTGGAGCAGCTGCTTGCTGCCCATCGAGTCGTCCTTCCAGCGCATGTCGTAGAGGTCCTGGAAGGTGGCCTTGCCCTCGGGCGTGTTGAACGCGGCCTTCCACTTGCCGTCGCTCTCCGTCGCGATCCGGCCGCCGCGGGAGTAGAGCTCCGCGGTGTAGTGCCAGCCGCCCTGGTTGTTCTTGGAGAAGTCGGCGTAGCCCACCGTGTTGTCGCCGAGCGCGGCGATCTTCTTGGCGGCCGCGCGGACCTCCGCCCAGGTCTTCGGTGCCCGGTCGGGGTCGAGTCCGGCCTTCTTGAACAGGGCGCGGTTGTAGACCAGGCCCATCGAGTAGTTCGACGTCGGCAGGCCGTACTGCCGCCCCTTCTCGTCCTGGAAGATCTTCATCAGCGGCGCCTGGAGGTCGCCGCGGTGCGGCATGTCCTTGACGGCGTCCGTGATGTCCGCGGCCTGCTTCTTCTCGATCAGGGACCGGGTGTCGGTGAAGTAGACGTAGAAGACGTCTTCGAGCTTCCCGCCGGCGAGCTTCGCGTTGAAGGTCTTCGGGTCCATGAAGCCCTCGTGGGGCACGATGTCGATGTCCGGGTTGGCCTTCTCGAACTGCAGCACGTGCTTGTCGTAGAGCTTGCGCTCGAAGGCCTGGGTCTTGGGCGGCTGCCCGTTGACGTCGAGCTTCACCGTGCCGCCGGAATCCGATTCGGCACCGTCGCTGCTGGTGCCGCATGCGGTCAGCGCGACCAGCGCAAGAACGGTCGCGGTGGCGAGCGAGAGTGTTCGGCTGCTCGTGGATGACATCGGGAGACCCCCTCCGGGTCGTGCTGTACGTCCGTGCTCTGGGTGCCGCGTGGTGCGGCGCATACATAACCACCGTCGCAACCAGGTGCGCAATAACTCGTACGAAGATTGCAAAAACTGGATTGCATGCCGAGGCGCGGCGACGCGCAGGGGCTTGAACGTCCACGAAGCCGTCGAATGAGCCGCTTGCGGTGGCCGGAAGGGCGCGGAACCCGGCCGGGCGGGCCGTCACAACTTTCGCGCCCGCTGTAGTCAGTTCGACAGTTCTCTGCAATTCTCCAACTTCTTCACGCGAGAACCTGCGTGCCGACGAGAGTGAGGGAGTCGCACTAGCCATGAGATCCATCAGAGCCGCCGCACCGGGCGGAGCCCGAAGACCCCACAGGTGGTGGCGGCCCTTCGCCGCCGCCCTCGCCGCGACGCTGCTCCTCCTGGGCCTGCCCGCCCTGCCTGCCGCGGCGGCGGGCGGCCCCGACCTGGCCGCGGGCAAGCCCGCCGAGGCGAGCAGCGCCAAGGCGGAGTACGGCGCCGCCAAGATCACCGACGGCAACGCGGGGACGTACTGGGAGAGTTCGTCGTCCGACCTGCCGCAGTGGGTGCAGGTCGACCTCGGCCGCGCCACGCGTGTCGACGAGGTGGTCCTCGAACTGCCGCCCGCCTGGGAGGCCCGCAAGCAGACCCTGTCCGTGCAGGGCAGCCCCGACGGCAGCGGCTTCACCACCCTCGCCGCGTCCGAGGCCCGCTCCTTCGAGCCCGGCTCGGGCAACACGGTGACGATCCGCTTCCCGTCCGCGCAGACCCGTTTCGTACGGGTGCACATCACCGCCAACACCGGCTGGCCCGCCGCCCAGCTCGCCGGACTGCAGGTGCACGGCGCCGCCGACGCCTCCGTGAACCTGGCACTCGGCAAGAACCTCAAGGCGTCCGGTCACACCCAGACGTACACCGCGGCGAACGCCAACGACGGCAACCGCGCCAGCTACTGGGAGAGCGAGAACGGCAGGCTGCCGCAGTGGATCCAGGCCGACCTGGGCTCCTCGGTGCGCATCGACGAAGTGGTGCTGCGCCTGCCCGGCGGCTGGGGCGACCGCAGCCAGACCCTCAAGATCCAGGGCAGCGCGGACGGCTCTGACTTCACCGACCTGACCGCGTCGAAGGAGTACGCCTTCACCGCGGCCTCCGGGCACTCCGCGACCCTCGCCCTCGACACCGTCACCACGCGCCACGTCCGCGTCCTGATCACCGCCAACACCGCGCAGCCCGCGGGCCAGCTGTCCGAGCTGGAGATCTACGGCCCGGCGGGCGGCGACACGCAGGCGCCCACCGCGCCGAAGAACCTCGCCCTCACCGAACCGGAGCCGGGCCGGGTCAAGCTCGCCTGGGACGCCTCCGACGACGACAAGGGCGTGACCGCGTACGACGTCTACGCCAACGGGGAACTGCTCACCAGCGTCGCCGGTGACGTGCGCACGTACACCGACACGCGGCCCACGAGCGCCACCGTCACCTACTACGTACGGGCCCGGGACGCCGCGGGCAACGCTTCGTCGAACAGCAACTCCGTCACCCGCAAGGGGGATTCGGGCGACACGCAGGCGCCCACCGCACCCACGAACCTCACCCTCGGCCGGCCCTCCAGCGGTGAGATCAGGCTGACGTGGGGCGCGTCGGACGACAACGTGAAGGTCACGGCGTACGACGTGTACGCGGACGGCAAGCTCCTGAAGTCCGTGGCCGGTGACGTGACGACGTACACCGACACCCGTCCCGCGAACGTCACGGTCTCCTACACGGTGCGGGCCCGCGACGCGGCGGGCAACGTCTCGGCGCACAGCAACACCGTGACCCGGCCCGGCGGCGGCAACAAGAACCTGGCCGAGGGCAAGCCGATCTCCGCCTCCTCGGTGATCCACACCTTCGTCGCCGAGAACGCCAACGACGGGCAGACGTCCACCTACTGGGAGGGCGCCGCGGGCAGCTACCCCAACACCCTGACCGTGAAGCTCGGCGCCGAAGCCGACGTCGACGCGGTCGTCGTCAAGCTCGATCCGGACGCCGGATGGGGGGCGCGCACCCAGCGGATCCAGGTCCTCGGCCGCGAGCAGAAGGCGACCGACTTCGCCTCGCTGGTGGCGGAGAAGGAGTACTCCTTCAGCCCGTCCGGCAACCAGAACACCGTCACCGTCCCGGTGTCGGCCAAGGTCGCCGACGTGCGCCTGCGGTTCACCGCGAACAGCGGCGCCACGGCCGGGCAGGTGGCCGAGTTCCAGGTGATGGGCGCTCCGGCGGCCAACCCCGACCTGGAGATCACCAAGCTGTCGTACGCGCCGGAGAAGCCGACCGAGACCGACGAGCTCACCCTGACCGCGACCGTGCGCAACCGCGGCACCGAGGCCTCCACGGCCACCGACACCACCTTCCGCCTCGGCGGCGAGAAGGCGGGCACTGCCTCCGTGGGCGCGCTCGGCGCGGGCGAGTCGACGACGGTGAACGCCAGGACCGGCGCGCGCGACGCGGGCTCGTACCCCTTCGGCGCGGAGGTGGACACCAAGAACGAGGTGATCGAGCAGGACGAGGGCAACAACACCTACACCGGCCCCAGTCCGCTGGTGGTCGAGCCGGTCGACTCCTCCGACCTGGTGGCGTCACCGGTGAGCTGGACGCCGTCCGCGCCCTCCAAGGGCAAGGAGGTCACCTTCAGCGTCGCCGTCAAGAACCAGGGAACCCAGGCGTCCGCGTCCGGAGCGCACGGCATCAAGCTCTTCCTCCAGGACGACAAGGGCACCACGGTGAAGACACTGACCGGCGAGCACAGCGGGGTGATCGGCGCGGGGGACACCACGGCGCCGGTCGAGCTCGGCACCTGGACCGCCGGTGACGGCCGCTTCTCGGTCAAGACGATCATCGCCGACGACGCCAACGAACTGCCGGTCAAGCGCGAGAACAACACCAGCACCCACTCGCTGTTCGTCGGCCGCGGCGCCGACATGCCCTACGACACCTACGAGGCGGAGGACGGCGTCCTCGCGGGCGGCGCGAAGACCGTCGGCCCCAACCGCACCGTCGGCGACCTGGCGGGCGAGGCGTCCGGCCGCAAGGCCGTCACCCTGAACTCGACGGGCGAGTCCGTGGAGTTCACCGCCGAGCAGGACACCAACACCCTGGTCACCCGCTTCTCCATCCCGGACGCACCGGGCGGCGGGGGCACCCGGGCGACCCTGAACGTCTACGTCGACGGCGTCTTCCGCAAGTCCATCGACCTCACCTCCAAGTACGCCTGGCTGTACGGGGACGAGGCCTCGCCCGGCAACTCGCCGGGAGCGGGTCCGGCCCGGCACATCTACGACGAGGCGCACGTCATGCTCGACGGGACGGTCAAGGCGGGCAGCCGGATCAAGCTGCAGAAGGACAACGCCAACACCTCCCGCTACGCCATCGACTTCGTCGACCTGGAGCAGGTGGCGGCGAAGGCCAATCCCGACCCGGCCGCCTACACCGTGCCCGCCGGATTCACCCACCAGGACGTTCAGAACGCCCTGGACAAGGTCCGCATGGACACCAGCGGCAAGCTGACGGGCGTCTATCTGCCGCCCGGCGACTACGAGACGAGCAACAAGTTCCAGGTCTACGGGAAGGCCGTCCAGGTCGTCGGCGCCGGGCCCTGGTTCACCCGGTTCCACGCACCGAGGACCCAGGAGAACACGGACGTCGGATTCCGTGCCGAGGCGAGCGCCAAGGGCTCGTCCTTCTCGGGCTTCGCCTACTTCGGCAACTACACGTCCCGCATCGACGGGCCCGGCAAGGTCTTCGACTTCCAGAACGTCTCCGACATCACCATCGACGACATCTGGAACGAGCACATGGTGTGCCTCTACTGGGGCGCCAACACGGACCGCATGACCATCAAGAACTCGCGGATCCGCAACATGTTCGCCGACGGCATCAACATGACCAACGGCAGTACGGACAACCGGGTCGCCAACAACGAGGCGCGGGCCACGGGGGACGACAGCTTCGCCCTCTTCTCGGCCATCGACGCGGGCGGCGCGGACATGAAGGACAACGTCTACGAGAACCTGACCTCGCTCCTGACCTGGCGCGCGGCGGGCTTCGCCGTCTACGGCGGCTACAACAACACCTTCCGCAACAGCAGGATCGCCGACACCCTCGTCTACTCCGGGATCACCATCAGCTCCCTGGACTTCGGCTATCCGATGAACGGTTTCGGGAAGGATCCGACGACCTTCGAGAACATCACGGTCGAACGGGCCGGCGGCACCTTCTGGAAGGGCCAGGACTTCCCGGCCGTCTGGGCGTTCTCCGCGTCGAAGGTCTTCCAGGGGATCCGGGTGAACGACGTCGACATCGTCGACCCGACGTTCCACGGGGTGATGTTCCAGACCAAGTACACGGGGAGCACCCCCGAATTCCCGGTGAAGGACACCGTCTTCACGGACGTGTCCATCAGCGGCGCGCCCATCGGCATCTACGTCAACGAGATGCCGGAGGCGGGCCAGGGCCCCGCGGTCGGTGAAGCGACCTTCGTACGGCCCAAGTTGAGCGGCAACGGGCAGGACATCAAGAACGACACGTCCACGTTCAAGCTCATCATGCAGCCCTGACCCGCGAAGGAGATCCACACGTACCCGGCCGTCCGGATTCCGGGCGGCCGTTTACGTAACTGGCTTGCAGGCCTTGCGCTATTCTTGCGCCCATGACGCGACGACTTGCTCAAGTTGCGAAGAAGGTGGGGGTCAGCGAGGCGACGGTCAGCCGTGTCCTCAACGACAAGCCCGGCGTCTCCGCCGCGACCCGACAGTCCGTGCTGACGGCCCTGGACGTGCTCGGGTACGAACGGCCGACCCAGCTGCGCGGCGAGCGCGCCCGGCTCGTCGGCCTGGTGCTGCCGGAGCTGCAGAACCCGATCTTCCCCGCGTTCGCCGAGGTCATCGGGGGCGCCCTCGCCCAGCAGGGGCTCACGCCGGTGCTCTGCACCCAGACCAGGGGCGGCGTCTCCGAGGCCGACTACGTGGACCTCCTGCTCCAGCAGCACGTCTCCGGTGTCGTCTTCGCGGGCGGCCTCTTCGCGGAGGCCGACGCGCCGCACGACCACTACCGGCGGCTCGCCGAGCGGAACATCCCGGTCGTCCTGATCAACGCGTCGATCGAGGGCCTCGACTTCCCCTGCGTGGCGTGCGACGACACCGTCGCCGTCGAGCAGGCATGGCGCCACCTCGCCTCGCTCGGCCACGAGCGGATCGGCCTGGTGCTCGGCCCCGCCGACCACATGCCCTCGCGCCGCAAGCTGGCGGCCGCAAGGGACCTGGCACGGGCCGCGGGCACGGAGCTGGCCGACGAGTTCGTCGAGCGGTCGATCTTCTCGCTGGAGGGCGGCCAGGCGGCCGCCACCCGCCTCATGGAGCGCGGCGTCACCGGCATCGTCTGCGGCAGCGACCCGCTCGCCCTCGGCGCCGTCAGGGCGGCCCGCCGCAAGGGCCTCTCCGTCCCCGCCGACGTCTCCGTCGTCGGCTACGACGACTCGGCCTTCATGACCTGCACCGAGCCGCCCCTGTCGACCGTGCGCCAGCCCATCGAGGCGATGGGCCGCGCGGCGGTCGACCTGCTGTGCGCCCAGATCCGGGGCACCCAGACCCACCCCGGCGAGCTCCTCTTCGAGCCGGAACTCGTCGTCCGCGGCTCGACGGCTCAGCTGCTCAGCACTCGATGATGTTGACCGCGAGGCCGCCTCGCGCGGTCTCCTTGTACTTGACGCTCATGTCGGCCCCGGTCTCCTTCATGGTCTTGATGACCTTGTCGAGGGAGACCTTGTGCGAGCCGTCGCCCCGCATCGCCATCTTCGCGGCGGTGACGGCCTTGACCGCCGCCATGCCGTTGCGCTCGATGCACGGGATCTGAACGAGTCCGCCGACCGGGTCACAGGTCAGGCCGAGATTGTGCTCCATGCCGATCTCGGCGGCGTTCTCGACCTGCTCGGGGGAGCCGCCCAGGACCTCGGCGAGCGCGCCCGCCGCCATCGAGCAGGCGGAGCCGACCTCGCCCTGGCAGCCGACCTCGGCGCCGGAGATCGAGGCGTTCTCCTTGAAGAGCATGCCGATGGCGCCCGCCGCGAGCAGGAAGCGGACCACGCCCTCCTCGTCGGCTCCGGGCACGAAGTTCATGTAGTAGTGCAGGACGGCGGGGATGATGCCCGCCGCGCCGTTGGTGGGGGCGGTCACGACCCGGCCGCCCGCGGCGTTCTCCTCGTTCACGGCCATCGCGTAGAGCGTGATCCACTCCATGGCGCGGGCCTGCGGGTCGCCCTCGGCGCGCAGCTGCCGCGCCGAGTTCGCGGCGCGGCGGCGCACCTTCAGGCCGCCCGGCAGGATGCCCTCGCGGGACATGCCCCGGGAGACGCAGGACTGCATGACGCCCCAGATGTCGAGCAGACCCGCACGGATCTCGTCCTCGGTGCGCCACGCCTTCTCGTTCTCCAGCATCAGCGCGGAGATGGACAGGCCGGTCTCCTCGGTGAGGCGGAGCAGCTCGTCGCCGGTGCGGAAGGGGTGCCTGAGGACGGTGTCGTCCGGCACGATCGGGTTCTCGCCCGCCACGGCGTCCTCGTCCACCACGAAGCCGCCGCCCACGGAGTAGTACGTCTTCTCCAGGACCAGGGCGCCCTCGCGGTCGTACGCGAAGATCGTCATTCCGTTGGCGTGGTACGGCAGGGCCTTGCGGCGGTGCAGGATCAGGTCCTCGTCGAAATCGAAGGCGATCTCGTGCATGCCCAGGAGGTTGATGCGGCCGCCGCTCTTGATCTCCTCGACGCGGTCGTCGGCGCTCTCCACGTTCACCGTGCGGGGCGACTCGCCCTCAAGACCGAGCAGGACGGCCTTCGGGGTGCCGTGGCCGTGGCCGGTCGCACCGAGCGAGCCGTAGAGCTCCGCCCGTATCGCGGCGGTGTGGGCCATCAGGCCCTCGTTCTTCAGGCGGCTCGCGAACATGCGGGCGGCGCGCATCGGACCGACCGTGTGGGAGCTGGACGGGCCGATGCCGATCGAGAACAGGTCGAAGACCGAGATGGCCACGGGAACTCCAATGGTGGTTGGTAGACGCCGTTGTCTGCCGGGGTGATGCAGAGGTACAAGGCGGTGCGGGATCTGGGCGGGACGTGGTGCGGGGCACCCTGCTCACTCTCCAGTGTGCGGGGTGCCCCGATGTTTCGTACGTACGAACAAAAGCGTACAAACAGAGGGTACGAAACTACTTCAGGCCGGGGTACAGGGGGTGCTTGTCGGCCAGAGCGGTCACGCGGGTCTTCAGGGACGCCGCGTCGAAGCCCGGCTTGAGGGCCTCGGCGATGATGTCGGCGACCTCGCGGAAGTCCTCCTCCTGGAAGCCGCGGGTGGCGAGCGCGGGCGTACCGATCCGCAGGCCCGAGGTGACCATCGGGGGGCGCGGGTCGTTCGGGACGGCGTTGCGGTTGACCGTGATGCCGACCTCGTGGAGGCGGTCCTCGGCCTGCTGGCCGTCCAGCTCCGAGTTGCGCAGGTCCACCAGGACCAGGTGCACCTCGGTGCCGCCGGACAGGACGTCGACGCCGACGGCCTTCGCGTCGTCCTGCACCAGGCGCTCGGCCAGGATGCGGGCGCCGTCCAGGGTGCGCTGCTGGCGCTCCTTGAAGTCGTCCGACGCGGCGACCTTGAAGGAGACGGCCTTGGCCGCGATCACGTGCTCCAGCGGGCCGCCCTGGAAGCCGGGGAAGACCGCCGAGTTCAGCTTCTTCGCGAATTCCTTGCTGCGGGCCAGGATGATGCCGCCGCGCGGGCCGCCGAGCGTCTTGTGCGTGGTGGAGGTGACCACGTCCGCGAACGGCACCGGGTTGGGGTGCAGACCGGCGGCGACGAGCCCGGCGAAGTGCGCCATGTCGACCCACAGGTACGCGCCGACCTCGTCGGCGATCCGGCGGAACTCGGCGAAGTCCAGGTGGCGCGGGTAGGCCGACCAGCCCGCGATGATCACCTTCGGGTTGTTCTCCTTGGCGAGGCGCTCGACCTCGGCCATGTCGACCAGACCGGCCTCGTCCACGTGGTAGGCGACCACGTTGAACTGCTTGCCGGAGAAGTTCAGGCGCATGCCGTGGGTGAGGTGGCCGCCGTGCGCCAGGTCGAGGCCGAGGATCGTGTCGCCGGGCTGGGCGATCGCGAAGAGGGCGGCCTGGTTGGCGGAGGCGCCCGAGTGCGGCTGGACGTTGGCGTACTCGGCGCCGAACAGGTCCTTGACCCGGTCGATGGCGATCTGCTCGGTCACGTCCACGTGCTCGCAGCCGCCGTAGTAGCGGCGGCCGGGGTAGCCCTCGGCGTACTTGTTGGTGAGGACGGTGCCCTGGGCCTCCATGACGGCGACCGGAGCGAAGTTCTCCGAGGCGATCATTTCGAGGGTGGACTGCTGGCGGTGGAGCTCGGCGTCGACGGCGGCGGCGACGTCCGGGTCCAGCTCGTGGAGGGGGGTGTTCAGAAGCGACATCACACGATCCCTATCGGTATGGGTCAGCCGGCGGTGAAGGCGGTGTACTCATCGGCGGAGAGCAGGTCGTCCGGCTCGCCGTCGATGCGCACCTTGAACAGCCAACCGCCCTCGAACGGGGCGGAGTTGACCAGCGAGGGGTCGTCGACGACGTCCTGGTTGGCGGCGACGATCTCGCCGGTCACCGGGGCGTAGAGGTCGCTGACCGACTTGGTCGACTCCAGCTCGCCGCAGGACTCGCCCGCGGTCACCGTGTCACCGACCTCGGGGAGCTGGGCGAAGACGACGTCGCCGAGCGCGTTGGCCGCGTGCTCGGTGATGCCGACCGTCGCCACGCCGTCCTCGGTGGCCGAGAGCCACTCGTGCTCCTTGCTGTAACGCAGCTGCTGGGGGTTGCTCATGACCTGAATTCTCCTGTACGCGGGTGGGTGCTGCGGAACGAGAAAGATGTGCGGGGGGTCACTTCTGGCGCTTGTAGAACGGCAGCGCCACGACCTCGTAGGGCTCGTGGGTGCCGCGGATGTCCACGCCCACGCCCTCCGTACCGGGAGCGGCGTGCTCCGCGTCGACGTACGCGATCGCGATCGGCTTGCCCAGCGTCGGGGACGGGGCGCCGGAGGTGACCTCGCCGATCACCTTGCCGTCCGCGACCACCTGGAAACCGGCGCGCGGGACGCGGCGGCCCTCGGCGATCAGGCCGACCAGCTTGCGCGGCGGGGCGGTCTCGGCGCGCTCCGCGGCGGCGGCCAGCGCGGCGCGGCCCAGGAAGGTGTCCGACTGGCTGGTCTTCTCGAACTTCACGACCCGGCCGAGACCCGCGTCGAACGGCGTCAGCCCGGCGGTCAGCTCGTGCCCGTACAGCGGCATGCCCGCCTCCAGGCGCAGCGTGTCGCGGCAGGAGAGACCGGCCGGGACCATGCCGACGGGCGTGCCCGCCTCCATCAGCGCGCCCCACAGCTTCTCCGCGTCGGCGGGGGAGACGAAGAGCTCGAAACCGTCCTCACCGGTGTAGCCCGTGCGGGCGATGAGGGCGGAGACGCCCGCGACGGTGCCGGGCAGGCCCGCGTAGTACTTCAGGCCGTCCAGGTCCGCGTCCGTGAGCGACTTCAGGATGCCGGGGGACTCGGGACCCTGGACGGCGAGCAGCGCGTACGCCTCGCGGTCGTCGCGGACCTCGACGTCGAACTCCTCGGCGCGGTTGCTCAGCTCGTTCAGCACGTTCTGGGCGTTGGAGGCGTTGGCGACGACCATGTACTCCGGGGCCTCGGGCGCGCCGAGCCGGTAGACGATCAGGTCGTCCAGGATGCCGCCGTCCTCGGCGACGATCATCGTGTAGCGGGCGCGGCCGACGCCGATGGAGCCGATGTTGCCGACCAGCGCGAAGTTCAGGAAGTCGACGGCCTCGGGGCCGCTGACGGTGATCTCGCCCATGTGCGACAGGTCGAAGAGACCGGCCTTGGTGCGCACGGCGTTGTGCTCGTCGCGCTCACTGGCGTACCGCAGCGGCATGTCCCAGCCCGCGAAGTCGGTCATGGTCGCGCCGAGCGCGCGATGCACGGCATCGAGGGCGGTCAGACGGGGGGCAGTGCTCATGAAGGGAACTCCCAGGGCATGACGGGCGAGGTCGATCCTCCCCATCTGTCATCGGAACCTGAGAGGTTCGCCGAGAGTGTCCCGCTGCGCGGAACGCCCGGCTTGCACCTTGGGTGGGACCGCCGGAGCGGCCCGCTTTTCAGATGTGCCTCGCCCGCGCGGTACGGGGCCTGAGAGATTCAAGGGAGGGACTTGCTCCTTCGGCGCCCCGGGCGCACAGCGCAAGCTGGCTCCGGAGACTCTCCCGCGCGGATTCAAACGGCCTGTATGGAGTTGGCGCGCACATCATTGCACGCGACTCTGTTCAGGGGGACCCGTGCCCGGCAGCGGGTTCCGTCACCCCCGAGTGCTCTTGTGTCGCATTACCTTCTCTTTACACTTGCTGGGGAAGCAGTACGTGACCGCTATGGGGAGGCCGATCACGGTGCGCAGCAGGACCAGTCTCTATGCCACTTCCACGGGGGTGGCGCTGCCCAAGCAGGCCTCTGCCCCTGCCCCGGCCGCGGAGAGCTGCGGCCGGCACCCCGTCGCCGTCGTCCGCGACCTGCGGCAGCGGGCCGGCCACAGCCCGCACCGCCTCACGTTCGGCGAGGGCGACCTGGTCGTCGTCTCCGGGCTGCCCGGCGGCGGAAAATCGACCCTGATGCGGCAGGCCGTCACGGGCCCGCGCATCGACTCGCAGGACACCCGCGACCGCTGGGCGGGCCGCATGCCCCGCCTGCTGCCGTACGCGGTCTACCGCCCCCTGGTCCGCCTCGCGCACTACGCCTCGCTGCACCGCACGCTCCGCTCCGGGGCGAGCGTCGTCGTGCACGACTGCGGCACCCAGGCCTGGGTGCGCCGCTGGCTCGCCCGCGAGGCCGCCCGGCGCGGCACGGCCCTGCACCTGCTGATGCTGGACGTCCCGGTGGACACGGCGCTGCAGGGCCAGCACGAGCGCGGCCGAGGCGTCTCCCGGTACGCGTTCGCCCGCCACCGCAGAACGGTCGGCCGGCTGGTCGCCGCCGCCGAGCGCGGCGACCTGCCGTTCGGCTGCCGCTCGGCCGTGCTGCTCGACCGGGCCGCCGCGCGGGTGCTCAGGGTGATCGCCTTCGACCGCCGAGCCGACCGGCGTTAGGGTTCGAGCCGCAGGCAGAGCGGTCGCGAGCAGGGGTTGGACAGATGGACTTTCCGGCGCAGGCACATGCCCATCCGTACGGTGGATGGCCGGGCAACGAACTGGAGGAGGTCCTCGCGGCCTCGCTCGGCGCCCCCGCATCGGCGGGCGGCCGCATCGTCGAGGTGCTCGGCCGCAGCCACCTCTGGATACCGCTGCCGAGCGGCGGCGGCCCCGACAGCGGCACCCTGGACCTGCCGACCCTGGAGATCGAGGGCCAGGCGTACGTCCCCGTCTTCACCTCCGAGCAGCAGTTCCGCCAGGCGCTGGGCGATGCGGCCGACCGGATGGGCTGCACCGTGGCGCCTGCCGTCGAGTTCGCCCGCGGCCTGCCCCCGCAGCTGGGCATCGCGCTGAACCCGGACGGCACCGTCGGCGTCCCGCTGCCGCCGCCCGCCGTCGCCGAGCTCTGCCGGACCGGGCGCACCGAACTGGACGGCCCGAGCACCGGTGGCCGGGTGCGACTGTTCGAGCCGGACTGGCAGGAGGACCCGGTGGACTTCCTGGCCACCGCGGCGCGGGAGTTCGAGGCCGCGGGGGTCGTGCTCACGGCGCGCCGCTGCCTGGCGAACGTGGAGACGGACGATCCGACGCTCTTCGTCGGCGTCGAGCTGTCCACCTGGGACGGCAACGCGCGCGACCTCCCCATGGAGGCGCTGGGCCGTGCCCTGGGCCAGGCACCGGTCCCGTGGCCGGTGAACCTGGTGCTGCTCGACGTGGCGCAGGACCCCGTGGGGGACTGGCTGCGTGCGAAGGTGCGGCCTTTCTACCACCGGATCGCCGCTTAAGCTGGTTGCATTCCTCTGTATTCCAGATTCCATGGGGTCACCGAGTTCGTCGCGAAGGGGCGGTTAAGGGTGAGTGCGTCGGGCACGGCCGCGGGCGATGGGGCCTCCCCTGGTCGAGCGGATTCGAGAGCTCGGGGACAGGTCGAGCAGTTGCTGCGCCAGGTCACCCCGGGGCGTTACGACGCGTACGAGGCACTGCTGCGCGCGCTCGCCACCGAGCAGGTGTGGATGCTGCTCTGGCACGGCCAGGCCGGATCCCCCGACGCCCAGTACGGGAACATGGAGGTCGAGGGCCTCGGCTACGCACCGTGTGTGACCTCCGCCCAGGAGCTGTCCGCCAGTGGCTGGAACCGCAGCTACGAGGTGGTGGGCGGCACCGGCATCGCCCGCACCCTGTACCCCGACCACTACGGCCTCTGGCTCAACCCGCACGCGCCGGGCGGCGGCGTCGGCATCCCATGGCTGGATCTGCGCCGCATCGCCACGGGCCTCGACGCGCTGCCCGCGGGGCCGCTCCGGCTCACCGAGCCGAGCATCGAGATCCCCCAGTTCTATGCCGTGCTGACGCAGAACGCGCACCGCACGCCCGTCGTCCGCTCGCTGCGCCGCGCCTGGGTGCAACCGGCGCTCGGTGCGCCTTATCTGGCCATCGGCCTCGACGTGTACGACACCTCGCCGCCGTCGGTCGACGCCGTGCGCACGATGATGCAGCAGTCCATCCCCGCCGTCCCGGAGGGCCTGCCGGTCTCGACGGTTGCGATGTCGGACGATTACGACCCGGTCGCGATGTGGCTACGAGCCAATGCCAGGCCGTTCTACGACCGTGAGGCCCAGGCGGCCCCGGCGCCCGCGGGCGGGTACGGATACCCCGCGCAGTACTGAGCAGCGCCGACGGACGTGATGTCCGTTGTGGTGCGGGTGGGGCCCTATGGGCTCCTGTGACGCCTTGCAACCCAACTGCCCCGTGTTCGCCCCTCGTTCACTCGCGTCCGGATAACGGAACACCTCGATCAGCATCACGGTTGCGCATCCTTTCCCCGTCAAGTCTGGTAACAGATCGCGACGTGGATGAAGACTCCCGCTCCAGGGGCCTCCGCCCCTTCGTACGACGGACTGATCACGTCGCTACAGCGGCAAGTGCGGGCCGGTCACCACCGGTTGAGAGGGGTCCCTGCCACGATGACGGCACCATTGCATGACACACCTGCGGACGCGGACCCGACCGAGGACGTCGCCCCCGCAGTTGATGCAGGGGTGAAAAAGGTCGAGGGTCGGTCCCTCAAGCAGATCGCCTGGAACCGCCTCAAGCGGGACAAGGTCGCCCTGGCCGGCGGCATCACCGTGCTGCTCCTGGTGCTGGTCGCCATCTTCGCGCCCCTGCTCGTGGACCTGCTGGGCCACGATCCCAACGGCTTCCACCAGGACAAGGTCGACGAGCTGACCGGCCTGCCCAAGGGCGCGCTCGGCGGTGTGAGCAGCGACTTCCTCTTCGGGGTCGAGCCCAACAAGGGCCGCGACATCTTCAGCCGGATCGTCTACGGAGCGCGCATCTCGCTCCTGGTGGCGTTCCTCGCGGCCATCGTCGCCGTGGCGCTCGGCACCCTCTTCGGGATCATCGCGGGCTACTTCGGCGGTTGGATCGACGCCGTCATCAGCCGCGTGATGGACGTGCTGCTCTCGTTCCCGCAGCTGCTCTTCATCATCTCGCTGGTCTCCGTGCTCCCCGACGATCTGCTCGGCCTCCAGGGCACCAGCGTGCGCGTCGCCATCCTCGTGCTGGTCATCGGCTTCTTCGGCTGGCCGTACGTCGGCCGCATCGTCCGCGGCCAGACGCTCTCGCTCCGTGAGCGCGAGTACGTGGAGGCGGCCCGCAGCCTCGGCGGCGGCAAGCGCCACATCCTGTTCCGCGAACTGCTGCCCAACCTGGTCGCCCCCATCACCGTCTACGCGACGCTGATGATCCCGACCAACATCCTCACGGAGGCGGCCCTGAGCTTCCTCGGCGCCGGCGTCAAGCCGCCGACGGCCTCGTGGGGCGGCATGCTGCGCGACGCGCTCAAGACGTATGAGCACGACCCGATGTTCATGGTCTTCCCGGGCGTCACGATCTTCATCACCGTCCTGGCCTTCAACCTCTTCGGCGACGGGCTGCGTGATGCGCTCGACCCGAAGGGGACGCGCTAGAAGGTCCCAACTGGCTTGCCCCTGCCGCATGTCAGGTGGCTCTAACCATGGTTCTCCGGCAGCACAAGGCCAGGGACCGCGATCTCGGAGGTTACGAGAAAATGCCCACAGGTTCCACGAAACGACGGCTCACCAGCGGTGCGGCCCTCGTCGTCGCGGCGCTGGTGACCACCACGGCGTGCGGCGGCGGTGACGGTGGCGACAGCGACTCGAAGGGTGCCGGTTACAACGCGGCGCTGAACAAGATCGCCAACCCTTCGAAGAAGAAGGGAGGCACGCTGAAGATGGTCGGCAAGCAGGACCTGGACTCCGCCGACCCGCAGCGCGCCTACTACGGCATGACGTGGGACTTCATGCGCTTCTACACCCGGCAGCTGGTGACCTACGACACCAAGCCGGGCAAGGCGGGCACGAAGCTGGTCCCGGACCTCGCGACCTCCACGGCGAAGATCTCCGACGACGGCAAGACCTACACGTACAAGCTGCGTGACGGCCTTACGTGGGAGGACGGCTCGGCGCTGACCGCCAAGGACATCAAGTACGGCATCGAGCGCGCCTGGGCGACGGACACCATCACCGGTGGTCCCGGCTACATCCGCCAGACGCTCGACCCCAAGGGCAAGTACAAGGGCCCGTACAAGGACAAGGGCGGCCTCGACGCGATCGAGACCCCCGACGACCAGACGATCATCTTCAAGCTGCCGAAGCGCAACGGTGACTTCGAGCAGTTCCTGGCCATGCCCACCGGTTCGCCGGTGAAGGAGGCCAAGGACACGAAGGCCAAGTACACGCAGCGGCCGTTCTCCGCGGGGCCTTACAAGTTCCAGGAGTACAAGTCCAACAAGAAGCTCGTTCTGGTCCGCAACGACAAGTGGAAGAAGTCCTCGGACCCGATCCGCGCCGCGCTGCCCGACAAGATCGACGTGACGTTCTCCGCCAACCAGGAGGAGAACGACAAGAAGCTGATGGAGGGGGACTTCGACCTCGACATCAACGGCACGGGCATGACCCAGTCCGGCCGCGTCAGCGCCGTCACCGACCACCGTGGCAACGTCGACAACATGCACACGTCCTTCGTGCGCTACGTCGCGCTCGTCCACAACGCCAAGCCGTTCGACAACGTGCACTGCCGCAAGGCCGTGTTCTACGCGACCGACTTCGCGAGCATCCAGCAGACCCGCGGCGGCAAGGTCGCGGCCGGCGACATCGCCAACAGCACCTTCCCCGTGGCGATCCCCGGCTACAGCAAGTACGACCCGTACGGCGTGCTGGAGCGCAAGGGCAAGCCGGACGTCGCCAAGGCCAAGGACGAGCTGAAGCAGTGCGGCAAGCCGACCGGCTTCACCACCAAGCTCACCGCCCGCACCAACCAGCCGGGTGAGGTCGACGCCGCCGAGTCGCTGCAGCAGGCGCTCGACAAGGTCGGCATCAAGGTCCAGGTCGACTCCCTCGACGGCGCCGACACCGCCAGCATCACCGGCTCGCCGTCCGTCGTGAAGAAGCGCGGCTACGGCATGACGATGAGCGGCTGGGGCCCGGACTTCCCGTCCGGCCAGGGCTACGCGCAGCCGCTGTTCGACAGCCGCTTCCTGAACCCGACCGGTAACTACAACGAGTCGCAGATCAAGGACAAGAAGGTCGACGCGCTCTTCGACAAGGCGATCGCGGAGACCGACCCGGCCGCGGCCGGCGATGTCTACAAGCAGCTCGACAAGAGGATCCTCGACCAGGCCGACTGGATGCCCTTCCTCTACGAGAAGAACATCACCTGGCGCGGGTCGCGGCTGACCAACGCCTACATGTCCGACGGCTACAACGGCCGTTACGACTACGCCTCGCTCGGCGTCGTCAAGTAACACCCGTAGCTGTCACACACTTCCCGTCAGGGAAGCAGTAGTTGTAGTTCCACCGCCG
>NZ_LIPN01000216.1:0-10398 GCF_001418325.1 Streptomyces atriruber | reverse complement strand
CCACCGCCGGGCCGCGCACAGTGCTTGCTTATCTCATCCGGCGCCTGTTCGCCGTAATCATCATGGTGCTGGTCGTACTGCTCGCGACCTTCACCGTCTTCTTCATGCTGCCCAAGTGGGCGGGACAGGACATCGCCGTCCTCTTCGCCGGCAAGGCCACCGGAGCCGAGCAGATCGAAGGCATCCGGACCAAACTGGGACTCGACGACCCGCTGCTCGTCCAGTTCTGGGACTTCATCAAGGGCATCCCGATGGGGCGCGACTACGTCAACGGCACTGACGTCACGCACTGCCCGGCACCCTGCTTCGGCTACTCCTTCCGTACCGAGGCGCCCGTCTGGGAGACCCTCAAGGACGCCCTGCCCGTCACCGCCGCGCTCGCCGCCGGTGCCTGTGTCCTGTGGCTCGCCGCGGGTGTCGCCACCGGTGTCGTCTCCGCCCTCAAGCGGGGCACGATCTGGGACCGCTCCGCGATGACCATCGCCCTCGGCGGTGTCTCGCTCCCCGTCTTCTTCACCGGCATGATCGCGATGGGCCTCTTCGTCCACCAACTCGGCTGGGTGAAGATCGCGGACAGCCTCAGTACGGACGACTCGATCGATGTCTGGCTGCAGACACTGATCCTGCCGTGGATCGTCCTCGCCTTCCTCAACGCGGCGATGTACGCCCGCCTCACCAGAGCGACCATGCTCGAAGTGCTGGGCGAGGACTACATCCGTACCGCCCGCGCCAAGGGCCTCGGCGAGGCCACCGTCATCCGCAAGCACGCGCTGCGCTCCGCGATGACCCCGATCCTCACCGTCTTCGGACTCGACCTCGGCGTGCTCATGGGCGGCGCCGTGCTCACCGAGTCCACGTTCAACCTGCCGGGGCTCGGCCTCGAAGCGGTCCGGGCCATCAGCAGCAAGGACCTGCCCGTCATTCTTGGTGTCACGCTGTTCGCGGCGCTCGCGATCGCCATCGCCAACCTCGTCGTCGACCTTCTGTACGCCGTCATCGACCCGCGAGTGAGGCTGGGATGACCGAACTGTCCAAGAGCGGAGCAGCGGTGGGCGAGCCCGTCGCCGGCTCGTCCGCTCCCTCCGCCTTCCTCGAGGTGCGCGACCTCAAGGTGCACTTCCCGACCGACGACGGCCTGGTCAAGTCCGTCGACGGGCTCAGCTTCCAGCTGGAGAAGGGCAAGACCCTCGGCATCGTCGGCGAGTCGGGCTCCGGCAAGTCGGTCACCTCGCTCGGCATCCTCGGCCTGCACACCGCCGGCCAGTACGGCTCCCGCAAGGCGCAGATCTCCGGCGAGATCTGGCTGGACGGGACGGAGCTGCTGAGCGCCCCGGCCGACGAGGTGCGCAAGCTGCGCGGCCGCGAGATGGCGATGATCTTCCAGGATCCGCTCTCCGCGCTGCACCCGTACTACTCCATCGGCAAGCAGATCACCGAGGCGTACCGGGTCCACAACGACGTCGACAAGAAGACCGCCCGCAAGCGGGCGATCGAGATGCTCGACCGGGTCGGGATCCCCCAGCCGGACAAGCGCGTCGACTCCTACCCGCACGAGTTCTCGGGCGGCATGCGCCAGCGCGCGATGATCGCCATGGCGCTGGTGAACAACCCCGAGCTGCTCATCGCGGACGAGCCGACCACCGCCCTCGACGTGACCGTCCAGGCGCAGATCCTCGACCTCATCCGGGACCTGCAGAAGGAGTTCGGCTCCGCGGTCATCATGATCACGCACGACCTGGGCGTGGTCGCCGAGATGGCGGACGAGCTCCTGGTCATGTACGGCGGCCGGTGCGTCGAGCGCGGCGCGGCCGAGAAGGTCTTCTACGAACCCCAGCACCCCTACACCTGGGGCCTGCTGGGCTCGATGCCCCGCATCGACCGCGAGGAGACCGACCGGCTGATCCCGGTCAAGGGCTCCCCGCCCAGCCTGATCAACCTGCCGAGCGGCTGCGCCTTCAACCCGCGCTGCCCCTACGCGGACATCCCCAAGGATCAGATCACCCGCAGCGAGCGCCCCGAGCTGCGCCTGGTGGCCGACGGGCACTACTCCGCCTGCCACATGTCGCAGGACGAGCGCACCCGGATCTGGACCGAAGAGATTGCGCCGAAGCTGTGAACGATGACGTGAAGGGCCAGGAGATGACGATCCCGGCGCAGACGCAGAGCTCGCCCGAGCCACTGCTCAAGGTCGACGGCCTGGTGAAGCACTTCCCCATCAAGAAGGGGCTGCTCCAGCGCCAGGTGGCGGCCGTCCAGGCGGTCGACGGGCTCACCTTCGACGTGCGCCCCGGGGAGACCCTCGGCGTCGTCGGCGAGTCCGGCTGCGGCAAGTCGACGATGGGGCGGCTGATCACGCGTCTGCTCGAACCGACCGGCGGACGCGTCGAGTTCGAGGGCACGGACATCACGCACCTGGGCACGGGCGGCATGCGTCCGTTCCGCCGCGACGTGCAGATGATCTTCCAGGACCCGTACTCGTCGCTGAACCCCCGGCACACCATCGGCACGATCGTCGGCGCGCCCTTCAAGCTCCAGGGCGTCAAGCCCGAGGGCGGCGTGAAGAAGACCGTGCAGGAGATGCTGGAGCGCGTCGGGCTCAACCCCGAGCACTACAACCGGTACCCGCACGAGTTCTCCGGCGGTCAGCGCCAGCGCATCGGCATCGCGCGGGCGTTGGCGCTCCGTCCGAAGCTGGTCGTGGCGGACGAGCCGGTCTCGGCCCTGGACGTCTCCATCCAGGCCCAGGTGGTCAACCTCCTGGACGACCTGCAGGACGAGCTCGGCCTCACGTACGTGATCATCGCGCACGACCTGTCGGTCATCCGGCACGTGTCGGACCGCATCGCGGTGATGTACCTCGGCAAGATCGTGGAGCTGGCGGACCGCAAGGACCTCTACTCCACGCCGATGCACCCGTACACCAAGGCGCTGCTCTCCGCGGTGCCGGTGCCCGACCCCAAGCGGCGCGGCGTCAAGAGCGAGCGCATCCTGCTCCGCGGCGACGTCCCCTCGCCGATCGACCCGCCCTCCGGCTGCCGTTTCCACACGCGGTGCTGGAAGGCGACGGAGATCTGCAAGACGAAGGAGCCGCCGCTGCTCGCGCTGGCCTCCGGGCACCAGGTGGCGTGCCACCACCCGGAGAACGCCGAGGACCAGGCGCCCGAGGACACCAAGCTCCTCTCGGTGGCCAAGGAGGCGATCGAGGTGGTGTCGGTGGTGTCCAAGGCGGAGGAGTCCGCCGAGGAGCCGGAGGCCACCGCGAAGCCGAAGGCCGCCGCGAAGCCGGAAGCCGCTGCGAAGCCGGAAGCCGCTGCGAAGCCGGAGGCTGCCGAAGAGCCGGAAGTCGCTGCTTCAAAGGGTGAGGCTTCGAAGGAGAAGGGTCAGAAGTCGACTGACTGATAGGGCAAGTTGACCCGGACGAAGTACGCGTTACGGGTCATGTACATGCCCTGGCGGGAGAGTGCAGAGTCTGCGTGTCCGATCCACCGGACACCCCATCGGAACGCGTTCGAAGGGAAGACTCATGGCACTCTCCCGTTCGGCACGTCTGGGAGCGCTCGCGACCGCGGCGCTCTCCTTCTGTCTGATCGCCGCGGCCCCCGCGCCCCACCCCGGCTCCGACGGCGTCGGCGACCCCTACTTCCCCCAGCTCGGCAACGGCGGCTTCGACGTACGCCATTACGGTCTCGACGTCGCCTACGACCCGGACACGGACCGCCTCGACGGCCGCACCACGATCACCGCGCGCGCCACCCAGGACCTGTCGTCCTTCGACCTCGACCTGCAGAAGCTGACGGTCACCCGGATCGAAGTGAACGGCAGACGCGCCCAGTTCACGCGCACCGGCGACGAGATCCGCATCACGCCGCGCGACGCCCTGCGCAAGAACAAGAACTTCACGGTGACGGTCACCTACGGCGGCGTGCCCGAGCCGCTCAGCGGCCCCATCGTCTTCGGCTCCGACTACGGCTGGATGAAGACCACCGACGGCGTCTTCGTGGCCTGCGAGCCGAACGCCGCGTCCACCTGGTTCCCCTCCAGCGACCACCCCTCCGACAAGGCCGCCTTCGACATCCGCATCAAGGCGCCCAAGGGCCTGACGGGGGTCTCCAACGGCCGCCTCGTCGGCACGTACGACAAGGGCGGCCGGACCGTCGCCCACTGGCGCGAGACCGAGCCCATGGCGACCTATCTCGCGACCGCCACCATCGGCAGGTTCGACGTGAAGAAGGGCACGACCCCGGGCGGGACCCCGATCTACGTCGCCATCGACCCCGTCCTGGAGAACAGCAACAACGTCGACGTGTACGGCGTCACGGCCGAGGTCACCGACTACTGGTCGAAGGTCTTCGGCCCCTACCCCTTCGAGGAGACCGGCGCGATCGTCGACGACATGCCGCAGGCGGGCTTCTCCCTGGAGACCCAGACCAAGCCGGTGTACTCCGCGATCCGCAGCGAGTCGACCATCGCCCACGAGCTCGCCCACCAGTGGTTCGGCGACTCGGTGTCGGTCGAGAAGTGGAACCACATCTGGCTCAACGAGGGCTTCGCGACCTACTCCCAGTGGCTGTGGAGCGAGCACAAGGGCACCCAGACCGCCCATGACGCCTTCCTCGCGGGCTACAACTCGCGCCCCGCCGACTCGGCCTTCTGGCAGATCGTCGTCGGCGACCCGCAGCGCGACACCATGTTCGCCTCCGCCGTCTACCAGCGCGGCGCGATGACGCTCCAGGTGCTCAGGGAGCGCATCGGCGACAAGGACTTCTTCGCGCTCCTCAAGGCCTGGGCGAAGCAGTACCGGAACGGGAACGCGGCCACCGCCGACTTCGTGCGGCTCGCCGAGAAGATCTCCGGCGAGCAGCTCGACGAGCTCTTCGACACCTGGCTCTTCACGAAGGGGAAGCCGGCGCTTCCCTCGCGGTGATCCGCCAGGCGCCGACCTCGCGGTACGCGGAGTCGTACACCGCCTCGCCGGCGCCGGGCTCCAGCGCGTAGTGCCGCAGGTTGCCGCCCCAGTACCGCAGGATCCGGCCCAGCTCGTCGGCGGCCTGCCCCTCGAACGCCGTCTCACCCATGTCGATCTCCAACAGGAATCTCATGGCTTCAAGCGTGTCATTGAAGTCCTTTGTGAGGCTTTGGGAGCCATGAGGTCCTGCTGTACGGCCACCGGACCCCCTCAACCCTCAAATCGCGGTGAAGGTCGCGGAGAGGCCGGCGCGGCCACGGGTAAGAATGGCGCGTGCTCCTGGATCTGTTCACCCCCTCCGTCCAGCACTCGCTCGACATCGTGGGGATCTTCGTCTTCGCGATCTCCGGCGCGCTGCTCGCCGTGCGCAAGAACTTCGACGTCTTCGGCATCGCCGTCCTCGCCGAGGTCACCGCGCTGGGCGGAGGGGTCTTCCGCGACCTGGTCATCGGGGCGGTCCCGCCGGCCGCCTTCACCGACCTCGGCTACTTCATCACTCCGCTGCTCGCGGCCCTCCTGGTCTTCTTCCTGCACCCGGAGGTGGAGCGCACGCAGCTCGCGGTGAACGTCTTCGACGCGGCGGGCCTCGGCCTGTTCTGTGTGACGGGCACGACCAAGGCGTACGACTACGGGCTCGGCCTCACCGCGTCGGCCACCCTGGGACTGATGACCGCGGTGGGCGGCGGTGTCCTGCGCGACATCGTCGCCAACGAAGTGCCCTCGCTGGTCCGCTGGGACCGCGACCTGTACGCGGTCCCCGCCATCGTGGGCGCCACGATGGTCGCCCTGTGCATCCACTACGAGCAGCTGACTGCCGTCACCAGCAGCATCGCGGTCGTGACGGCGTTCACCCTGCGGCTGCTCGCGATGCGCTACCACTGGCGGGCACCGCGGGCCTGGAACCGCCGGTCCACCGCGGTGGAGGCGGAGGCGGAGGAGACGCCGTGAACCCATGATGCCGACCAGAAAAGCTACCGCTCAGTAATCTAATGTTGTACGTTGCTGCCATGGCCACGGCAGCATCAATTCCCGCATCGGTGCCCGCGCGCATCGGCGACAGCGAGTTCGACCGCGACACCGCGGTGACCCGGCGCGAACCCGGTGTCTACGACACCGAGCTGTCCGCCGGCTGGACGATCATCAGCGCCGTCAACGGCGGCTATCTCCTCGCCGTCATCGGCCGCGCCCTCGCGGACGCCCTCCCGCACGCCGACCCCTTCACCGTCTCGGCGCACTACCTCACCGCGTCGAGCCCCGGCCCCGCCGTCATCCGCACGGACGTGGTGCGCGGCGGCCGTTCGCTCTCCACCGGACAGGCCTCGCTCTTCCAGTACGACGAGGAGGGCCGCGAGGTCGAGCGGATCCGGGTGCTCGCCTCGTACGGAGACCTCGACGCGCTCCCCGACGACGTCCGCACCACGGCCGAGCCGCCCGCCATCCCGCCGCTCGACCAGTGCTTCGGCGCGCAGGACGCCCCCGACCACCGCCCGGTCCCCGGCAGTTCGGCCATCGCCGACCGCCTCTTCCTCAAGCTCGACCCGGCCACCCTCGGCTGGGCGCTCGGGCAGCCGTCCGGCAAGGGCGAGATGCGGGCCTGGTTCGGTCTCGCGGACGGCCGCGACGCGGACCCGCTGTCGCTGCTGCTCGCCGTCGACGCGCTGCCGCCGACCGCCTTCGAGATGGGCCTGACCGGCTGGGTCCCGACCGTCGAGCTGACGGTCCACGTCCGCCACCGCCCGGCCCCCGGCCCGCTGCGCGTCTCGATCACCACCCGCAACCTCGCGGGCGGCTTCCTGGAGGAGGACGCCGAGGTCTGGGACAGCGAGGACCGCCTCGTGGCCCAGTCGCGCCAGCTGGCACGGGCCCGGCTGAGCTAGGGCCTGGCGGGCCCTAGTCCTTGCGGGCGGGGGCCGCGCGCAAGAAGCGGCCCAGCTCGCCCGTGAGTTCGGCGGGGGCGTCCTCCTGGACGAGGTGCCCCGCGCCCTCGATCAGCCGCAGCTCGGCGCCGGGGACGAGAGCCGCGAGCTCCTTGCCCCTGGCCACGGGGATCCAGGGGTCCTCGGTGCCCCAGCAGATCAGGACGGGCAGCTCCAGCTCGCCGTACCTGCCCTGGATCTCGTCGGTGAACCGCTGGTCGTTCTGCGCGATCTGCCGGTAGAAGGCGGCCTGCCCCTCCTCGGTGCACCAGGGCTCCACGAGGCGGTCGAGCGCGGCCGGATGCAGTCCGCGCGGGCTCGTCGAGGCGACGTACTCACGGATCATGGCCCGGTGCAGCGCGGGCGGCAGCCGGGCGAACACGTCCGCGTTCTCGCCGAGCAGCCGGTAGGAGGGGGAGCCCCAGGGGGCGAGTGCCACCGGGTCGACGAGGGCGAGACGTTCGTAGCGGGCGCCGTGCAGCAGGTGTGCGCGCAGGGACACGCAGCCGCCGAAGTCGTGGGCCACGACGGCGGGGTGGTCCAGGCGCCAGTGGGCGAGCAGCTCGGTGAGGACCCGGCCCTGCGCGGCGAGCGACACGTCCTGCCCGGCCCGCATCTCCGAGGCGCCGTACCCCGGCAGGTCCCAGACGTACACGCGGTGTTCGCCGGAGAGTGAGCGGGCGATGTCGCGCCACACGTACGACGAGAAGGGCGTGCCGTGGACCAGGACGACGGGCGGGGCGTCGGCCGGGCCGAGGGCGGCCCAGCGCACGGTGCCGGAGGAGCTGGCGAAGGTCTGGTCGAGGATCCAGGAGTCTCGTGCAGCCGTCATGACCGTAATGCTAATAGCTCCTTACGGTCTGCGTCGAGCGTCGGTTGCCGGGTGTCGAGCGGTGTTCAGTGGTCGTCCTGCCAGTGCATGCGGCCCAGGCCCACCAGGCGCAGCTGTCTGCGGGCGACGTCCGCCACCCGTGCCTCCTCCGCCGTCCCGGGGCCCGCGTCCAGGAAGGACGACGCGGTCATCACCATGTGATCGACGTACATCCCCGCCAGCATCAGCAGATCGTCCTCGGTCCACCGCGACGTCGGCGCCTCCTGGGCGAACTGCTCCGCCACCTCCTGGGCGAACAGGTCCAGTTGGGCGCCGATCGCGTCCCGCACCGCCCGTACGCCCCCGTGCCGCTCGCGGGCGATGAAGCGGACGTGGGCGGGGTGGGCGTGGACGTATCCGGCTATCAACTCGACCGTGCCCGCGATGCGTTGCTCGCTGTCGCCGGTCTCCGACGCCAGCATCGCGGTGAGCGTCGTGTGCAGGCTGCCGAGCGTCTCCTCGACCAGGGTCACGCCCAGGTCGGCGGTGTCACGGAAGTGCCGGTAGAAGGCGGTGGGGGCGACGCCCACGGCGCGGGTGACCTCGCGCAGGCCCAGGCTGCTGAGGCTCTGCTCCTCGAGCAGCTGGAGGGCCGCGTCGAGGAGTGCCTGCCGGGTCTTCTGCTTCTGGGCCTGCCGGATGCCGAGGGTGTGACTCATGCCATGCAGTTAACAACTGTTCTCCGACTTTTGGAAGCCGGGAAGGGAGTAGACTCCAGAGTCAGTGAACAACTGTTACCACAAGCGTTCACCGAATCGAGAGGGATCACATGCTCTTCCTTGTCGCCGCCCTACTGCTGCTGGGTGTCGCCATGGGCTCCGTGGCACACGCCCCGCTTCCGGTCAGCCTCGTCGCCGCCGTCGTGATCGGCGTGTGGCTCGCGGTCTTCGCGGTGCGCGAGCGCCGCGCCCGGCACCGCTGAGGCACCCCCGGCCACCGCCGATCCACTCCGTACGACACCTCCACCTGCCAGGAGTCGCACCATGGAAAGCACCGCAACCCGCCCCCAGGCCGTCGCGGCCCCCGCCCGCACCGAGGAGACCCGGCCCACCGGACGGCGGGACACCGACGGCATGGCCGTCGCCTCCTTCGTCCTCGGCCTGCTCGGACTGCTCGTCCTGAACCTCTTCCTCGGCCCCGTCGCGATCGTCCTCGCGGGCATCGCCCTGTGGCGCGGCACCACCCGCAAGGGCCGCGCGCTGCTCGGACTCGGGCTCGGCGTGGCCGACCTCGTCGTCCTCGCCGTGCTCGTTTCGGCGGACAACACTCTGTCCTGGGGTCTCGCGGGCTGATACCACCGGGGCGAAGGGCCCCGCACGGCTCGTAGAATCGTGCGCACCATGGCCTACCTCGACCACGCAGCGACCACTCCGATGCTCCCGGAGGCGATCGCGGCGATGACCGCGCAGATCGCCGTCACCGGCAACGCCTCCTCGCTGCACGCGGCGGGGCGCCGGGCCCGACGCACCGTCGAGGAGGCCCGCGAGACACTCGCCGAGTCGCTCGGCGCCCGCCCCAGCGAAACCGTCTTCACCTCCGGCGGCACCGAGGCGGACAACCTCGCCGTGAAGGGCCTCTACTGGGCGCGACGCGACGCGGAACCGGCCCGCACCCGACTGCTCGCCAGCCCCGTCGAGCACCACGCCGTCCTGGATGCCGTGCACTGGCTCGGCGAGCACGAGGGCGCCACCGTCGAATACCTGCCGGTCGACACGCACGGCCGCGTGCACCCCGAAGCCCTCCGCGAGGCCATCGCGCGCAACCCCGACGACGTGGCCCTGGCCACCGTCATGTGGGCCAACAACGAGATCGGCACCATCCAGCCGATCCGGGAACTGGCCGACGTCGCTCAGGAGTTCGACGTCCCGCTGCATGCCGACGCCGTCCAGGCCTACGGCCAGATCCCCGTCGACTTCGCCGCCTCCGGGCTCGCCGCCATGACCGTCTCCAGTCACAAGATCGGCGGGCCCTACGGCATCGGCGCGCTGCTCCTCGGCCGTGAGTACAGCCCCGTGCCCGTGCTGCACGGCGGCGGCCAGGAGCGGCACGTGCGCTCGGGGACGCTGGACGTGCCCGCCATCGCGGCGTTCGCCGTCGCGGGGGAGTACGCCGCGGCGCACCGCGAGCAGTTCGCCGCGGAGATCGGCGCGCTCCGCGACGACCTGGTGGCCGCCGTCCGCTCGACGGTCCCCGACGCGATCCTCGGCGGCGACCCGTACCCGGACGGCAGGCTGCCCGCCAACGCGCACTTCACGTTCCCCGGCTGCGAGGGCGACTCCCTGCTGCTGCTCCTCGACGCCCAGGGCATCGAGTGCTCCACCGGCTCCGCGTGCACGGCGGGCATCGCCCAGCCCAGCCATGTGCTGCTCGCCACCGGCACCGATCCCGACCTGGCCCGCGGCACCCTGCGCTTCTCGCTCGGCCATACGTCGACGAAGGCGGATGTCGATGCGGTGGCGGCGGCGATCGGCCCGGCGGTGGACCGGGCGCGGACGGCGGGGCTGAGCTAGCCGGGCCGAGCGGGCCGGTCCGGACTAGTCCTTCTTTCCGGGCTTCGCGGACCCCGTCGGCTTCTCGGGCCTGTCCCGCTCGGCGCGGACCAGGCGCATGTACCGGTCCCAGTCCCAGTACGGACCCGGGTCCGT
>NZ_LIPN01000215.1 GCF_001418325.1 Streptomyces atriruber | reverse complement strand
GAAGAAGCCGGGGAAAGAGAACCGGCCAAAGCCGTCCGGCACCCCGTCCGCCGCCCGCCCTCCCGTCACCGGCTCCCTCCACGCAACGAAGGCCCCGCCCGCGACGTACGGACCCGAGGGACCCGCTCCGCGGCCTCTCCTCCTCGGTCCGGGGATCACACGTTTCCGGCGGTGACACACTTCTGACGGTACGTCAGTTCAACTCATGGGACACCGGATGCGCAAGAGCCGTACGCCCCGTACATCCCGTACGCCCGTGATCAATTCGCAATCGCTTTCGGACTTGACCGTCACCCATCAAGTAATCGCGCGATTACTCTCCAGTCATGGCTGTCGACCCGACCCCTCCGCTTACGCTCGTGCAGGACCGCCCCGTGTACGTCATCGGCGGCGGCCCCGGCGGTCTCGCCACCGCGGCGGCCCTGCGCGCACGCGGTGTCCGCGCGGTCGTCCTGGAGAAGTCCGACCACGTCGGCACCTCCTGGCGCGGTCACTACGACCGCCTCCACCTGCACACGACCCGTCGCCTCTCCGCCCTGCCGGGGCTGCCCATCCCCCGGTCGTTCGGCCGCTGGGTGTCGCGCGACAACGTGGTCCGCTACCTGGAGAAGTACGCCGAGCACCACCAGCTCGACGTCGTCACCGGGGTCGAGGTGACCGGCCTGGAACGCACCGGCGACGGCACCGGCTGGCTGCTGCGCGCCACCGGCGGGCGCGAGCTCACCGGCAGCGCGGTGGTGATCGCCACCGGCTACAACCACACGCCCCACCTCCCGGACTGGCCCGGCCGCGACACCTACACCGGTGAACTCCTGCACGCCGCGGACTACCGCAACCCCGGCCCCTACACCGGCAAGGACGTCCTGGTCGTCGGCGTCGGCAACACCGGCGCCGAGATCGCCGTCGACCTCGTCGAGGGCGGCGCCGCCCGGGTCCGCCTCGCCGTCCGCACCGTCCCGCACATCGTGCGCCGCTCCACGGCCGGGTGGCCCGCCCAGCGCACCGGCATCCTGTGCCGGAGGCTGCCCGTCGCCCTGGTGGACCGGCTCGCGAGGCCGATCGCGAGGGTCGGCGTCCCCGACCTCGCGGCGCAGGGGCTGCCGCGCCCCGACACCGGCCTGTACACACGCGTCAGGCAGGGCGCGATCCCGGTGCAGGACGTCGGCCTGATCGACGCCGTGCGCAAGGGGCGGGTCGAACCGGTCTCGGCCGTCGAATCGTTCGAGGACGGAAAGGTCGCCCTCGCCGACGGCACGAGGATCGGCCCGGACGTCGTCATCGCGGCGACCGGCTACCGGCGCGCCCTCGAAGGACTCGTCGGCGACCTCGACGTCCTCGACGCCCGCGGCCGCCCGACCTGCCACGGTCCCAGAGCGCCGAAACAGGCCCCCGGCCTGTACTTCACCGGCTTCACCAACCCGATCAGCGGCATGCTCCGCGAACTGGCCAGGGACGCCGAGAAGATCGCGAAGGCGATAGCCCGCTGATTTTCCCGTCCCTCCCGTCGGCCGCGTACCGACGCGCCCGGACGGGGCCCTTTTGACACACACTGGCGGCCAGTCCGGGAGCTGCCGGGTGCCACCGAAGGGCCTCGGGGCGCCCTTCCGGGGCGCCCCGAAAGGGGCGCGGGGAACTGCGCGCCCGGCCACAACACCCCCGCAGCCGCATCCGAACCTCCGCCCTCACCCCTCCCATCGGCCGATTCGCGACCTTGGCAACGATCGGATTCTGCGGTTCCGTTGACGACCAGGGGCGGAACAAGGTCACCCCGCCCCCGAAGCGCCACCCCCGCACCGCCCTCGGCGCCAGGCTTTGCGTGCAGCCCCATTCCTGACACAGCGTCAGTTCAGTAATCTGACTATGCGTCAGTTAAGTGCTGTCACACAGGAGCGGGCGGACCGATGCTTGGATCGACTCACGGCACCTTCACCACCGACCCCCGCCGCGCCCATGTTGTGGCCTGCGGCGAACTCCCTCCCAACGCCGTCCACGGCAGGGCCGCCACGGCGGACGACCTGGACGTCAGCGGCCGACCGCTGTACGCCGGCGTACCCGATCTCGACCGCTTCTTCCGCCCCGCCTCCGTCGCCGTCGTCGGCGCGTCGGACGCCGAGGGGCGCCCCAACACCGGCATCACCCGCCAACTCATCGCCTGGGCCGAACGCGTCGGCGCGCGTCTGCACCCCGTGCACCCCACCCGTCGGTCCGTCTTCGGCATCCCCTGCTTCCCCTCCGTCGCCGACCTGCCCGAACAGGTCGATCTGGCCGTGCTCCTCGTCGGCGACCCGCTGCCCGTCATCGAGCAGCTCGCCGAGGAGAAGGTGCGGTTCGCCGTCGCCTTCGCCTCCGGGTTCGCCGAGACCGGCGAGGAGGGCGCGGCCGCCCAGGAACGGCTCGCGGCCGCCGTCCAGCGCTCCGGCCTCAGGCTGCTCGGGCCGAACACCAACCTCAACGCCTTCGAGAAGTTCCGCGAGGACCTCGAAGGACCCGCCGTCGCGCTGATCACCCAGTCCGGCCACCAGGGCCGCCCCGTCTTCACCATGCAGGAACTGGGCGTACGCCTCTCCCACTGGGCGCCCACCGGCAACGAGGCCGACCTGGAGACCTCCGACTTCATCTCCTACTTCGCCGAACGGCCCGAGGTCGGCGCCATCGCCTGCTACGTCGAGGGCCTCAAGGACGGCCGCGCCTTCCTGCTCGCCGCCGACCGGGCGGCCCGCCGCGGGGTGCCCGTCGTCGCCGTGAAGGTCGGCCGCACCGAGACGGGCGCCCGCATGGCCGCCTCACACACCGGCAAGCTGACCGGGGCCGACACGGTGGTGGACGCCGCGATGCGGCAGTTCGGCGTGATCCGCGTCGACGGTCTCGACGAACTCCAGGACACCTCAGCACTGTTGGCGCGGGCCCGGCCGCCGCGGGCCGACGGCGTCGCCGTCTATTCGATCTCGGGCGGCACGGGCGCGCACTTCTCGGACCTGGCGACCGAGGCCGGTCTCCGGCTGCCCACGCTCTCCGACGCCAAGCAGACGGAGCTGCACCAGTGGATACCCGAGTACCTGAACGTCGCCAACCCCGTCGACAACGGCGGGCACCCCGTCGGCGACTGGCGCGGCCGCAAGATCATCGACGCGATCCTGGACGACCCCGAGGTGGGGGTGCTGATCTGTCCGATCACCGGCCCCTTCCCGCCGATGAGCGACAAGCTCGCGCAGGACCTGGTGGACGCGGCGGAGCAGACGGACAAGCTGGTGTGCGTGGTGTGGGGCTCGCCGGTCGGCACCGAGGACGCCTACCGCGAGACGCTCCTCGGCTCCTCGCGCGTCGCGACCTTCCGCACCTTCGCCAACTGCATCACGGCGGTGCGCGCCTATCTGGACCACCACCGCTTCACGACCGGCTACCGCTCCCCCTTCGACGAGGCGCCGCGGACCCCTTCGCCCTCCTTCCGCAAGGCGCAGGCCCTGATGCGGCCCGGCCAGCAGCTCAGCGAGCACGCGGCGAAGCAGCTGCTGCGCGCGTACGGGATCCGGGTGCCGCGGGAGCAGTTGGTGACCAGCGCGGCGGCGGCCGTCCGGGCTGCCGGGCTCGTCGGCTACCCGGTCGTCATGAAGGCCTCGGGGGCGCAGCTCGCGCACAAGACCGAACTGGGCCTGGTGAAGATCGGGCTGACTTCGGCGAGCCAGGTGCGGGACGCCTATCGGGAGCTCACGGACATCGCCCGCTACGAGGGCGTCACGCTGGACGGCATCCTGGTCTGCCAGATGGTCGAGCGGGGCGTCGAGATGGTCGTCGGCGTCACGCACGACCCGCTGTTCGGACCGACGGTGACGGTCGGGCTCGGCGGCGTACTCGTGGAGGTCCTGCGGGACGCGGCCGTGCGGGTGCCGCCCTTCGGCGAGGACCAGGCGAAGGCGATGCTGTCCGAGCTGCGCGGGCGCGCCCTGCTGGACGGAGTGCGGGGTGCGCCGCCCGCGGACATCGACGCGCTCGTCGAAGTCGTGCTGCGGGTGCAGCGCATGGCGCTGGAACTCGGGGACGACCTCGCGGAGTTGGACATCAACCCGCTCATGGTGCTGCCACGGGGGCAGGGAGCCGTCGCCCTCGACGCGTTCGCGGTCTGCCGCTAGCCCGAACTCACCCCCGCCGCCCCAAGCCCGGCCCCGGGACCACCACGCGCGGGACCACCACGC
>NZ_LIPN01000214.1 GCF_001418325.1 Streptomyces atriruber | reverse complement strand
CATCACCCGCGGCCACCGCAGGTTCGCCGTCCCCCTCGTGCACGAACCGCACACCGGCGCCGCCCCGCTGCTGACCGCCACGGCGACCCTGCGCGGGATGCGGGACGGCGTGTGGCGGCTGACCGTCGAGACGCGGGGCGCCGACGGCCGCGTACGGCGGTACGGTCTCGCGCCCGCCGACGGCGGCACCCCGCCCGCGACCCCGACCGCACCGCACGCCCCCGACCCGCTGACCGGCACCCTCGTCCGGGTCGTCCGGGCCCGCAGCGGGCGGGCCGTGCTCCAGGCGACGCGGTCGCGGCCGCGCGCGGAACTGGTGCGGTTCGTGCCGTCGGGGGACGGCATCACGGTGCACGGCAGGCTCGTCGCGGGGGGCCTGCGCGGCGGGGCCGAGGCCGTGCGGCGGCGGGACGGGGTGGTCGTGCCCGCCGAAGTGGACTGGCAGGGCGAGGCGTTCACGCTGCGGGTGCCGCTCGGCGCGATGGCCGGGGCGGGGGCCGGGCAGTGGGTGTGGGACTTCCGGGTCGGCCCGCTCGCCGTCGGACGGTGGCTGACCGATGTGCGGGACCCCTCCGCCGCCTACCCCACCCCCTTCCGCGTCCACGCACTGCCGGGCGGCGCGCTCGTCCGGGCGCACGCCCACTTCACCAGCTCCGGCGCGTTCGCGGTGACGTGCTGGGACATCACCGAAGCCGCCCGGGACTCCGCGGAGGAGAGCTCATGAAGATCACGTACCTGCTCGGCTGGGGCGACGAGATGGGCGGCACCGAGCTCGCCACGTACACCCAGGCGCGGCACCTCGCCGAGCGTCCCGGCATCGAGGTCGAGGTCGTCTCCGTCTTCCGGACCCGCGCGGAGCCGTTCTTCGCCGAGGCGCGCGGGCTGCCCGTGCGCCACCTCGTGGACCGCACCGTCACGCCCGAACGCCCGGTGCGGGACTCGGAGCTGGACGACGCGGCCTGCCGGACGCTGGCCGCGCTGCCCAGCGAGCTGATCAGGCCCGCCTGGGAGGACGCCTTCGACCGGCTCTCGGACGTCGAGATGACCGCCGCGCTCGGCTCCCTCGACACCGACGTGCTGGTCACCACGACGCCCGCGCTCCTCGCCGCCGCCGTGGCGCTGGCGCCCGCGCGGGTCGTCACCGTCCACCAGGAGCACCGCCCCACCCAGCGGCGCGGCCCGTCCGGCGAACCGCTGCTGCTGCACGCGCCGCGCCTGGACGCGCTCGTCGCGCTCACCGGCCGCACCCGGGACTGGATCGCGGAGTCCCTCGGCGCCACCGCCCCCGAGCTCGCCGTCATCCCGAACGCCGTGCCCGACGGCTTCCGGCCGCGCGCGGACGGCGAGAGCAAGGTCATCGTGATGGCGGCCAGGCTGACCGGCGAGAAGCGCGTGGACCACGCCATCAGGGCCTTCGCGCAGGTCGCGGAGGCGCACCCGGAGTGGACGCTGCGGATCTTCGGCAGCGGCCACCGCGAACGGCAGTTGCGCAGGCTCGTCGACGGGTTCGGGCTGCACGACCGGGTGGAGCTCCTCGGCCCCTGCCAGGACATGGCCGCCGAGTGGGCCAAGGCCGGGCTCAGCCTCATGACCGCCGGGCACAACGAGGCGTTCCCGCTGGTGCTCCTCGAAGCACTCGCCGCCGGGGTGCCGGTCGTCGCGTACGACGTGCTGACCGGGCCCGCCGAGATCGTCCGGCACCGCGTCGACGGGCTGCTCGTACCGCCCGGCGAGGTCGACGAACTCGCTTTCGCGATGGGCGAGCTGATGGGCGACGACGCGACGCGGCGCGGCTATGCGGCGGCCGCGCGCGAAGGGGTCCACGCCCGTTTCTCCTCGGCGGACGTGACCGCCCGCTGGGAGGAGCTGTACACGCGGCTCGTCGCGGGGCGGGACCGGCCCGAGCGGCTGCGCGGGCGCGCGGACCGGGTGGCGCTCGGCGTCGCGTCCGGCGGCAGCGGCTTCCGGCCGACCGCCCCGCACACCTTCGACGCGGCGGCCGCCGCCGACGAGCACGCCCGCGAGGACGAGATCCTCGCGGCGGACCGGTCGGGCCGCGTCATCCGCTCGGTGGGCCGCCTCGCCGAGCGGCGCGACGACGTCCTCGCCCCGCGGATGACCGAGTGGAACCTGCAACTCGTCGCGGACGCCCTGGAGTCGCAGGACGTCCCTTACGTCGTCGTGCGCACCTCGCACGGCACCTCCCACACCGTGGCCGTGGCCGACGACGACCGCGGCCGCGCGCTGAAGGCGCTCGCCGGGGCGCTGCGCGGGCAGCCGGTCTACGCCGAGCTCGTCAACCCGCGCGACGCGGCGCCCGGCACGGTCCTCGCGGAACGCCTCGACGGCATCGGCGAGCTGTCGGGCCTGAAGGTCTTCAAGCCGGTCACCACGACCACGCTGTCCCTGCGGCACGGCGCGGGCCTCGCCTGCACGGTGGGGTTCTGGCCGCGGACGCCCGGGGGCGGCTTCCGGGCGCCGTTCGGGGCGACGCTCGCGGGCGCCGAGCTGCCCTCGCTGACCGCCACGGCGACCCTGGACGTCGCCGGGCGCGCGTATCCGACCCTCGACGTGTTCACCGAACTCCTCGTCAAGGACGTCGACTTCCCCATCGACGCCGTCTACACCTGGGTCGACGACTCGGACCCCGAGTGGCGCGCCCGCCGCGACGAGACGCTCGGCCGCGGCGACACGTCGGCGGACGGCGGCGCCGTGCGGTTCCGCAACCGCGACGAGCTCCGCTTCAGCCTGCGCTCCCTCGCGATGTACGCGCCGTGGATCCGGCACGTGTACCTCGTCACGGCGGGCCAGACCCCGTCCTGGCTCGACCGGGACCACCCGGGCGTGACGGTCGTCGACCACCGCGATCTGTTCGCCGACCCCGAGGAGTGCCTGCCGACCTTCAACTCGCACGCCATCGAGTCCCAGCTGCACCGCATCGAAGGCCTGTCGGAGCACTTCCTCTACTTCAACGACGACATGTTCCTGGGCCGCCCCACCACCCCGGACACCTTCTTCCTCAGCAACGGCCTCGCCCGCTTCTTCTGGTCGTCCGCGTCCGTGCCCGCGCTGCCGGTCGCCCCCGACGACGAGGGCTATCTGGCGGCCGCGAAGAACAACCGCGAGCTGCTGCGGGGCGCGTTCGGCAGGACGACGACGCACTCCTTCTTCCACGTGCCGTACGCGCTGCGCCGCAGCATCCTGCAGGAGATCACCGAGCGCTTCCCCGAGCGGACGGCGGCCACGGCCCGCAGCCGCGTCCGCTCCCGCGGCGATCTCGCGCTGGTCTCCTCGCTGCACCAGCACTACGCGTACCTGACCGGGCGTGCGGTGCCCGCCGGTATCTCGTACGACTTCGTGGACATCGGCGACCGCGCCGACCACGCACGGCTGGGGCGGCTGCTGCAGAACCGGGACAGGACCGCGTTCTGCATCGGGGAGTCGCCCGACGGCGGTGTCGCGGACGAGGAGATGGCGCTCGCCATCCGGTCGTTCCTGACCGCGTACTTCCCGGTGCGCTCGCCCTACGAGGTGCGGGACGGCGCCTGACCGCCGGACAGGAAGAGCCGCCGGACGACGCGTTCGGCGGCCCCGCCGTCGTCGTAGGGGCAGAAGCGCTGCCGGAACGCCGACCTGAGCGCCGTGGTCTCCGGCGTGTCCCAGCCGCCGTCCTTGAACAGTCCGGCGAGCTCGTCCTCGGTGGTGGCCACGGCGCCCGGGGTCTCGCCGGGGCGCCCGGAGAGCAGGTCGAAGTAGGTGCCGCGGGCGAGGCGGTAGGCCTGCCAGTCGGGGGCGTACGTCACGATCGGGCGGTCGAGGCAGGCGTAGTCGAACATCAGTGACGAGTAGTCCGTGACGAGGGCGTCGGCCGCCAGGCAGAGCTCCTCCACGCGCGCGTGCCCGGTGACGTCGACGAGCTGCGGGTGGCTCTCCAGGCCCGCGTCGCCGCCGTAGAAGTAGTGGGCGCGCACGAGGACGACGTACGAGGGGCCGAGCTCGTCGGCGAAGCGCCGCAGGTCCAGGCGGGGCAGGAAGCCCTTCTGGTAGTCGCGGTGGGTGGGTGCGTACAGCAGCACGGTCCGCCCGTCGGCCACGCCCAACTGGGCCCGGACGCGCGCCACTTCCTCCTCGCCCGCGGTGAAGTACACGTCGTTGCGCGGATAGCCCGCCTCCAGGGCCTGGTAGGCCACAGAGGGGTAGACCCGCTCCCAGATCTCGGTGGAGTGCGGGTTGGCGGAGAGGCTGAAGTCCCACTGGTCGGTGTGGTCGAGGACCTTCTGGAAGCTGATGCCGTGCGTGCCTGCGGGGTAGCGGCGCTGGTCCAGGCCCATCGTCTTGAGCGGGGTGCCGTGGTGGGTCTGCAGATAGACCTGGCCGGGGCGCTTGGTGAAGCCGCCGGGGAAGCTGGAATTGTTGACGAGGTAGGTGGCCGTGGCCATCGCCTGCCAGTAGCGCCGGGAGCCCTCGATGACGTGGTCGACGCCCGGCGGCACCCGGTGCTTGTTGCGGCTGGAGACGACCCACACGCCCTTGATGTGCGGGGCGAGTTCGCGGGCCTTGGCGTGGATGGCGGCCGGATTGCAGGAGACGCCGCGGTTCCAGTAGGCGCCGTAGACGGCGAGGTGCGGGTCGAGGGGGCGGCGCAGGTCGGCGCGGTAGGCGGCGCGCATGGCGCGGGCCCGCAGCTTCTTCTTCTGCCGCTTCAGCTGCCGGGTGAGGCGCAGCCGCCGCGCCTCCGCCTTGCGCAGTCCTTCGTAGGCGGCGAACGAGGCGGTGGCCAGGGCCTTTCCCTCGGGGGTGGCGGGTGTGGTGCCCCCCGGCGCGTACTGCTGGTGGAGCCGGGCGGCCTCGCGGAAGAAGTCGCGCCGGTCGCCCTCCCTGATGCGTCCGGGGTCGTCGAGGACGGCGAGCAGGTGTGCGGCGGCGTGCGGCAGGAGCCGGGCGCGCTCCTCGGGCCCGGCGGCGGCGAGCAGCTGCTCGTACCGTCCGACGACGGCGAAGTGCGCCCTGCCCGGCGTCTTGGAGAAGCTGCCCGCGCGCCGCTCGCGCCAGCGCACGCAGGGCCGGTCGAGGACGGCGGTCCGCTCGCCCGCGCGCAGGGTCGCGGTGCGGACGGGCACCACGTCCTCGTACGCGCCCGCGGAGAACGCGAGCCGCTGCTCCCGCCAGAAGCCGCGCCGGAAGAGGCGGTTCCAGGCGGCGGGGGCGGCGGCGAGGGGGTCGCCGGTGAGGTCGTCGCCGCCGGGGCGGACGTTCTCCCACCAGTCGACGCGGTCGTGCGCGCAGAGCAGGACGTCCGGGTCGCCGGCCGCGGTGAGGGCGGCGTCGACGGCCTCCAGGGCGCCGGGCAGGAGCAGGTCGTCGCCGTCGAGGAAGAGGAGGTGGTCGCCGGTGGCGCGGTCGGCGCCGATGTTGCGGGCGGGCCCCGGACCGGCCTGGGCGGGGAGTCGGACGAGTTGCGCGCGCGGGTCGCGCTCCGCATACTCCGCGGCGATCGCGGCGCAGGCGTCGGGTGACGCGTCGTCGACGACGATCAGTTCGAGGTCGCCGAAGGACTGGGTGAGCACCGAGTCCAGGCATGCGCGCAGGTAACCCTGGACGCGGTGGACGGGGACGACAACCGAGAAGCGCGTCATGGACACCGACCGTAGCCAGCCGGACACCGCCTGTCGAAGACCGAACGTCACTCGTTGGGGTGGTCGGGGGCAAGGTAATTGACCGTCGGGAGCGGAGAACGGGCAAAGGGGATGAATATGCCGTTATCCCCACGAAAGGCCGGTTCGCGTGCAGCCCCGTCTCAGCGTCGTCGTACCCATCTACAACGTCGAGGAGTTTCTGGAGGAGTGCCTGGAGTCGATCGCCGGGCAGACCATGGACGGCCCGGGCCTGCAGGGCGGCCCCGAGGCGCGCGGCGGCCTGGAGTGCATCCTCGTCGACGACGGCTCGACGGACGCCAGCCCCCGCATCGCCCGCGAGTTCGCCGCCAAGGACCCGCGCTTCGTCTACGTCCGCCAGCGCAACGCCGGACTGAGCGCCGCCCGCAACACCGGCGTGCGCAAGGCGTCCCCCACCGCGGAGTTCCTGACCTTCGTCGACAGCGACGACGTCGTGCCCCACGACGCGTACGGACGGATGATCGCGAGCCTGGACGCCACCGGATCCGACTTCGCGAGCGGCAACGTCTGGCGGCTCAACGAACGCGGCCGCTCCCAGGCCTGGCAGTACAAGTGGCTCACCGAGCCGCGCACCCGCACCCACATCGGGCGCGACCTCGACCTGCTCTCCGACCGCGTGGCCTGGAACAAGGTGTTCCGCCGCGCCTTCTGGGACCGGCACCGCTTCACCTTCCCCGAGGGCAAGCTCTACGAGGACACCCCCGTGATGATCCCGGCGCACTTCCTCGCCGGATCCGTGGACGTGCTCAGCGACCACGTCTACTACTGGCGGGTCCGCGAGGGCTCGATCACCCGGCGGCGCACCGACGTCAAGGGCGTGCGCGACCGGATCGCGGCCTGCGCCCACGTCAGCGGCTTCCTCGCCGAGCACGCGCCGGACATGAAGAAGACGTACGACGCGTCCTGCCTGCGCGACGACTTCGTGTACTTCCTGGAGGGGCTCCCGATGGGCGGCCCCGAGTACCGCACGGCGTTCCTCACGGACACGGCCGCGTTCCTGCGCCGCGCCGACCCGGCCGTGCTCGCGGAGCTCCCCGTCGACCTGCGCGTCAAGTGGCAGCTCGTCCGCGAGGCACGCACCGCGGAGCTGATCGAACTCCTCGCCTTCGAACGGGCCAACGGCTCGGCGTTCCACGTGCGCGGAAAGGTGCGCCGCCGCGCCGCCTACCCCGGGGTGGGCGCCGTCCCCGAGAAGGTCGCGCGCATCGGCCGGGGCGAACTGCCCGCGGTGGCCCGGGTGAGCGAGGCGCGGTGGGACGCCGACGGAAAGCTGCGGATCAGCGGATACGCGTACGTGCGCAACCTGGAGGCGACCCGCCCCGGGCACTCCGTGAAGGCCGGGCTGCTCAAGTCGGTCCACAGCAAGGGCAAGTTCCGCCGCGTGCCGACGCGGACGGTCGCCGCGCCGCAGGCCACCGAGAAGTCCCGGCAGCGGCTGCACTGCTACGACCTGTCCGGCTTCGAGATGACGGTCGACCCCGAGCAGCTGAAGACCGGCGGCCGCTGGCGGCCCGGCAACTGGCTGTTCGGCATGGTCGTCGCGGGCCACGGCACGGTCCGCAGGACGGCGGTGCGGGCCGTGGAGGGAGCGTCCGCGCAGTCCGTGGTGCGCGAGCTCGGCGACGGGCTCCGGCTCGTCCTCGGCTTCAGCAAGGGCCGCCTCGTGCTGCGGATCCAGGAGTACGCGGCGCGCGTGGACGCCCACCGGCGCGACGGGGACGACGTGGTGCTGTCCGGCGCCCTGCCGGGACGCCTGCGGCCCACCGCCCTGCGCCTCACCCACGCCGCCACCAGAACCGACTTCGACTATCCCGCCCGGATCACCGGCGACCGCTTCGAGGTACGCGTCCGGCTCGCCGACCTGGAGGGCGTGGCGCCCACCCCGCACCGCGCGCCCAAGGAGGTCGAGCCGCCGCACGGCGACCGCTGGCAGGCCAACCTCGTACTGCCCGGCGGCACGCTGAAGTCCCTGGCCGCCACCCTCGACCTGCCCCCGGGGCGGTACGCGTCGCGCGCGGGCCGCGAGCTGTGCGCCACCGCCAACGACCAGGGGCGTCTTGTCGTCGAGCTGACCCGGCAGCCGGTCGCCGACCGCGTGACGTGGGGCGCGGACGGCACGTTGACCGTGGCGGGCTCGGTGACCGCGGCCAGCTGGCACGAGCCCGAGCTGGTGCTGCGGCACAGCGGCCGCGACGAGGAGCTGACCGTGCCCACGGAGCGGGACGGGGACCGCTTCCGCGCGGTGGTCGCGCCGGGCGGCGGGGCGCTGCGGGAGGGACGGTGGTACGCGTTCCTGCGGGACGCCGCCGGTGCGGGCGGCTCCGGAAGTCCCGGCAGACCTGGCGACCCCGGCGGTCCCGGACCGGAGGCGGTGTCCGGGCGGGCCGAGGACGGGGTGCCCGTGCGGCTGCTCGCCGCCGCGTCCGCCACGCTGCCCCTGCACCACACCGTCCAGGGGCGGGAGTTCACCGTCGACCGGCGGTTCGGCGACCGGCTGCTCATCGAGGCCGGGTCCGTGCTCTCCCGGTCCGAGCGCGGCGCGTACCGACGGCACCGGCTGCGCACGGTCCACTATCCGAGCCGCCGCCAACTGCCGCTGACCGAAGCCGTCCTGTACTTCGACGGGGAGTCGCCGCGCGCCGTCCACGAGGAGTTGGTGCGGCGCGGCACCGACGTCGAGCACCTGTGGGTCACCCACGACCAGCAGACCGAGGTCCCGGCCGGTGCGAAGGGCGTCGAGGAGCACAGCGCCGACTGGTACGACGCGCTGGCCCGCTGCCGCCGCATCGTCACGGCGGGCCACCTCCCCGACTTCTTCGAGCGCCGCGAGGGCCAGACCGTCGTCCAGACCTGGCACGGCGCCCCGCTCAAGCGCATCGGCACGGACCTGACCGACACCCTCTACGCCGACCACGGCCACCTCGACGCCCTGCCGAAGCTGTCCCGCCAGTGGGACGTCCTCATCTCGCCGAACCGCTTCTCCACCCCGCACCTGGGGCGCGCCCTCGCCTACGACGGCGAGGTCCTGGAGGCCGGTTCGCCGCGCAACGACGTGCTCTTCACCGAGGACCGCGACAAGGTCGCCGAGCGGGTCCGCGACGAGCTCGGCATCGCGCGGGACAAGCGCGTCGTGCTGTACGCGCCGACCTACCGGGACCATCTCGCGTACTCCCCGGGACGGTTCCGCTACGAGCCGGCGCTCGACTTCCGCGCCGCCGAGTCCGTGCTCGGCGACGACCACGTCCTGCTCGTGCGCAAGCACCCGCTGACGTCCGGGCGGCTGCCGGGCGCCCGCGCCCCGTTCGTGCGCGACGTGTCGGCGCATCCGCGGGCGGCCGAACTCCTGCTGCTCGCCGACGTCCTGGTGACGGACTACTCCTCGCTGATGTTCGACTTCGCGCACACCGGCCGCCCGATGCTGTTCCACGCGTACGACCTGGAGCACTACCGCGACACCGTGCGCGGCTTCTACCTCGACTTCGAGACGCGCGCCCCCGGCCCGCTGCTCGCCTCCACCGGCGAGGTCGTCGAGGCGCTGCGCGACCTGGACGCGATCACGTCCCGGCACGCGGAGGCGTACGCGGCGTTCCGCGAGGCCTACTGCGACCTGGACGACGGACGGGCCGCGGCCCGCGTGGCGGAGAGGCTGATGCGGTGAGCGGCGCGCTGCTCACGCGCCGGGCGGCACACGGCGCGACGGCTCTGGGCGGCGGCCGGCGCCGTCGCCCTTCGCCGTACCTCGTCTTCGGCGGGCTGTTCTGGCTGGTGATGTCGCTCGCGTTCTGGCGGGTCCCGATGTGCTGCGACTTCGGGCAGCACGCGGCCGTGATCGAGCGGCTGAAGGAGAACCTGCTCCACCCCGGGCACCCGATGGCGGACCTGCCGGGCGACGGCAGCGCGTACTACTCGCCGTACGCCGTCGCGCAGGGCATGTTCGCGAAGGCCACGGGTCTCGCGGGCTGGCAGGTCGTGAAGCTCGCGGGGCCGCTGAACCTGCTCGTCCTGCTCACCGGCATCGGGCGCTTCGTCCGCGTCCTGACGCCCCGCCCGTGGGCGCCGGTCCTCGCGCTCTTCGCGATGGTGCTGCTGTGGGGCACCCGGATGGCGTGGTGGAGCGGCTATCTGGGCCTGATGTCGATGACGGGGAACCTCGGCTACCCGTCGACGTTCGCGATCGGCCTGACGTTCTGGGCCTGGGCGTGGGCGGGCACGCTGGCCCGTGGTGTGCGGCGCGATCCGTGGCCGTACGCGGGACTCGGCGCCCTGTGCGGAGCGATCCTGCTCGTCCACCCCATCTCGTCGGTCGGGGCGGTGATCGGGGTCGTCGCGTTCGCCGCGTCGGGCTGCGCGGTGCGGCACGGGGCGTGGCGCCGGGCGTGGCCCTGGGCGGTGACCGCGCTGACCGCGGCGGTCGTTGCCTCGCTCTGGCCGTACTACAGCGTCTTCTCCCTGGTCGGGGACGAGTCGGTCGACTGGATCCACCGCCAGCTCTACACCGAGATGCCCCAGCGCTTCTGGCTGGCCCTGCTCGGTCTGCCCGCCCTGTGGCTGCGCTTCCGCAGGGACCGCCGGGATCCCTTGGTCCTGATGTTCGCCCTGGACTGCGCGGTCGTCGCGTACGGCGGGATCAGCGGCCACTACACCTACGGCCGCATCCTCGGCCTGACGCTGGTGCCCCTCCAGTTCGCGCTGGCCGTCGAGCTCGCGGCGCCCCGCGCCTGGGGGTGGCGGCGCGGCGCGCTCGCCGGGGCCGCGGCCCTCGGGGCGTGCGTCGGGTTCTTCCAGATCCAGGCGGGCGCCGTCGTGCCGCGCGCCCTGGACCCCATCGGCTTCGACCAGCCGCCGCGCTGGCCGGGCTACGGATGGGCGGTGGGCCACATGCACCGCGGCGACGTCGTCCTGACCAACGGCTACCACCCCACCCGCTCCGTGCCCGGCTACGGCGCCAACCTCGTCGCCCCCGCCTGGCCGGACGCCTCGCTCGACGAGGACGTGCGCAACCGGCGCCTGGCGGCCGTGCGCTCCTATCTCTCCCCCGAGTCCACGCGCGCCGAGCGCGCGGCGATCGTCCGCCGCTACGAGGTGCGGTGGCTACTGCTCTCCTCCGACCAGCGCGTACCGCCCGAGGCCGTCGTGGTGGGCTGGAGCCCGCGGACGGGCGAGGTGCTCGCGCGGGTGGGCGGCGGTCGGCACCGGGCCTGAGTTCCCGAGCCGGGAGACGCGAAAGCCCCCTTAGTCGGATAATTACCGTCAGCATCTAAAATTTCCCTTGTGGAACGCACCCCGCCTCAACCGTCCGACCAGAACCACACCGATCAGGTCTCCGTCGTCGTGATCGGATACAACGACGCCGCCCACGTCGCGGACGCCGTGCGCTCCGCGCTGGCGCAGGGCCCCGCCGTCCACGAGGTGATCGCCGTCGACGACTGCTCGACGGACGACAGCGCGGAGGTCCTGGCCGCGCTCGCGGCACACGACCCGCGCGTGCGCGTCGTCCGCCGCGCGGCCAACAGCGGCGGCTGCGGCACGCCCCGCAACGACGGGATCGACGCCGCCGCCGCACCGTACGTGATGTTCCTCGACAGCGACGACGTGCTGCCGCCCGGCGCGGCCGACGCACTGCTCGGCGCCGCCCGCAGGCACGGCGCGCAGGTCGCCGCCGGGCTCTGTGTGCGCCGCGAGCTGCCCTCGGGCCGCGAGATCCCCTGGCAGCCGGAGATCTACCGGAAGGCGCAGCTCGTCGCCCGCCCCGAGCTCCGCCCCCGCCTCGTCCACGACACGCTCTGCGTCAACAAGCTCTACCGCACGGCCTTCCTGCGCGAGCACGGCATCCGCTTCCCCGAAGGCCGCTTCGTCTACGAGGACTTCGTCTTCACCGCGCGCATGCTGGCCGCCGCGCCGCGCATCGCCCTCGTCCCCGACACGGTCTACGTCTGGCACGTGCGCCGCACCGCCGCCAAGCTGTCGATCTCCCTGGACCGCGCCGGGATCACCAACTGGCAGGCCCGCACGGAGGCGCACCGCCAGTCCGTCGACATCCTGCGGGACGCGCTCGGCACCGGCGGCAAGCGGCTCGCGCGGGCGGCCCGCGCCAAGTTCGTCGACCACAGCCTGCGCATGTACACCCGTGAACTCGCCGCGCGCGGCACGGAGTACCAGCGCGAGTGGTGGACCCTCACGCGCGCCTACCTGGCGACGTTCGACACCGCCGACCTCGACGCGGCGCCCGCGCCCGGCCGGGTCATCGCCCGGGTGATCCTCGCCTCCGACGAGCCGCGCGACCTGACCCGCCTGAAGCAGGTCGCGGCGCGCCCGGCCCGGCTCGTGCCGCCGTATCCGACGGCGGCCGACGCCACGCCGGTCTGGGCGCCGGACCTCCCCCGGGTCACCCTGGAGCACCTGCTCGTGCGGCCCGTGCGGCTGCTGCCCATCGCGGTCGACGGCGAGCTGCGCCCGGCCGCCGGCGGTTCGCGGCTCACGCTGCGGCTGCACGAGCTGTACGGCCGGGTGGCGGCCGCGGGCCCCGCCACGGTCGACGTCGAGCTGGTGGACCGGCAGAGCGGGCGGACCGGGCTGCGCAGGACGGCGGCGTTCGGTCCCGAGCGGCCCGGCGAGACCTGGGCCGCCACGGTCCTGCTCGACCTCGGATCGCTGGACAACGCCGTGTGGGACATCCGGCTGCGGCTCCTCTTCGAGGACGGCACGGCGCGCGACACGACCGCGCGCGCCGTCGCCGGACCGGGGCTGCTGCGCCGCACGGTGGTGCCGAGCGGGCGGCGCGGCGTGCTGCTCGTCCAGCCGTACGCCACCCAGGCGGGGAACCTCTCGGTGCGGCTCGCCCCCGGCGTGCGGGGCGTCGCCGGGGTCGCGAAGCGGCGCCTGACCAGGCTGCTGCGCTCCGTGCGGGGTGCCACGGGCCGCTGACACGGACCGGACAGGGGCTCTGCGACACTGCACCTCACGCATCACACTCGCGACAAGACAGGACAAGACGACCATGACCTGGCTGATCACCGGCGGCGCCGGATACATCGGGGCGCACGTCGTCCGCGCCATGACGGAGGCGGGCGAGCGGGCCGTGGTCTACGACGACCTGTCCACCGGCATCGCCGCGCGCGTCCCCGACGGGGTGCCGCTGGTGGTCGGCTCGGTCCTCGACGGCGACCGGCTCACCCGCACCTTCCGGGAGCACGCGGTCACCGGCATCGTGCACCTGGCGGGGAAGAAGCAGGTCGGCGAGTCCGTGCAGCGGCCGCTGCACTACTACCACGAGAACGTGGAGGGCCTGCGGGTCCTGCTCGACGCCGTGGCCGCCTCGGACGACGTGGCCCACTTCGTCTTCTCCTCGTCCGCCTCCGTGTACGGCATGCCCGACGTCGACCTCGTCACCGAGGAGACGCCGTGCGTGCCGATGAGCCCGTACGGCGAGACGAAGCTGGCCGGTGAGTGGCTGGTCCGCGCCGTGGGCCGCGCGCACGGCCTGACGACGGCCTCCCTGCGCTACTTCAACGTGGCGGGCACGGCCTCCGCCGACCTCGTCGACACCGGAGTCTTCAATCTCGTCCCGATGGTCTTCGAGAAGCTCACCGCGGGCGAGGCCCCGCGGATCTTCGGCGCGGACTATCCGACCCCCGACGGCACCTGCGTACGCGACTACATCCACGTCGTCGACATCGCCGAGGCCCACGTCGCGGCGGCCCGCAGGCTCGCCTCCGCCGCGCCCGGCACGGACCTCACCCTCAACATCGGCCGCGGCGAGGGCGTTTCGGTCCGCGAGATGACGGACCTCATCAACGAGGTCACCGGCCACACCATCCCCGCCGAGGTCACGGCCCGCCGCCCCGGCGACCCGGCCCGCGTGGTGGCGGCCGCGGACCGCATCGCCACGGAGCTCGGCTGGTCCGCGAAGCGCGACGTGCGGGACATGGTCGCGTCGGCGTGGGCGGGCTGGGTCCGGCTGCACCCGGAGGCGGCGCGCGACTGACCGCTCCCCCAAGGGGGGGCAGCAGGCTCCACCCTCCGGTCGGGTGCGTGCTCTCTCGCCCCGCCGACCCGGCGTTTCCAGCGTTCTCAGTGGCAGCAGCGACCACTGGGAGGGCGTACGGATGTTCAGGCGACGGGGTTCCGGAGCAGGAGCCGCGGGGCGGGATCACGATCGGCCGCCGCCCCGAACCGTCCCTGCTCCGCCTCGCCGGAGCGGACCGCCGGCAACTCCGCCGCATGCTCGGCCTGGAGGCGACAGCCACGGCTTTGACGGGCCTGACGGTCGGCACGGCCGTCGCCGCACTCCCCCTCCTGGCCTTCACCCTGTCGACGGCCCACTCCCCCCCCGGCCCAGGCGGCGCTGATCGCCGCGACGGCCGCGGGCACGCTGCCATCTGCGCGGCGGGCGTTGCGGGGGCGGTATCCGGGGCGGAGTGCCCACTGACCGGGCCCCGGCCCCGCGAAGTCCCGGCCCCGCGGAGTCCTAGCCCTGTGGAGCCCTAGCCCCGGTTCAAGTAGGCCAGCACCGCCAGCACCCTCCGGTGGCCGCTGTCGCTCGGCGGGAGGCCCAGCTTCGCGAAGACGTTGCCGATGTGTTTGCTCACCGCCCGGTCGGAGACCACGAGTTGCGACGCGATCGTCGCGTTGTCCCGGCCCTCCGCCATCAGCTGCAGCACCTCGCGCTCGCGCGGTGTCAGCGAGTCCAGCGGGTCGTCGCGGCGCCGGGTCAGGAGCTCCGTCACGACCTCCGGGTCCAGCGCCGTCCCGCCGCCCGCCACCCGCTCCAGCGCGTCCAGGAACTCGTCGACCCGCCCGATCCGGTCCTTGAGCAGATAGCCGACGCCGCTCGCGCCCCCGCCCAGCAGCTCGGCCGCGTACGTCTCCTCGACGTACTGGGAGAGGACGAGCACCGGCAGGCCGGGGATCTCAGCCCGCGCCGCGAGCGCCGCCCGCAGGCCCTCGTCCCGGAACCCCGGCGGCATCCGCACGTCCAACACCGCCACATCGGGCCGGTGTTCGAGGAGCGCGGGCAGCACCTCGGGGCCGTCGGCGGCGACGGCGACCACCTCGTGCCCCGCGGAGGTGAGCAGCAGCACCACTCCTTCCCGCAGCAAGGCGTTGTCCTCGGCGATCACCACGCGCACGGCAGCTCCACTTCGATCACGGTCGGCCCCCCGACGGGGCTCGACACTTCCACGGTCCCGTCGAGCGCGGCGACCCGGCGCCGCATGCCGAGCAGCCCGCTGCCGCCCGACTCGTCCACCCCGCCCCGACCCTCGTCACGGACCACGACCCGCAACATCGCGCCCCTGCGCCACAGTTCCACGGAGGCCCGCTCCGACCCGCTGTGCTTGGCCGCGTTGGTGAGCGCCTCGGCGACGACGAAGTACGCGGCGGCCTCCACGGCGGCCGGGGCCCGCGTCCCCGCCTCGACGCCGTCGTCGTGCACCGCCACGTCGAGCCCGCTCCCGGCGGCCAGGGCCCGCACCGCGCCCACGAGCCCGCGGTCGGTGAGGATCGGCGGATGGATGCCGCGGACGACGTGGCGCAGTTCGGTGAGCGCCTCCTCGGCCTGGTCCTGCGCGTCGGCGAGCAGCTTCTTCGCGGCCTCCGGGTCCTTGTCGTACGCGCGGCGCGCGAGCCCCACCCGCATCGACAGGGAGACCAGGCGGGCCTGCGTCCCGTCGTGCAGATCCCGCTCGATGCGCCGCAGTTCGGCGCCGTGCGCGGCGACGGCGCCGGCGCGGGTGACGGTGAGCTCCTCGACGCGCTCGGCGAGGTCGGCGCTGCGCTGCGCCTCCGGCGAGGGGAGCAGCAGCAGGCGCGACCAGTGCGCGTCGAGGTCGGCGAGCCGGACGACGAGCGGAAGGAGCACGGCCCGGCGGCCGACGATCCCGCACCACACGCCGTCGACGAGCAGTCCGAGGACGGCCAGGGGCAGCGCGACGTACAGCAGGACCAGGCCGTAGACGAAGTGGACGCCGAGCCAGCGCAGGTCGCGCCAGGTGCCGGGGTCGGTGAGGGCGGCGCTCACGCGTGCGCGGACGCCACCGGTGAGGGGGAGGTAGGCCTCGGGGATCGGCCGGCCCGTCCAGCGGCCGACGAGGCGCCGCTTGAACCCGGCGGTCCTGCGCAGCAGTTGCACCGATTCGGGCAGCACCGCCGCGCCGACCACCAGGACGGTGACGAACGCGGTGAACAGGATGAGCGCCAGGAACAGATACGAGACGAGTGCGAGCCCGGCTCCCCTGACCAGCTGGGCCATGGCGGCCCCCGCCCGCCGCAATGTCTCCTTCATGCAGGTCAGGCTAGGCCGTGGCAGAAGGGCCCGGCAGGGAGCGGCCCCCTGGGCGATGGTGTAGCGCGCTACACCATCGGTTCGGGAGAGCGCTCCATCGCCGCGGCGTCCCACGGCCTGGGACGATTGACCTCAGGCCGCCGCACGAGGCGTCGGCCGCCCCGCCCGGAAGGCATCACCCCATGAAGGCCCTGCTCTGGCTCGTGCTCGCCGCCGCCCTCGTCGTCAACGTCTCGACCAGCTTCGCCTTCGACGGTGCGCAGCAGGCGCTGATCAGCGTCGGCACGGGCGTCACGGCCCTCGGGGCGGGCGTGGCCCTGTTCCTGACACGCCGCCGGGAGGCGTAGCCCTCCCCAGCGGCCCGCGGGAATCCGCGGCACGCAAGAGGCTCAGAGCGCCCGCAGCCCCGCCGCCGTCGCCGCCGCGAGCTTCCCCAGATAGCCCTTGGGCAGCTCGGCCCGCACCACCACGGCACGCCAGTAGAGCGGCCCCGACACCAGGTCGAGGGCCAGCTCCTCGTCCACCTCGGCCCGTAGCTCGCCCCGCTCCACCGCCGCCCGCACGATGCCGCTCGCGACGCCGTGCTGCCCTTCGCGCAGCGCCTTCTGCAGCGCCTCCGCGATCTCCGGATTGCGCGCGGCCTCGGCCTGCAGGTCGGGGATGACCTGCGAGGCGACGGGGTGCCTGAGGGCGCGCGAGGTGACCTCGTACAGCAGCCGCAGGTCCCCCTCCAGCGAGCCGGTGTCCGGCGCCGGAAGCCCCTGGACCGCTATCGCCGACACCAGGTCGAGCACGAGGTGCAGCTTGGAGCGCCAGCGGCGGTAGACGGCCGTCTTGCCGACCCCGGCGCGGCGCGCGATG
>NZ_LIPN01000213.1 GCF_001418325.1 Streptomyces atriruber | reverse complement strand
GGCTTGATGTCGCGGTGCACGATGCCCGCCGCGTGCGCCACGTCCAGCGCGCGGCAGATGTCGGCCGCCCAGCGCAGCGCGTCCGCCACCGGCACCCGCACGCTCTCGCGCAGCACCTGGTCCAGCGAGCGGCCCGGCACCAGGGCCATCACCAGATACGGCGTCCCGTCGTCCTCGCCGTGGTCGTGGACGGCGACGATGTACGGGCTGTCCAGGGAGGCGGCGGCGCGGGCCTCCTGCCGGAAGCGGGCCAGGAGTTCCCGTCGCTCGTCCTCGGACGCGGCAGGACCCGGCACGAGGAGCTTGACCGCGACCTCGCGGCCGAGGCGTCCGTCGTGTGCGCGCCAGACCTCTCCCATGCCGCCCGCGCCGATCGGCGCGAGCAACTCGTAACGGCCGTTGAGCAACCGCCCCCGCACCGTGCTGCCTCCCCCTCTTGTGGAACGTGTGGTCAGCGGTTGATGGACTGGATCTCTTCCACCACCACGTCCTGCTCCGCCCCGAACTCGCCGTCGGGCAGCTTCTGTTCGCCGTTGACGCCGGTGCCCGTCCAGTGGATCTTCCACGTCACGGTGGCCTTCAGCGGGTACGAGCCGTCGCCGGACGAGCGGAGGTACTTCACGCCGCAGGGCGGGGTCTCCTTGGACTTGCCCTTCGCGTAGGGCGCGCCGATCCTGCCGTTCACGATCTCGCAGACGCCGGAGGCGGGGTAGGTCTCCGCGTCCGCCGTGCCGGGGTCGATCTTGAGGGAGACGGGTTCGGCGGTCGTCGTCGCCTCGATGTCGAGGACGTCGACCCTGGCCGTGACCGACACCGGCTTGAACTCCGCGCCGTCCAGCCAGGCCCAGGTGGGCAGGTTCACCTTCGTCGCGGCATCGGGGGCCAGCTTCACCTCGGTGCCGGGGACGCGGATCCTGGCGTACGCGAGCTTCGCCAGGATCTCCGGGTCGATGGCGGGGATGCCGGCGGGCGGCGGGTCGCCCTCGTCGACCCAGAAGGTCTCCTTGTTGCACTTGTCCCAGCCGGGCGGGTAGGTCTTGTTGGGGAACGACGTCCACCAGTAGCCCTTGCCCGCCTTGTCGAGGTTGAAGTTCTTGTACGGCTCGCCCTCGACGTAGCGCTTGCGCTGTTCCAGGTCCCACTGGGCGCCCGTGGAGTCGACCGCCCAGATCGCCTCGCGTTCCTTCTTGAACTGGGCGGGGGTGTAGGTGGGGCCGTACCAGCAGGGCGGCGGGCTGTAGTCGCCCGTGGGAGCGATGGGCCCGGCCTTGGGGCCCGAGCCGTTCTTGGAGTCGTCGTAGCGGATGCCGCCCGCGGTGGCCAGCAGCGAGCCGTCGCCGCCGTTCTCGGTGGGGCCTTCGGCGTCGCCGTTCGCGGTGCCGCCGTGGCCGGTGCGCGCGGCCGCGGGCCCCGGGAGCAGCAGCGCCGCGGCCATCGCCACGGCTCCGGCGGCTATGAGTGGCTTCCTTCTCATGGCTGGCATGTGTCGTTCCCCCGGTCGGATGTGGTCGTCTCGGTGACCCAGACGCCCTGCTCGTTCACGTGCAGTCGGCTGCTGTAGAGCACGAAGTCGTCCTTGGACGGCGCCGCCGCCTTGGCGGTCTTCCCCGTCTTCAGGCTCTTGTTGTGCGCCTTGCGCTGGTCCTCGCAGTAGACGAGGCCTGCCGTCTTGCCGCCCGTGAGGTCCACCCGGGCGTTGAAGTAGCGCTTGGTGCCGGTGATCCGGTCCTTGTAGTCGACGTACTCCTGCACGAACTTCTGGCTGCCGGCGGCGGCTTCGCCCTCGGAGTAGAACCGGTAGGCCTTGTGCAGGGGCTTCTGCTCCGCGATCGCCAGGTCGACGGCCTTCAGATACTGCTCGGTGTCGGCGAGGACCGCGTCCTTGGTCTTGTCGCCGGTCTTGTTCCACTCGAACTCGTACGTCAGGTCCGACGGGAGCTCGATCTTCGGCCGGTCCGCGACGTCCCGCGCGGGCTCGTCCGGCGGCGTCGATTTCTTGCCGTCCCCCTGGTCCGCGCCGGCGATCTCGTCGTCGCTCCTCGGCTTGTCGTCGTCGCTGGCGCAGGACGTCAGGAGCAGGGCCGCGGCCGCGGTGAGCGCGACCGTCGCTAGGCGGAGAGGGCGGTTCACTGTCGGCTCCTGGCGCGGTGGGGGAGGGTGCGAGCTCAGCACGCTAGTGCGGAGCCGGGCCCGATGCCAGGGAGATGTGTAGCCACGAATGGGGCGCCGGGGACGTATCGGCGCGAACTCATGTCACAGTTCTGTGTCCGCGGGGGAAGCCTGTTTTCAGCCCTTCACCGCGCCGCCCAGCGCGAACCCTCCCCCGAGCTTCCGCGAGATCAGGACGTACAACAGGATCACCGGCGTCGAGTAGAGGATCGAGAACGCGGCCAGCTGGCCGTAGACCACCGTCCCCTTGTTGCCGAAGAAGTCGTTGATGCTGACCGACGCGGGCATCTGCTCCGGGGTGAGCAGGAGCATGAAGGGGACGAAGAAGTTCCCCCACATCATGACGAACGAGAAGACCGTCACCACGGCCACGCCGGGCCCCATCAGGGGGAGCACGATCCGGAGCAGGGACTGGAAGGACGACGCGCCGTCCGTCCACGCCGCCTCCTCCAGCTCCTTCGGGACGCCGTCCATGAAGTTCTTCATCAGCCAGATGGCGAAGGGGAGCTGAGAGGCGGCGAAGAAGAAGATCGTGCCCTGCATCGTGTCGATCAGGTCGACCTGCACGAACAGCGCGTACACCGGGACCATGATCGCCGTGATCGGCAGGCTCGTCGCGAACAGGATCGTCAGCATGAAGGGGCGGTTCAGACGGGAGCGGTAGCGGGAGAGCGGATATGCGGCGAGGGCCGCGCAGACGACCGTCAGCAGGGTGCCGCCGCCGCAGAGCAGCAGGCTGTTGAGGAGCGGGGTGAAGGTGATCTCGGGGGTGAGGACCTTGTCGTAGTTGTCGAGGGTGAGGCTGTCGGGGAGCCGCACCCTGAGGTCCGCCTTCGGGTCCAGGGACGAAAGGACCACCCAGGCGAGGGGGAGGACGAAGGCGACGGCCACCACCAGCAGCCCCGCGTCGGCGGCGAGGCGGTGCGAGGCGCGGCGCGAACGCGGCGTACGGGAGGACGACTTGACGGCCACTCAAACCTCCGTACGCAGCAGGCGCATGTAGACGACGGAGAACAGGGAGCCGACCAGGAGCAGCAGCAGGGCCACGGCCGTGCCGTACCCGATCATGCTCTTCTGGAAGGCCTGCTCGTACATGAAGAGCGGGAGCGTCTGGCTGTCGTTTCCCGGGCCGCCGCGCGTCATCACCCAGATCAGACCGAAGACGGAGAGCGTCTGCAGGGTGTTGAGCATGAGGTTCGTGCCGATGGAGCGGCGGATCATCGGCAGCGTGATGTGCCACATGCGGCGCCAGCCGCTCGCGCCGTCGACCTCCGCGGCCTCGGTGATCTCCTTGGGGATCTCGTTGAGGGCGGCGGAGTAGACGAGCATCGAGAACGCCGTGCCCCGCCAGACGTTCGCGAACGACACCGCGAGGATCGGCAGGGTGAACAGCCAGTTCTGGGACGGCAGACGGAGGAAGTCGAGGACGGCGTTCAGGGTGCCCTCGCGGCGGAAGAAGGCGTAGAGGAGGAAGCCCGCGACGACCTCGGGCAGCACCCACGCCGTGACGACGATCGCGCCCGTGAGGGTGCGGACCGGCTTGGAGGCGCGCTGCATGAGGGTGGCGAGGGCCAGGCCCAGGGTGTTCTGGCCGATGATGGACGAGAGGAACGTGAAGACGAGGGTGAGCCAGACCGCGTTGAGGAACCGTTCGTCGCCGAACGCCTCCCGGAAGTTGTCGAGCCCCACGAAGCTCGACTCGGCCTGGCCGGTGAGCTGGAGATCGGTGAAGGCGATGTAGGCGCAGTAGCCGATCGGGCCCGCGAGGAAGAGCGCGAGCAGGACGACGGCGGGGGAGACGGGCAGGGCCCGGAGCAGGCCCCGGCGGACGCGGGCCCGGGAGCCGGGGCCTGCTCCGGGC
>NZ_LIPN01000212.1 GCF_001418325.1 Streptomyces atriruber | reverse complement strand
GCTGGCGCGGGTCGAGGTCGTCCAGCCGGTGCTGTGGGCCGTCATGGTGTCGCTCGCCGCGGTATGGGCGGATCAGGGCATCACGCCTGCTGCGGTGATCGGGCATTCGCAGGGGGAGATGGCGGCCGCGTGTGTCGCGGGGGCACTGTCGTTGGAGGATGCGGCACGGATCGTGGCGGTACGCAGCGACGCCCTGCGCCAGTTGCAGGGGCACGGCGACATGGCGTCGCTGGGCACCAGTGCCGAGCAGGCCGTCGAGTTGATCGGGGACGACCGGCCGGGCGTGAGTATCGCGGCCGTCAACGGGCCCTCCTCGACGGTGATATCGGGTCCTCCGGAGCAGGTGGCCGCGGTCGTCGCGGACGCGGAAGCACGCGGGCTGCGTGCTCGGGTCATCGATGTCGGTTACGCCTCGCACAACCCGCAGATCGACCAGCTCCACGACCTGTTGACGGAACGCCTGGCCGACATCCGGCCCGTTGCGACGGACGTGGCGTTCTATTCGACTGTCACCGCTGAACGCCTGGCGGACACCACTGCGTTGGATACCGCCTACTGGGTGACCAACCTTCGCCAGCCGGTCCGCTTCGCCGACACCATCGAGGCGTTGTTGGCGGACGGCTATCGTCTGTTCATCGAGGCGAGTGCTCATCCGGTGCTGGGTCTTGGTATGGAGGAGACCATTGAGCGGGCGGATGTGCCTGCCACGGTGGTTCCCACTCTCCGTCGTGACCATGGCGATGCCGCTCAGCTCACCCGTGCCGCCGCGCTGGCGTTCATCGCGGGTGCGGAGGTCGACTGGCGGCGTTGGTTCCCGGCCGAGCCTGCCCCGCGTACCGTCGACCTGCCCACGTACGCCTTCCAACGCCGCCGCTACTGGTTGCCGGTGGACGGCGTCGGAGATGTGCGGTCCGCGGGGCTGCGGCGGCTGGAGCACACACTGTTGCCCGCCGCGCTCGGTCTCGCGGACGGCTCGCTCGTACTGACGGGTCGGCTCTCGGCCTCCGGTGGCGGCGACTGGCTCGCCGACCACGCGGTGGCGGGTACGACGCTCGTTCCCGGCGCCGCACTGGTCGAGTGGGCGCTGCAGGCGGCCGACGAGGCAGGTTGTTCCTCCGTCGAGGAACTGACGCTCCAGGCACCCTTGGTGCTGCCCGGGACCGGCGGTCTCCAGGTCCAGGTCGTCGTGGGCGCCGCCGACGAGCGGGGCGGCCGCCGCGACGTGCGTGTCTTCTCGCGCGTCGAATCCGCGTCCGAGTCCGAGGAAGGGCCGGACCGGGACGAGGACTGGTTGTGCCATGCGGCCGGTGTGCTGAGCCCCGAGCCCGGCGACGTACCCGACGGTCTTGGCGGACAGTGGCCGCCGACGGGCGCCGAGCCCGTACAGATCGGTGATCTCTACGAGCGGGCCGCGTCGGCAGGATACGAGTACGGCCCGTCGTTCCAGGGCCTGCGTGCCGTGTGGCGGTACGGGGAGGACCTGCTCGCAGAGGTGGAGCTGCCGGAGCAGGCGGGCGGCGAGGACGGCTTCGGGATCCACCCCGTACTGCTGGACGCCGCCCTTCACCCGGCGCTGCTCCTCGACGGCGAGGCCACCGCGACCGAGGACGCCGCAGCCGCCGAGGACGCCGAAGCCGCTGGAGCAGGCCTCCGTCTGCCCTTCGCGTGGAACGGAGTGTCCCTGTGGGCGACGGGCGCGGCCACCGTACGGGTGCGGCTGACCCCCTACGGGGACGAGGGTGAAGGCGGCGGTTCGCTGCGCGTGACGGTCGCCGATGCCACAGGCACGCCCGTGCTCGGCGTGGACTCCCTGTCCCTGCGCCCCGCCGACCCCGAACTGCTGGGCTCGGCCGGTCGAACGGGTGGCGTCATCCCCAACTTGTTCACCGTGGAGTGGACCCCCGTGCCTCTGGCGTCGGCCGTGGAGCAGAGCGGCGACGACTGGGTGGTGCTCGGTCAGGAGACACCCGGCTGGGCAGGTCCGAGCACCCTCCGGTACCCGGACCTGGCAGACCTGTTGGCCGCCTTGGACGAGCAGGGCGAGGGGGAGCGGGCCGCCAGGACCGTCATGGTCGATTCCGTCACGCCTGTTTCCGCCCTCGCGTCCGACTCGGCCTCCGGGACGGTCGACGCGCGTGGTCGGGCCCTCGCCGAGCGCCTCTTGGGCCTGCTGCGGGACTGGCTCGCAGAACCGCGCCTCGCCGAGAGCCGGCTCGTACTGATCACCCATGGCGCGGTGGCGGTACCGGCGGACGCCGAGGGCGACCACACCCCCTCGATCATCGACGTGTCCGCGGCCGGGCTGTGGGGCCTGATACGTGCCGCGCAGGCCGAACACCCGGACCGATTCGTCCTGTTGGACATAGAGGGTATAGAGGACGGGGGCGAGGACTCGGCCCCGGACGTGAACCTGGCTGCCATAGCCGGAGCCCTCGCGACCGGTGAGCCCCAGCTGGCCATCCGCGGGGGAGCGGTGCTGGCCCCCCGCCTGACCCGCGCCACCACCGCCACCGCCGCCGACTCCGTGGCCCCGTCCGCGTCCGGGCCGTCGGAGAACACGTCCCTCACCCCCGACGGCACCGTCCTCATCGCGGGCGGCACCGGCATGATGGGCGGCCTCGTCGCCGAACACCTGGTCAGCGCCTGGTCCGCGCGGCACCTCCTGCTCGTCAGCCGACAGGGCCCCGACGCACCCGGCGCCCGCGAACTCGCCGACCGGCTCACCGGCCTCGGTGCCGAAGTCCGTGTCGTCGCGGCCGACCTCACGGACCCGGAAGCCGCCGCGGAGCTGGTCGCGTCGGTCGACCCGGCGCATCCGCTGACCGGTGTGATCCACGCGGCCGGTGTCCTGGACGACGCCGTGGTCACCGCGCAGACCACCGGCCGGCTGGCCAGGGTGTGGGCGGCCAAGGCCTCCGTCGCCGCCAACCTGGACGCCGCGACCTCGGAGCTGCCGCTGGACCTGTTCGTCATGTTCTCCTCCGCGGCCGGTGTCCTCGGCAACGCGGGCCAGGTCGGCTACGCGGCCGCCAACGCCTTCGTCGACGCCCTGGTCGCCCGCCGCCGCGCAGCGGGCCTGCCCGGCCTGTCGATCGCCTGGGGCCTCTGGGCGCGCGGCAGCGCCATGACCCGCCACCTGGACGACGCCGACCTGGCGCGGCTGCGCGCGGGCGGCGTGAAGCCGCTGCTGGACGAGCAGGGCCTCGCTCTCCTCGACGCGGCCCGCACCGCCGCGGCCCACACCTCACTGGTGGTCGCGGCGGGTATCGACGTGAGCGGCCTGTCCGCGCACGACGTACCGTCCATGCTGCGGAACCTCCCGGGCCGGACCCGCCGGAAGGCCGCGGCCGACTCCGCCGTGGACAAGGGCGCGCTGGAGCGACGGCTCGCGGGCCTGGACGACGCGGAGCGCCGGGCCGTCGTCACCGACGTCGTACGCGAGTGCGTGGCGGCGGTGCTCGGCCACCGGTCGCTGTCCGACGTACGCACCGAGGCCAACTTCAAGGACCTGGGCTTCGACTCGCTCACGGCGGTCCAGCTCCGCAACCGCCTCTCGGCGGCCAGCGGCCTCCGCCTGCCCGCCACCCTGGCCTTCGACCATCCCACCCCCCAAGCCCTCGCGACCTACCTCTGCACCCGCCTGGGCGGCACGGCCGCAACCCCCGCCGCGCCGGTCGCGCTCCCCGCGGCCACGGCGGACGATCCGGTGGCGATCGTCGCCATGGCCTGCAAGTACCCGGGCGGTGCGGTGTCGCCCGAAGGACTGTGGGACCTGGTCGCCGCGGGCGTGGACACGGTCGGCGCGTTTCCGACCGACCGCGGCTGGGACCTCGACCGCCTCTTCCACCCCGACCCGGACCACCCCGGCACCAGCTACGCCGACGAAGGGGCCTTCCTGCCGGACGCGGGTGATTTCGACGCGGCGTTCTTCGGGATCAATCCGCGTGAGGCGTTGGCGATGGATCCGCAGCAGCGTCTGTTGCTGGAGGCGTCGTGGGAGGTGTTCGAGCGGGCGGGCATCGATCCGACGACGCTCAAGGGCAGCCTCACCGGCACCTACGTCGGTGTCATGTACCACGATTACGCGGCAGGCCTGGCCCAGGACGCCCAGTTGGAGGGCTACTCCATGCTGGCCGGTTCCGGCAGCGTGGTCTCCGGCCGGGTGTCCTACACCCTGGGTCTGGAGGGCCCGGCGGTGACGGTCGACACGGCGTGTTCGTCGTCGCTGGTGTCCATCCACCTCGCCGCGCAGGCGCTGCGCCACGGCGAGTGCGATCTCGCCCTCGCGGGCGGCGTCACCGTCATGGCCACGCCCGAGGTGTTCACCGGCTTCTCGCGCCAGCGCGGCCTGGCCCCCGACGGCCGCTGCAAGCCGTTCGCCGCGGCGGCCGACGGCACGGGCTGGGGCGAGGGTGTGGGTGTGTTGTTGCTGGAGCGGTTGTCGGATGCGCGTCGTTTGGGTCATGAGGTTTTGGCTGTGGTGCGGGGTTCGGCGGTGAATCAGGACGGTGCGAGCAATGGTTTGACGGCGCCGAATGGTCCGTCGCAGGAGCGGGTGATTCGTCAGGCGTTGGCCAGTGGTGGGTTGGTGTCGGGGGATGTGGATGTGGTGGAGGG
>NZ_LIPN01000211.1 GCF_001418325.1 Streptomyces atriruber | reverse complement strand
CTGGCGCGGGTCGAGGTCGTGCAGCCGGTGCTGTGGGCCGTGATGGTGTCGCTGGCTGCGGTGTGGGCGGATCAGGGGATCACGCCTGCTGCGGTGATCGGGCATTCGCAGGGGGAGATGGCGGCCGCGTGTGTCGCGGGGGCGCTGTCGTTGGAGGATGCGGCAAGGATCGTGGCGGTACGCAGCGACGCCCTGCGTCAATTGCAGGGGCACGGCGACATGGCCTCGCTGGGTACCAGTGCCGAGCAGGCCGTCGAGTTGATCGGGGACGACCGGCCGGGCGTGAGTATCGCGGCCGTCAACGGGCCCTCCTCGACCGTCATCTCGGGCCCCCCGGAGCAGGTGGCCGCGGTCGTCGCGGACGCGGAAGCACGCGGGCTGCGTGCTCGGGTCATCGATGTCGGCTACGCCTCCCACAACCCGCAGATCGACCAGCTCCACGACCTGTTGACGGAACGCCTGGCCGACATCCGCCCCGTTGCGACGGACGTGGCGTTCTATTCCACTGTCACCGCTGAACGCCTGGCGGACACCACGGCGTTGGATACCGCCTACTGGGTGACCAACCTTCGCCAGCCGGTCCGCTTCGCCGACACCATCGAGGCGTTGTTGGCGGACGGCTATCGTCTGTTCATCGAGGCGAGTGCTCATCCGGTGCTGGGTCTTGGTATGGAGGAGACCATTGAGCGGGCGGATGTGCCCGCCACGGTGGTTCCCACTCTCCGTCGTGACCATGGCGATGCCGCTCAGCTCACCCGTGCCGCCGCGCTGGCGTTCATCGCGGGTGCGGAGGTCGACTGGCGGCGTTGGTTCCCGGCCGAGCCTGCCCCGCGTACCGTCGACCTGCCCACGTACGCCTTCCAACGCCGCCGCTACTGGCTTGCCGACACCGTGCGGCGGGACGTCGGGGACCAGGGGCCGACCGGGTCGGGGCACGCGCAGTTGCCGACCGTGGTCGCGCTCGCCGACGGGGGAGTGGTGCTCAACGGCCGGGTCTCCGCCGAGCGCGGCGGCTGGCTGGGCGGGCACGTGATCGCGGGGGCCGCTCTGGTGCCGGGTGCGGCGCTGGTCGAGTGGGTGCTGCGGGCCGCCGACGAGGCGGGCTCCGCGACGTTGGAGGAACTGACGCTCCAGGCACCCTTGGTGCTGCCCGGGAGCGGCGGTCTCCAGGTCCAGGTCGTCGTGGGTGTCGCCGACGACCAGGGCAGGAGCGACGTACGCGTGTACTCGCGTCCTGAGCAGGACGGCGCGGCGGCGTGGGTGTGCCATGCGGTCGGCGAGCTCGGGCGGGAACCGGGGGCGCGGCCGCCGCGGCAGGCCGGGCAGTGGCCCCCGGCGGGGGCCGAACCGGTGGATGTGGACGAGTTCTACGAAGGTGTCGCCGCCGCCGGATACGAGTACGGCCCGGCGTTCCGCGGACTTCGCGCGATGTGGCGGCAGGGCGAGGACGTGCTGGCGGACGTGGAGTTGCCCGAGCAGGCCGGTTCGCCTGCCGGGTTCGGCATTCACCCCGCGCTGTTGGACGCCGCCCTGCATCCGCTGCTCGCACGGCGCGGCCTGGACGGATCCGCGTCCGGGGCTGCGAGCGGGCAGGTGCTGCTGCCCTTCACCTGGAGCGGTGTCGCGCTGTGGGCCACCGACGCCACGACCGTGCGGGTGAGGATCAGCGGGCTGAGCGGGAGCGGCGAGGAGACCGTGTCGCTGGCGGTGACCGATCCCGCCGGGGCGCCCGTGATGGACGTGGCGGAGCTGCGGCTGCGGTCGACCAGCGCAGGGCAGGTGCGGGCGGCGGTCGGGTCCGGCGCCGACGGACTGTACGAACTGTGGTGGACGCCGCTCCCCGTCCCTGCGGCCGTGGACGGTTCCGGCGCGGTCGATGCCTCTGGTTGCGTGACGCTCGACGGACTGGACGTTGAGGGGGTACGTGAGGTCGCCGATACCTCCCCCCTCCCCTCGGTGGTCCTGGCACCCGTGGACACCTCGGATGCGGTCACGCATGAGGACGGACTCGCCCTGACAGGGCGTGTGTTGGGCGTCCTCCAGGAGTTCCTGGCCGTGCCCGGCCTGGAGCAGTCCCGGCTGGTCTTCGTGACCAGGGGCGCGGCTGGTCCTGATGAGGACTCCGGTGTGCCGGGCGCCCCGAATCCGGCGGGTGCCGCCGTATGGGGCCTCGTGCGCAGTGCGCAGTCGGAGAACCCGGGCCGGTTCGTCCTGCTCGACCTGCCCGACACCGACGGTCCGCTCGACGGCGCACCGGGTGCGGAGGTTCTGGACGCGGTGCGGTGCGCGGCGGCCGCGGACGAGCCCCAAGTCGCCCTGCGCGGGGGCCGCGTGCTGGTGCCCAGGTGGGCGCGGGCCGATACGTCGGGCGAGCTGACCGGACCGCCCGGAGCGCGGGCGTGGCGGCTCGTGGGCGGAGCGTCCGGGACGCTGGACGCCGTCGAGGCGGTGGCCTGCGACGAGGTGCTGCGGCCGTTGGAGCCGGGGCAGGTCCGGGTCGCGGTGCACGCGGCCGGGGTCAACTTCCGCGACGTGCTGATCGCTCTGGGCATGTATCCGGACGCCGACGCGCTGCCCGGCACCGAGGCGTCCGGCGTGGTGACGGAGGTCGGGCCTGGCGTCACCCGGCTCTCGGCGGGCGACCGTGTGATGGGCATGCTGAAGGAAGGCGCCTTCGGCCCGTGGGCCGTCGCAGACGCACGCATGCTGGCCCCCGTGCCGACCGCCTGGGACACGCGGCAGGCGGCCGCCGCCCCGGCCGCGTTCCTGACGGCGTGGTACGGGTTGGTGGAGCTGGCCGGGTTGAAGGCGGGGGAGCGGGTGTTGATCCATGCCGCCACCGGTGGTGTGGGGATGGCTGCGGTGCAGATCGCCCGGCATCTGGATGCCGAGGTCTTCGCGACCGCGAGCCCGGCCAAGCACGCAGTGTTGGAAGAGATGGGGATCGACGCCGCCCATCGTGCGTCCTCCCGGGACGCGGCGTTCGAGGACACCGTCCGCCGGGCCTCCGGCGGCCGTGGCGTGGACGTCGTCCTGAACAGCCTCACCGGCGAACTCCTCGACGCGTCCTTGCGGTTGCTCGATGGTGGCGGGCGGTTCGTCGAGATGGGCAAGAGCGATCCGCGCGAACCCGAACTGGTCGCGCTGGAGCACCCCGGTGTGTCGTACGAGGCCTTCGACCTGGTCGCCGACGCCGGTCCCGAGCGGCTCGGGCGGATGCTCGACCTGCTCGGCGAGCTCTTCGCCGCCGGGACGCTGGTGCCGCTGCCCGTCGACGCACGGCCGTTGGGGCGGGCGCCCGAGGCGTTCCGGTTCATGAGCCAGGCGAAGCACACCGGGAAACTCGTGCTCGACGTACCCGCGCCGCTCGACCCCGACGGCACCGTCCTCGTCACCGGAGGCACCGGAACCATCGGCGCCGCCGTGGCCGAACATCTGGCACGCACCGGTGAGAGCAGGCATCTGCTCATCGCCGGCCGCAGCGGAGGCGCTGCCGAAGGTGCACAGGAACTCCGCGCGCGGGTGGCGGAGTTGGGGGCCGTGGTCTCCTTCGCGGCCGTCGACCTGGGCGAGCCGGGAGCCGTCGCCGCGCTGATCGACGGAATCGATCCGGCGCACCCGCTGACCGGCGTCGTACACGCCGCCGGTGTGCTCGACAACGCCATGATCGGCACCCAGAGCCCCGAAAGCCTCGCCCGGGTGTGGGCTGCCAAGGCCGCCGCCGCGCACCAACTCCACGAGGCCACAAGGGAGCTGAGGCTCGGCCTCTTCGTGATGTTCTCCTCCTTCGCCTCCACCCTGGGCACCCCGGGCCAGGCCAACTACGCCGCCGCCAACGCCTACTGCGACGCGCTGGCCGCGCGCCGCCGTGCGGAGGGGCTGGCAGGTCTCTCCGTGGCGTGGGGGCTGTGGGAGGCCACCAGCGGCCTGACCGGCACGCTGTCCGCGGCCGACCGGGCCCGCATCGACCGGTACGGCATCAAGCCGACCGCCGCGGACCGCGGCTGCGCCCTGCTGGCGGCCGCACGCGTCCACGGGCGCCCCGACCTGCTCGCCCTGGACCTGGACCCCCGCGTCCCTGCCGCCTCCGACGCCCCCGTCCCCGCCGTACTGCGCACGCTGGCGGCCGCGGGCACACCCGCCGCCCGCCCCGCCGCGGCAGCCGCCGGGGAGGCGACGGACTGGTCCGGCAGGCTCGCCGGCCTCACTCCCGAGGCACAACTGGACCTCCTCACCGCGCTGGTGCGTACCCAGGCGGCCGGAGTCCTCGGACATGCCGACCCGGACGCGGTGCAGGTCGACACGCCGTTCAAGGAGCTCGGATTCGACTCGCTCACCGCCGTCGAACTGCGCAACAGGCTCGCGGCGGCGACCGGCCTGAAGCTGCCCGCGGCCCTGGTCTTCGACTACCCGCAGGCCCATGTGCTCGCCGCCCACCTGGCCGAACGGCTCGCACCCGACGGGGCGCGGGCCACGAACAGCGACATGACCGCCCAGGTCCTTCAGGAGGTGGCCCGGGTCGAGCACGCCCTGTCCGCCGCCGTCGCGCAGGGCCTGGACCAGGCGGCCGTCGCGGCCCGCCTGGAGGCACTCCTCGCCCGCTTCGCGGCGACCACGGCGGCCGCGGCGGACGGCGAGGAAGCGGTGGACCAGCTGGAGACGGCCACCGCCGAGCAGGTACTGGACTTCATCGACAACGAACTCGGGGTGTGAGCCGCATGCCGGCCGCACACCCCGCGATCACGGGCGGGGAGCTAAAGCGCACATGGTGAGCGAAGAGAAACTGGTCGACTACCTCAAGCGTGTCTCCGCGGACCTGCACGCCACCCGGCAGCGGCTGCGCGAGGCGGAGGAGCGCGACCAGGAACCGGTGGCCGTCGTGGAGATGGCCTGCCGCTACCCCGGCGGCGTCCGCACCCCCGAGGACCTGTGGGACCTGGTCTCAGCGGGCGGCAACGCCCTGGGCGCCTTCCCCGACAACCGCGGCTGGGACCTGGAGCGTCTCTTCCACCCCGACCCCGACCACCCGGGGACGACCTACGCCCGCGAGGGCGGGTTCGTCCACGACGTCGACCGGTTCGACCCCGAGTTCTTCGGCATCAGCCCGCGCGAGGCCGCGGTCCTCGACCCGCAGCAGCGACTGCTCCTGGAGTGCGCCTGGGAAGCGCTGGAGCGCGCGGGCATCGACCCGCAGTCGCTGCAGGGCAGCAGTACCGGCGTGTACGCGGGCGCGGCCCTGCCCGGCTTCGGCACCCCGCACATCGACGCGGCCGCCGAGGGCCACCTGGTCACCGGCAGCGCCCCGAGCGTCCTCTCCGGCCGCCTCGCCTACACCTTCGGCCTCGAAGGACCCGCGGTGACGATCGACACCGCCTGCTCGTCGTCGCTCGTCGCCGTGCACCTCGCCGCCCACGCGCTGCGGCGGCGCGAGTGCGACCTGGCGCTCGCGGGCGGCGTCACCGTCATGCCCACCCCGTACGTGTTCACCGAGTTCTCGCGCCAACGCGGCCTGGCCGCCGACGGCCGGTGCAAGCCCTTCGCGGCCGCCGCCGACGGCACCGCCTTCTCCGAGGGCGCCGGACTCCTCGTCCTGGAACGCCTCTCCGACGCCCGGCGGGCCGGTCACCGGGTGCTCGCCGTCATCCGTGGCTCCGCCGTCAACCAGGACGGCGCCAGCAACGGACTCACCGCCCCCAACGGCCCCTCCCAGCAGCGCGTGATCCGCGCCGCCCTCGCGGGGGCGCGGCTCTCGCCCGCGGAGGTGGACGCGGTCGAGGCGCACGGCACCGGCACGCGTCTCGGCGACCCCATCGAGGCCGACGCGCTCCTCGCCACGTACGGGCAGGAGCGGCACGAGGACCGGCCGCTGTGGCTCGGCTCGGTGAAGTCCAACATCGGCCACACCCAGGGTGCGGCGGGCGCGGCGGGCCTCATCAAGATGATCCAGGCGCTGCGGCACGAGACGCTGCCCGCCACGTTGTACGCCGACGAGCCCACCCCGCACGCCGACTGGGAGTCGGGCGCGGTGCGCCTGCTGACCGGGCCGGTCGCCTGGCCGCGGGGCGACCGCCCACGTCGGGCGGGCATCTCCTCGTTCGGCATCTCCGGCACGAATGCCCACCTCATTCTTGAGGAGGCGCCCCCGGTCGATGCCGATGCCGAAGGTGACGCCGGTGTGGATTCCGGGGGAGCCATCGGCGCCACGGGGTCCCGCGAGGAGCGGCGGGTGCCGGTGCCGTGGCTGCTGTCCGCGCGTACGCCCGACGCGCTGCGCGCCCAGGCGGACGCGCTGGCGGGGTATGTCGCCGACCACGCCGATCACGCCGACTGTGCTGCCCGCCCCGACAGCACCACGGCCGACGCGCCGGGCGCCCGCGTCGCCGCCGCTCAGGCTGACAGCTCCGCGGCTGACGGCTCCACGGCCGAGGGCGGCGGGTCCGCGACCGGGATCGTCGGGGCCGAGGCCGGTAGCGGCGACTCCGCGACCAGGGGCGTCGGTGCCACGACTGGGAGCACCGAGCCCGCGACCGACGCCGCCAGCGCCGCTTCCGCGACCGGCACCGCCGACCCCGAGGCCGATAACGGCACCTCCGCCACCTCCGCCACCGACATCGCCGCCACCCTCCTGCGCCGCACCCTCTTCGAGCACCGCGCCGTGGTGCTCGGCGCCGACCGCGGCGAGCGCGCCGCCGCGCTGGCCGCCCTCGCGGCCGGACGTACCCACCCCGCCCTCACCCGCGCCGCGGGCCCCGCGAGGAGCGGCGGCACCGCCTTCCTCTTCACCGGCCAGGGCAGCCAACGCCCCGCCATGGGCGCCCAGTTGTACGCCACCTTCGACGCATTCGCGCAGTCCCTGGACGAGACCTGCGCCCATCTGGACCCGCTGCTCGAACAGCCCCTGCGGGACGTCCTGTTCGCCCCCGTCGACAGCGCGCAGGCAGCCGTACTGCACGGGACCGGCGTGACCCAGGCCGCCCTGTTCGCCCTCGAAGTCGCCCTGTACCGCACGGTCACCTCCCTCGGTGTCGTCCCGAGCCATCTCACGGGGCACTCCGTCGGCGAGATCGCCGCCGCGCACGTCGCCGGAGTGCTCACCCTGCCGGACGCCTGCACACTGGTCGCGGCCCGCGGACGCCTCATGCAGGCCCTGCCCGCGGGCGGCGCGATGCTCGCGGTGCAGGCGGCCGAGGGCGACGTGCTGCCGCTGCTCGCCGGACGGGAGGAACACCTCTCGCTCGCCGCCGTCAACGGCCCCGCCGCCGTCGTCGTCTCCGGTGACGCCGCCGCGGTCGCGGACCTGGAACAGGCCCTGCGCGGGCGCGGGCTCAAGACCAAGCGCCTCAACGTCAGCCACGCCTTCCACTCGCCGCTGATCGAGCCGATGCTCGACGACTTCCGTGCCGTGGCCCGCACCCTGACCTTCCACGCGCCGACGCTGCCCGTCGTCTCCAACCTCACCGGACGCCTCGCGGACGCGGAGTTGCTCGCCGACCCCGAATACTGGGTGCGGCACGTGCGGCGTCCCGTGCGTTTCCACGACGGGCTGCGCACCCTGGGCGACCAGGGCGTCGTGCGCTACCTGGAGCTGGGGCCCGACCCTGTCCTCGCCACCATGGTCCAGGACTGCCTCCCCGCCAGGACGGGCGACGAGGACGAGGCCGAACCGGTCGTCGCGGCCGCCCTGCGCTCCGGACACGACGAGGCCCGTACGCTGCTGGGGGCCGTCGCCGCGCTCCACACCGACGGGCAACCGGCCGACCTCGCCGCCTTGGTCCCCGCCGACGCGGCACAACTGCCGCTGCCCACCTACCGGTTCCAGCGCAGGCGGTACTGGCGCGTCACCCCCGACGCCGCGGCCCCGGCCCGTGCCGCGGGGCTCCAGGAGACCGGCCACCCCCTCCTGCCCGCCGTCATCCGGCAGGCCGACGGCGGCCTCCTGCTCGCGGGACGCCTGTCCCTGCGTACGCAACCGTGGCTCGCCGACCACTCGATCGCGGGCGGCGTACCGCTGCCCGCCACCGCATTCGTCGAACTCGCCCTGATCGCGGGGCGGCACGCCGACTGCGACACCGTCGACGACCTGACCCTGGAAACACCGCTGCTGCTCGACGACTCCGCCGCGGGGCACGGGACCGGGGCCGGGGAGAGCGCCGGAACGGGCGCCGACGCCGTGAAGGTGCAGGTCGCCGTCGGTGCCCCCGACGACTCCGGGCGCCGTACCCTCACCGTCCACTCCCGGCCCGCCGACGCGGAGGACGACGACGAGACGGGCGAGGACGGCGACCCGCACGGCTGGCGCCGCCACGCCACCGGCGTCCTCACCACGGGCCGGAGCACCGAACCGCCGCTCCCCGACACCACGCCCTGGCCGCCCGCCGACGCCACCGCCCTCGACGTGGACGCGCTGTACGACCGGCTCGACGCGCAGGGCTACAGCTACGGGCCCGCCTTCCGCGCGGTGCACGCCGCCTGGCGGCACGGCGACGACCTCTACGCTGACGTCCGCCTCGCCGACGAACAGCGCGCCGACGCGACCGCGTTCGCCCTCCACCCGGCGCTCTTCGACGCCGCGCTGCACGTCGTCGACGAGCTCTACCACGACAGCGGCAGCGGCAGCGGCACGGACGCCCCGGTACGGCTGCCGTTCGCCTTCGGCGACATACGCCACCACGCCACCGGGGCCACCCGGCTGCGCGTCCGTCTCGGCCCCCGGGGCGACGACCGGCTGCGCCTGGCCCTGGCCGACACCGACGGCGCCCCCGTCGCCACGGTCGACACCCTCCAACTGCGGATCGTCCCCGCCGACCGCTGGCGCTCCGCCCACCCCGCCGCCGCGCCCCCGCTGCACCACCTGGACTGGCAGCCGCTGCCGCTGCCCGACACCGCGCCGACCGCCGCCACCTGGGCCGTGCTCGGCACCGACGACTCGGGCCTCGCCCCCGCCGCGCACCACCATCCGGACCTGGCCGCCCTGACGGCCGCCGTCGAAAACGGCGGACCCGTACCGGACGTCGTCTTCGCGCCCATGCCCGCCGAGGGCAGCCCGAAGCACACCACCGGCCAGGACGGCGCGACCGGCCAAAGCGACACGACCGGCAAGGGGGACGCCACCGGCCAAGGCCATGCGGAGGCAGCCACCGACCTCCCCGCCCGAGTACGCGCGCACGCCCAGCACACCCTCGACCTCCTGCGCGCCTGGCTCGCCGCGGACACGCTCACCGCCGCCCGCCTCGTCGTCCTCACCACGGGTGCCGTCACCGCCCGCGCCGACGACGCCCCCGCCGACCTGGCCACCGCACCCCTCTGGGGCCTGGTCCGCGCCGCGCAGGCCGAACAGCCCGACCGCGTCCTGCTCGTCGACGTCGACCAGGACCCCGCGTCACGCCACGCCCTGCCCGCCGCCCTGGCCGCCGCGACCACCCACGCCGAGACACAGCTCGCCCTGCGCGCGGGCACCGCGCTCGTGCCGCGCCTCGCCGCGACCCCGCCTCCGGCCGACGCCACCGCGCCGGACATCGACCCGAACGGCACCGTCCTCATCACCGGTGGCACCGGCGGCCTCGGCCGGGCCGTTGCCCGCCACCTGGCCACCGCGCACGGAGCCCGCCACCTGCTCCTCGTGAGCCGCCGCGGCGAGGCCGCCGAAGGCGTCTCCGAGTTGCGCGCGAACCTCATGGACGACGCCGTTGACGTACGCGTCGCCGCCTGCGACATCACCGACCGCGAAGCGCTCACCGCCCTCCTGTCGGACATCCCCGCCGCCCACCCGCTGACCGCCGTCGTCCACACCGCGGGCGTCATCGACGACAGCCTCATCGCGTCGATGACCCCCGACCGCCTCGACGCCGTCCTGGCACCCAAGGCCGACGCGGCCTGGACCCTGCACGAACTCACCCGCGACCTGGACCTGGCGGCCTTCGTCCTCTTCTCCTCCGGAGCCTCCGTCCTCGGCAACGGCGGCCAGTCCAACTACGCCGCCGCCAACGCGTTCCTCAACACCCTCGCCGAGCACCGCCGCGCCCAGGGCCTCGCCGCCACCTCCCTGGCCTGGGGCCTCTGGGAATCCGCGTCCGGCGGCATGGCCGCACGGCTCGGCGACGCCGACCGCGCCCGCATCCACCGGACCGGCGTCGCGGGCCTCACCGACGAGCAGGCCCTGGCCCTCTTCGACGCGGCCCTGACGGCCCCGCACCCCACGGTCCTCGCCACCCGTTTCGACCGCGCCGTCCTGCGAGGCCAGGCCGCGGCCCGCACCCTCCAGCCCGCCCTGCGCGGCCTGGTCCGCACGCCGCGCACCGCCGCGGCCGCCACCGACGAGAACGCGGCGGCACCCGCCTCGTGGAGCGCCCGCCTCGCTCGGCTGTCCGCCGCCGACCGGGACCGCGCCCTGAGCGACCTCGTCCGTGAGCAGATCGCGACCGTCCTGGCCCACCCCTCGCCCGAATCCCTCGAACTGGGCCGTGCCTTCCAGGAGTTGGGCTTCGACTCGCTCACCGCCCTGGAGCTGCGCAACCGCCTCTCCACCGCCACGGGCATCCGTCTGCCCGCCACCCTCATCTTCGACCACCCCAGCCCCACCGCCCTCGTACGCCACCTCCGCAGCCATCTCCCCGACGCCGACCAGCGCACCTCCCCGGCCGTCCCCGTACCGTCGGCGCCCACCAACGCCACCGACGGCGACCCCATCGCCATTGTCGGCATGGCCTGCCACTACCCGGGCGGCGTGACCTCGCCCGAGGAGCTGTGGCGCCTCGTGGCCACCGGCACCGACGCCATCGGACCGTTCCCCGAGGACCGCGGCTGGGACACGGCGGGACTCTTCGACCCCGACCCCGACCGGGTCGGCCACAGCTACACCCGGGAAGGCGGCTTCCTCTACGACGCCGCCCGGTTCGACGCGGCCTTCTTCGGCATCAGCCCGCGCGAGGCCGCCGCCACCGATCCGCAGCAGCGACTCCTCCTGGAAACCGCCTGGCAGGCCTTCGAGAACGCGGGCATCGACCCGGCGGCCCTGCGCGGCACCCCGTGCGGAGTCATCACCGGGATCATGTACGACGACTACGGTTCCCGCTTCCTCGCCCGCAAGCCGGACGGCTTCGAGGGACGCATCATGACCGGCAGCACACCGAGCGTCGCCTCCGGCCGGGTCGCGTACACCTTCGGCCTCGAAGGCCCCGCGATCACGGTGGACACGGCGTGTTCGTCCTCCCTCGTCGCGATGCACCTGGCGTCCCAGGCCCTGCGCCAGGGCGAGTGCGAGCTCGCACTCGCCGGAGGCGTGACCGTGATGGCCACCCCGAACACCTTCGTCGAGTTCTCGCGCCAGCGCGGCCTGGCCCCCGACGGCCGCTGCAAGCCGTTCGCCGCCGCCGCCGACGGAACCGGCTGGGGCGAAGGCGCCGGACTCGTCGTCCTGGAGCGCCTCTCCGACGCCCGCCGCAACGGCCACAAGGTCCTCGCCCTGCTGCGCGGCTCGGCCGTGAACCAGGACGGCGCGAGCAACGGCATGACCGCCCCGAACGGACCCTCCCAGGAACGCGTCATCCGCGCGGCCCTCGCCGGCGCGGGCCGGAGCCCCGACGACGTGGACGTCGTGGAGGCCCATGGCACCGGCACGACGCTCGGCGACCCCATCGAGGCGCAGGCCCTGCTGGCCACGTACGGCCAAGGGCGCTCCGAGGACCGGCCGTTGTGGCTCGGCTCGGTGAAGTCCAACATCGGCCACACGCAGGCCGCGGCCGGTGTCGCGGGCGTGATCAAGATGGTCATGGCCCTGCGCCACGAACAACTCCCCGCGACACTCCACGCCGACGAATCGACTCCCCACGTGGAGTGGGACGGCGGCGGAGTACGCCTGCTGACGGAGCCGGTCCCGTGGTCGCGCGGAGAACGTGCCCGTCGTGCCGGGGTGTCCTCGTTCGGCATTTCGGGGACGAATGCGCATTTGATTTTGGAGGAGGCGCCGTTGCCGGAGGAGGAGGCGGCTGGGGCCGTCTCGTCTGTGGCTGGTGGTGCGGCGGGGGTTGTGGTGCCGTGGGTGGTGTCGGGGCGGACGCCTGATGCGTTGCGTGAGCAGGCGCGGCGGTTGGGTGCGTTCGTGGCGGGTGACACGGAGGCGCTTCCGGCGGAGGTCGGGTGGTCGTTGGCGACGACGCGGTCGGTGTTCGAGCATCGGGCCGTGGTGGTGGGTCGGGACCGCGATGCGCTCCTGGCCGGGCTCCGTTCCCTGGCAGCGGGCGAGCCGTCACCAGACGTCGTCCAGGGCGCCGTACAGGGTGCTTCTGGCGCGGGGCCGGTGCTGGTCTTCCCCGGACAGGGCTCGCAGTGGGTCGGCATGGGAGCCCAACTGCTGGACCAGTCACCGGTGTTCGCGGCACGGATCGCCGAGTGCGAGCAGGCGTTGTCCGCGTACGTGGACTGGTCGCTGCGGGACGTATTGCGTGGGGATGGGGCCGAGCTGGCGCGGGTGGAGGTCGTGCAGCCCGTGCTGTGGGCCGTGATGGTGTCACTGGCTGCGGTGTGGGCGGATCAGGGCATCACCCCGGCCGCGGTGATCGGGCACTCGCAGGGCGAGATGGCGGCCGCCTGTGTCGCGGGCGCACTGTCGTTGGAGGATGCGGCACGGATCGTGGCGGTACGCAGCGACGCCCTGCGCCAGTTGCAGGGGCACGGCGACATGGCCTCGCTGGGCACCAGCGCCGAGGAAGCCGTCGAGTTGATCGGGGACGACCGGCCGGGCGTGAGTATCGCGGCCGTCAACGGGCCCTCCTCGACCGTCATCTCGGGCCCCCCGGAGCAGGTGGCCGCGGTCGTCGCCGACGCGGAGCAGGCCGGGCTGCGCGCCCGGGTCATCGATGTCGGCTACGCCTCCCACAACCCCCAGATCGACCAGCTCCACGACCTGCTCACCGAGCGCCTGGCCGACATCCGCCCCGCCTCCACCGACGTGGCGTTCTACTCCACTGTCACCGCCGAACGCCTGGCAGACACCACTGCGTTGGACACCGCCTACTGGGTCACCAACCTCCGCCAACCCGTCCGCTTCGCCGACACCATCGAAGCCCTCCTCGCCGACGGCTACCGCCTGTTCATCGAGGCCAGCCC
>NZ_LIPN01000210.1 GCF_001418325.1 Streptomyces atriruber | reverse complement strand
CAGGTCCCGCCCCCGCCCCCCGGCGGCAACGGCAAGAAGACCGGCCTCATCATCGCCGCCGTCGCCGTGGTCGCCGCCGCCGCGGTCGGCGGCTACTTCGTCTTCGCGGGCGACGACGAAAAGGGCGGCAAGAACGGCGGCTCCTCGAACGTGGCGGGCGGCGGGGGCGACGACTCCGGCATCAAGGACGACGGCCCGCACAAGCTGACGACGCCGTCGCTCGTGATGAACGACTACAAGAAGGACGAGTCGCGCTCCAGCGGTCTGAACAGCGTCGACCTCGACAAGGCCGAGGCGGCCGGGGTGAAGAACCCGAAGGACGTGCAGGCGCAGTACCAGTCGGGCAGCAAGGACAACCCGATGGCGCAGAAGGTGCTGACCTTCGGCGGTGTCTACGGGGACATCGAGGACCCGGAGGGCGTCGTGGACCACATGTTCACGAACGCCAAGAAGAAGAACGAGGCGGGCGGCGCCAACGGCGAGAGCGTCACGCTCGTCGGGGAGCCGAAGGAGTACAAGCCCGCAGGGCTCGACGGTGCCGTCCTGAAGTGCCAGGAGATGAAGGTCGACCTGGGCGCGGGAGCGGGCACCTCCGGCTCCACGACCGGTTCCTCCGGGTCGAGCAAGATGTCCGCGGCGACCTGCATCTGGGGCGACCACAGCACCCTCGGCTACGTCGTCACCACGGACGTCGCCAGCGCGCTGGCCGGGACGCCCGCCGACCTGGACGAGGCGGCGAGCACCACCGCCAAGTTCCGCGGGGAAGTCCGCGTCAAGATCTGACGTCCGACGGGCCGTCCGGCCCGTCGGCCTCCACGTGGTAGGGCCCGGTCATCCGGCCGGGCCCTACTGCGTCAGGATGTCGGCAACACTTAAGCGTTTCGGAGGGGAACCCCCATGAGCTACAACCAGCCGGGCCCGTACGGCGGGCAGCAGCCCGGGCCGTACGGCCAGCAGCCGCAGCAGCCCGGCCCCTACGGCCAGCCGCCGCAGGCTCCCCAGCCCGGCTACGGCTACCCC
>NZ_LIPN01000021.1:445-1242 GCF_001418325.1 Streptomyces atriruber | reverse complement strand
CGGGGAACTGCGCGCCCGGCCCCCACCGGCCCCGCCGCCGAAAAACGCCCCTCAAGCGCAGGGCTCCGGGCCAGGTCCAGTACACATACAAAGCGGTGCGAGGCCCCCGGCCAGTACTCCGCGTCGGACAAACGTCAGCGGCTCCCGCTGCACCTACGGTGAGGTCGTACCCCCAGACACACCACCGCGGAAGGGCCGGGAATCGACATGACTTCCATCCACGCCTTCTGGCTCGCCGGTCGCCAGACCACCGGCGAGACCACCTTCGACGTCACCTCGCCCTGGGACGGACGGGTCGTCGGCCAGGCCGCCGTACCGACCGACGCGCAGGTCGAGGAAGCCGTCGCCGCCGCGTACGCCGTGCGCGACGAGTTCGCCGCGACCCCGGCCCACGTCCGCGCCGCCGCCCTCACCCATGTGTCGAACCGCCTGGTCGAGCGCACCGAGGAGATCGCCCAGCTGATCTCCGCCGAGAACGGCAAGCCGATCAAGTGGGCCCGTGGTGAGCTCGGCCGCGCGATCTCCGTCTTCCGGTTCGCCGCGGAGGAGGCCCGCCGCTTCAACGGCGGCGAGGCCCAGCGTCTGGACACCGACGCGGGCGGCCAGGGCCGTCTCGCGCTCACCCGCCGCTTCCCCAAGGGCGTCGTCCTCGGCATCGCGCCGTTCAACTTCCCGCTGAACCTCTGCGCGCACAAGATCGCCCCGGCCATCGCCGTCGGCACCCCGATCATCCTCAAGCCGGCCCCGGCCACCCCGCTCTCCGGCCTGATCCTCGGCGAACTGCTCGCCGAGACCGA
>NZ_LIPN01000021.1:0-396 GCF_001418325.1 Streptomyces atriruber | reverse complement strand
GCGGCCGTCGTCCTCGGCGACTACTCCTCCGACGAGGACCTCGACTGGGCCGCCTCGCGCATCGCCACGTTCTCCAACTACCAGGGCGGCCAGTCCTGCATCTCCGTGCAGCGGGTCATCGCGGACGCCGCCGTGTACGACCGGCTCGTGCCGCGCGTGATCAAGGCCGTCGAGGCCCAGGTCACCGGTGACCCGTCCGACCCGGCTACCGAGGTCGGCCCGCTGGTCAACGAGGACGCCGCCAAGCGCGTGGAGTCCTGGGTGGACGAGGCCGCGAAGGCGGGCGCCAAGGTCCTCACCGGCGGCAAGCGCGACGGTGCCTCGTACGCGCCGACCGTCCTCGCCGACGTACCGGCCGACGTCACCATCGCCTGCGAGGAGGTCTTCGGCCCCGTC
>NZ_LIPN01000209.1 GCF_001418325.1 Streptomyces atriruber | reverse complement strand
TGCACCGCCTCCGACTCCAGCACGTCCAGGTGCGAGAGGTGGGGTGCGCCGCCGGTCGGCAGCGCTGCGGCGGTCGGCGCAACTGCGGTCATATCAGGCCCCGTTCGGTGAGCATGAGGTGGACGCCGTCCGCCGAGACCGAGACCGGCTCGCGGTGCGTGTGCAGACGCAGATCCGGCCGCTCGGGTGCCTCGTACGGGTCGTCCACACCGGTCAGGCCCTGGATCGCACCGGCGGCCTGCTTGGCGTACAGCCCCTTCACGTCCCGCACCGAGCACACGTCCACGGGCGCCGCGACATGGATCTCCAGGTACGGGATGCGCGCGAGGTCGTGGCGCAGCCGGACGCCCTCGCGATTGGCCCGGTAGGGCGCGATGACCGGCACCAGCACGATGACGCCGTTCCGGGCGAGCACCTCGGCGACCATGCCGACGCGCCGCACGTGGGTGTCGCGGTCCTCGCGGGAGAAGCCGAGCCCCGTCGAGAGGTTCGAGCGGAGCTCGTCCCCGTCGAGGACCTCCACCCGGTGGCCCTCCGCCCGCAGCCGGGCGGCCAACTCCTGGGCGACGCTGCTCTTTCCCGCGCTGGGCAGCCCGGTGAGCCACACCGTGAAGCCCTGGGGGCGGCTGACCCGGGCCGAGGGAGGGGAGGCGACGACGATCGGCGACGGCTCGGGATCCGACGCGCTGTTCCCGGTCGGCCTCCCGGCGGCCGGGGTGACCTCGGCGACCCCGGCAGCCCCGCCGACCTCGTCGGCCGCCGGAACCGTGTCGAGGATCGATCGCGCAAGGCCCGCGGCCTGCTGCCGGATCTCCGGAACGGCGGTGGTCTCCCACAGCTCGCCGCGCCGGTGCGCGCCGAGAGTCCACAACGAGCGGTACCCGTCGCGGGACCGCACCTGCCCTTCGGGAGTCCCGGCGAGCCCGATGCCGAGCGGTCCCGGCACGGCCAGCCCCGACGACAGCAGACAGGCCAGCAGGGGATCCGGGGAGTCGGCCGGGTGGAGACCCGGTCCTGAGCAGTCCACCACCCAGCCGACCCGCACGGGTGCCGAGCCCGTCGGTGTGACGGTCAGCGCGTCCGGGTCAAGCCGGGTCTCGACGGCCTCGCCCACGTGCAGGCACAGGCGCCGGGCGGTTCTGAGCCGGGTGACCGCCTCGGCCGTCTCCGGTGCCATCCGGTGCCTGAGCACGTTCCACCGGGGGCGGTCGGTGCGCAGGAACTCCGCCCGCTGCTCCTCCTCCAGCGTGCTCCACAGACGGGCGGTCAGCGGCCGCAGCCCGTCGACGGCCGGGCGCCAGTCGCCGTGTGCGCGCGTCACCTGTCGGATGTGCCGCAGGACCGCCGCTCGCAGCCGGGGCAGCGGCAGCCCCTCCAGGGTCTCCGTCGGCACCACGGGCGGCAGCGGCGCGACGGCGTGGGCGTGGGGCAGCAGGCCGTGGCGGGACAGGACGTGGATGGTGCGGCCGGGGCGGGCGAGGGTCAGGGCGACGTCCACGGCGGTGAGGCCGCTGCCGACCAGCAACACGTCCGCCTCGTCCGCGAGCGGCCCCGCCAGCGCGTCGGGGGCCCACGGGTCGCCCACGAACCGTTTGGACGCGCGGAGTTCCGGTGACGCCCACCGGGATCGACCGGCCAGCGGGCCGGTCGCGAGCACCACGCTGTCGGCTTCGAGACGGGAGTCTTCGGCGTCGACACGAGAGTCGTCGCCGTCGGGGCGGGAGCTGTCGGCGAGGGTCACCCGGGCGCGGTCGCCGTGCCAGGCGCATGCCGTCGCGCGCGTGTGCAGCCGTCGGCAGGTCACCAGGCCCGCCGCCCGTTCGACGGCGGCGTCCGCCGTGGCGGCGAGATAGTCGCCGTAGTGGCTCCGGGGGACGAAGGAGCGGGCGGCCGCGGTGGGGTCGCGGTGCCGGACGAGCCAGTCGACGAAGTGGTCCGGCCGGTCCGGGAGGCAACTCATGCCCCCGGCTGGAACGTTGAGGAGGTGTCGCGGGTCGTCCGTGGCGAAGGCCACGCCCGCGCCGGTCCGCGGGCTCGGGTCGACCACCGTGATCTCCACCGGCACTCGCCGCCGGACCGCCTCGTCGGCGATGTGGATGACGACCATGGTTCCGGCGGCTCCGGCACCCAACACCGCGAGCCTGTGCGGGACATGTGCGCGCGTGCTGGGCATCTGCACCTCCGCGGGGATTGTCCACCAATTCGATAGGTTATATGTCAGAGGGCGGACCCAGCGCTCCCAACGGTTCGTCAAATGACAGAAAGCAGCGGCAGGTTGACCTAAAGTGACTTGGCGTGGCTCCGACCGACTCACGGAGGCTGGTGCGTATGCGGATCACGGCCCGGACGGACTATGCGATACGGGCGATGGCCGAACTCGCGCGCTGTCCGCAGTCACCGCAGAAGGCCGAGCAGCTCTCCGAGTCGCAGGGCATCCCGGTGCGCTTCCTGCTGTCGATCCTGCGCGAGCTGCGACAGCACCGTCTGGTGCACAGCACCCGCGGCCCCGACGGGGGCTACCGCCTCGCCAGGGCACCGGAGGAGATCTCCATCGCCGACATCATCCGCGCCATAGACGGTTCGCTGGCGAACTTCCGCGACCTCAAGCTCAGCGACCTCAGCTACCCGGGCCCGGCGGCCGCACTGCCGGACGTGTGGCGCGCGGTGCGCGTGAGCCTGCGCCAGGTCCTGGAACGCGTGACGCTCGCCGACCTGGCGATCGGGGAGCTGCCACCCTCGGTCCAGCAGCAGGCGCAGGAGTACCGGGAGGACATCCGGTACCCGTCCTAGCCCGGCGCTGCCCCAAGGCCGACGCAGGCCGCCTCAGGCCGCCTCGTCGTCGCGGCGCCCCTCACGGTGCCTGCCGGACCGCCGGGGACTTCCGGAGCGACCGGCGCGACCCGCATGCGCGGCGTGCCCGACGTGCCCGGAGACGAGCCGCAGATGGCGGCGATGGCGGCCGGAGGGTGGTGCGGAGTCTTCGTCCAGCATGCCCTCGACCCGGTCCATGAAGATCAGCAAGAGGCCCATGACGGGCAACAGCAAAAGAGCGACAACCAACATCTGCGGCAACCTCCCCGCGGCATCGCCTCCCGGTTCCCCCACTTCGGCGCCTTCACCGACCCCGAAATGTGAAGGTCCCGCAAAGCCGTCCGGGCTGCCCCTTCACGGACGGCGCAGGAACCACGTTTCATCCGCGCCGACGCGAGCATGCGGTCACCACGCGTTACGCAGAGCACTGATGCTGCCGCTTGCGGCGGAGAGGAATCGCGCGATGACCGACAGAGTCCCGGCCTCGGGGAAGCCGAACAGCCACATCTCCGTCGCCCGCCTCCTGGACTGCACGGTGGAGGGCAGCGACGGCTCGATCGGCACCGTGGACCCCGTCTCGGAGGAAGTGGCGCCCGACCACCTCGTCGTCGACACCGGCGGGACACTGCTGAGCAAGAAGGTGCTGCTGCCCCTCTGGGTCATCGCACACGTCGACGAAGCGACCCGTACCGCGTACGTGCCGCACACGAAGGAGCACGTCAGGGCAGCCCCACGCTTCGACAGGGACCTACGGGTCACCGACCCCGGTTACCGGGCGCGGATCGACGAGCACTATGCCGACCGCTCCGGAGGCTGACTCCCCCGTGCGCCGGGCCGGCCGAAAGAAATCTATAGTTTGCGGGTGTATTCGCGAATAGACCGCAGCTCGGAGCGCGCCGCGTGGCGTCGGCCACGCGTGCTCCTGTGGGCCGGGGCAGGTGTGGTGGCCCTGGGGATGCTCATCGCGCTGGAGGTCGCCGCCCGGCACTACGGCGGCGTACCCGGACCGATCACCAATCAGGCGCGCGAGGTGCTCTTCCCGCCGAAACCGGGGCCGCTCTACGGCGGTCTGGCGCTGATGATGGTGGTGCTCACCTGGCGGCAACGGTTCATCGCGGCCGGTGCCGCGATCGGGATCGACGCCGTCTTCGTGCTGGTGCGGTGGGCTGCCGACGTCGACGTGCCCGAAGGACAGATCTTCGGCAACGGCGCCCTCTGGGCCATGCTCGGCTGCGCGGTCTTCGCGATCACCCGTCGTACCGGTGAGCAGCGCATCCTGCTGCTCAAGGGCGTCGGCCTCGGCCTGCTCCTCGTGGCCGGCCGCAAGACCGGTGACACCTGGCTGCTCATCACGGCGAAGACCCGCCCGACCGTCCTCGACCCGTACGTGGCCGTCGCCGACCACGCGCTGGGCAACCCGTCCTGGCTGGCGGGCCGACTGCTGGAAGCCAGTGGTTCGATCCCCACCCACGTGACCGACCTGGTGTACGCCCAGCTCGCCGTGGCCGCGGTCGCCGTCGCCCTGTACCAGCTGCGCAACGTGGCGGCCGACGGCCGCTTCCCGCGTCACCACCTGGTGCGCACCTTCCTGGTGATCGGCCTCGTCGGGCCCGCCGTCTACATGATCTTCCCGGTGGTCGGGCCGATCTTCGCCTACGGCCCCGGGACCTCGGGCACCGGCGGTGTGGAGTGGGCGGTGGCGAACCTGTGGCCGCACACGCCGCCGCCGATCGCCGCCCCGCACCCCGTGCCGTACGACGGGATCACCCCGCGCAACTGCATGCCGAGCCTGCACACGGCGTGGGCCGTCGCGATCTTCGTCCACTCCCGCAAGGGGTCACGCCTGCTGCGCTACGCGGGCACCTTCTGGCTGGTCGCCACGCTCAGCGCGACGCTGGGCTTCGGCTACCACTACGGCGTGGACCTGATCGCGGGCGTCGTGTTCTCGCTCACCGTCGAGGCGGCCCTGCGCACGTTCGACCGCGGCTGGGACCGGTCCGGAATCCGGCTGGTCGCCCACGGCACCGGCGTCTTCGCCGCGCTCCTGGTGGCCTACCGCTACCTGCCGATGGAGATGGCCGAACACCCGTGGGTGTTCGGACCACTCGTCGTGCTGGCGATGGCCTCCGTGATCCACCACTACCTGCGGACCACCAAGGCGTGGGACGCGGAGCCCGCACCGGTGCGGCTGCCGCGGCAGGCGGAGCCGCAGCCGGATTCCCGGACGCAGCCGCCGGCGCCCGAACTGGTGTGAGTCACGCGGCCGGCGGCCTGTCGTGCCGCAGGTCGTCGAAGAGACGGGCCGATTTCTCGGCGTCCCACTTCAGCACGTTGCCCTTGGACGTGGGGATGCCGATGCCCGACACGGGCACGTTCAGCCGCCTGCCGTGTCCGCCCGAGACGCTCTGCACGGCGCGGAACATCCGGCTCAGCTCGGGCAGGCTCATGTCGTCGTCGACGATGAGCGTGTCGAGCCCGGCCTGCGCGGCCGGACCGATCTCCCTGGGGTCGAAGAGGATGTCGGGGCGGGCGGCCTGGTGGGCGAGGGTCGACAGGAGCTTCTGCTGGTTCTTCGACCGGCCCAGGTCGCCCTCCCGCTCCTGGTGCCGCTGGCGGACGAAGGCCAGCGCCTGCTTGCCGTTCAGGGTCTGACAGCCCTTGCGCAGGTCGGCGCCCGACTTCTCGTCCTTGATGTCCCGGTCCAGGCACATCCGTACGCCGCCGATGGCGTCGACGATGTTCACGAACCCGGCGAAGCCGATCTCCGCGTAGTGGTCGATGCGCAGGCCGGTGTTCCGCTCGACGGTGTGCGCGAGGAGCTCCGGGCCGCCGTACGAGAAGGCGGCGTTCAGCTTGTCGCCCTCGGGGCGCTTCCTCTTGCCCGTCGTCGTGTCGAGGCGGCCGGGCAGCGTGACCCAGGAGTCGCGCGGCAGGCTGACCATCGTGGCGCCGTTGGCCCCGGTGTGCAGCAGCATCATCGAGTCGGTGCGGCGCCCTCCGCCGCCGCCCGCGTGCAGGTCCTTCACGTCCTTCTCGGAGAGCCCGTCGCGGCTGTCCGAGCCCACGATGAGGTAGTTGGTGCCCTCGCCGGGCGGCGGACGGTCCCCGTACGCACCCAGGTCGACGTCACGCTGGAGGCTGGTCTCGGCCCAGCCGTAGGTACCGCCCACCGCGCCGACCACGGCGGCCAGCAGGGCGAGCAGCGTCCGCCGCAGCCGTCTGCGCTTCTTCGACCGCCGGGCATGGGCGCGCCGGGGTCCGTAGCGGGAGCTGGGGCGCTCGGCGAACCGCTCCCGCGAGACGGAGGAGGCGGCACCTTCCGCCACGCCCCCTTCACCACCTTCGGCCTCTACTGCCCCGACGGCCCTGTCCGCCCCTCGCATCCCCTCTGTTCCTCCTGTCATGTGCGACTACCTTGCAGGCTCCGCTGGTCCCCCTCGGGCGGCGGGGGCGACGCCTCGACCAGATACGGGTCGGCCGTGCCGGTCCGCTTCATGCTGTGCCACTTCAGCCGGGTGCCGAGCAGCGCCGTGATCACCGAGTGGATGACCACCAGGTACATGAGCTGCCGGTAGACGAGCTGCTGGAGCGGCAGCGCCCACAGAACGCGCAGCCGTTCGCGGTCGAGCCGCAGCGCGTACGCGGCGGTGACCAGCTGGACGGAGAGGAACCCGAACCAGACGAGCGCGGCCTCCACCGGGTCGCGGAACAGCGCGCCGAACAGGGCGAACATGTCGACGACCGGCGCGCACAGCGGCAGCACGATCTGGAACAGCGTGACGTAGAGCATCACGCGACGGCCGAAACGTCCGGCGGGCCCGAGCTCCGTCACCGCTCGGCGGTGCTTCCACATCGACTGGAGGGTGCCGTAGCACCAGCGGTAGCGCTGACGCCACAGCTGGCGCAGCGTGCTGGGCACCTCGGTCCAGGCGACCGCCGACTCCGCGTACACGACGCGCCAGCCGGCCCGCCAGAGCGCCATCGTGAGGTCGGTGTCCTCGGCGAGGGTCTCGTCGCTGACACCGCCGACGCCCATCAGCGCGTCCCTGCGGAAGGCGCCGATCGCGCCCGGCACGGTCGGCATGCACTCCAGGACCTCGAACATCCGGCGGTCGAGGTTGAAGCCGAGGACGTACTCCAGGTGCTGCCACTTGCCGAGCAGGCGGCGCCGGTTGCCGACCTTGGTGTTGCCGCTGACCGCGCCGACCGCCGGGTGGGCGAGCGGCTGGACGAGCCGGGCCAGCGCCTCCGGCTCGAAGATGGTGTCCGCGTCGACCATCACGACGATGTCGTGGCGGGCGTGCGCCAGGCCGGTGTTGAGGGCGCTGGGCTTACCGCCGTTGGGCTGCCGGATCACCGTGACCCGGGGGTCGTCGATCTCCTCGGCGATGTCGGCGGTGGCGTCGGTCGAGCCGTCGTCGATGACGATGATCTGGAAGTGCGGGTAGGTCGAGGCGAGCAGTGAGTACACGGTGGAGGCGATGCCTGCCTCCTCGTTGTACGCGGGCACCAGGACCGTCACCGGGTCCCGCACTTCGCGCAGCCGGGGCGCCCCGGGCCGGTACCGGTGCAGCCTGCGCACGTGGAGCCGGGCGAACACCGCGAACAGCAGCATCCGCAGGACGCCGAGCACACCGGTGAGGGTCAGCGTCCACACCATCACGGTGAGGAAGCCGTGCCCGAGCTTCTGCGTCCAGACGAGCCCCGTGCCCTTGATCTCCTCGGCGACCGGCACCTCGTCGGCGAACGAGGGCCGCCCCAGGCCGCCGCTGATGGTGGTGAACCGTTTGACGCGGTGGTCGCGCAGCAGGTCCTGGGCCTCGTGGAAGCCCAGGTCGGTCTGGCTGTGCTGGGTCACCACGCCCCGCCACGGCTTGCGGTCCTTGTGGTCCGACGCGGCCACCAGGTACCCCTGGGCCGCCGCCCGTCGCGCGGCGGGCCACTCGGGGCCGCAGAGCGTGTCCGCGGCCGTGGTGTGCGGCAGCCGCAACAGGGTGGTGTTGATCCCGACCGTGCCCGCGAGCGCGCTCTGGGTGAGGGACAGTTCGAGTCGTGCGCGCAGGGGCGAGGCGACGCCGAGGTCGCCGCCGCTGTACGTGTACGAGCCGATCTCGTGGCCCTCGTACAGGATCCGTCGCATCAGCTCGGGGTGCTTGGCCGCGTCCTTCCCGTACACGAAGAAGGTCGCCTGCGCGTGGTGCTTGCGCAGCAGGTCGAGCAGGCGCGGCGTCCACACCGGGTCGGGTCCGCCGTCGAAGGTGAGCGCGACCGTTCCCGGCGGCATGGCCGCGGTGGTGACGCCCTTCGGGCCGAACCGCAGCAGCGGCCTGCCGTCGTCGGCACCGCGCGGGATCGGCCGGGTGCACGGCGGTTTGGCGCGCGCGGCGTCGACCTGGTGGGTCGTCCAGCCCTCGAAGAGCAGCGCGACGGCGAC
>NZ_LIPN01000208.1 GCF_001418325.1 Streptomyces atriruber | reverse complement strand
CCCCCGTGGCGCTGCGGGAAGGAGATGGTCAGACCGGTGACGTCCAGGACCGGCTCGCCCGTGGGGAGGGGGCGGGCGCGGGAGCGGAGGCGGTGGGCGGCCCGGGTCAGGCCGGGCAGTTCGAGGACGCGGCCGCTGCCGGGCTCGGGGGCCTCCAGGCGGTCCTGGGCGCGGGCCGCACCCGTGACGTCACGTCCGGAGGGCGCCGCCCACGCGTCCGAGACGCCCTCGGAGAGGACGTTCAGGGCGAGGACGGTGATCAGCATCAGGAGTCCGGGGAAGACCGTCGCCCACCAGCCGCCGATCAGGACCATGTTCTTGCCGTCGGCGATGACGCTGCCCCAGGACGGGTCGGGCGGCCGCACGCCCGCGCCGATGAAGGAGAGCGAGGCCTCGAAGACGATGGCCTCGGCGACCTGCACCGTGCAGAAGACCAGGATGGGCGCCGCGCAGTTGACGGCGACGTGGCGGATCAGGATGTGCGGGGTACGGGCGCCGACGATGCGTTCGGCGACGACGTAGTCCTCGCCGTACTGGTCGAGGACGTTGGCCCGTACGACACGCGCGACCGGCGGTGTGAACAGGAAGGCGATGGCGCAGATCAGGACGGTGATGCCGCCGCCGAAGACCGCGACGAGCACGGCGGCGAGCGCGATCCCGGGAAACGCCATGACGACGTCCAGGCAGCGCATCAGCGTCTCGTCGACGGCCTTGCGGGAGGTCGCGGCGACCGCGCCGATGACGGCGCCCGCGACGAGGGCGAGCAGGGTGGCGCCGAGCCCGATGGCCAGCGACCAGCGCGCCCCGTACATCAGCCTGCTGAGGATGTCGCGGCCCAGACTGTCCTGGCCCATCCAGTGCTCGGCGGAGGGGGCGCCGGTGCCGCCCACCTGCGGCTGCTGGTCGAGCGGGTCGTGCGGGGCGAGCAGGGGCGCGAAGAGCGCCACCAGGACGACGAGGGCGACGACGCCGACCGCGACGCGGGACAGGACGGGGAGCTTGCGCAGGGAGCGGAGCCGGATGCCGGGGACGGCGAGACGCTCGGCCAGTGCGCTGCGCGATCCGCGCGGGAGGTGCGTCAACTCGGCCCCCTCAGACGTGGGTTGACCAGCAGGTAGAGGATGTCGATGGCGAGGTTCACGACCACGAAGCCGACGGCGGTGGTGATGACGACGCCCTGCACGACGGCCGGATCGCCGTTCTTCACGGCGTCGATCATCAGCTTCCCCATGCCGGGCAGCGAGAAGATCGTCTCGATGACGACGGCGCCGCCCAGCAGATAGCCGACGCGCAGGCCGAGCACGGTGAGCGGGTTGATGAGGGCGTTGCGCAGGACGTTGCGGCCCACGACGACGACCGGCGGCAGACCGTTGCCGACGGCCGTGCGGACGTAGTCCTTGTCGAGCTCCTCGACCACGGCGGTCCGGATGATGCGGGTGAGGCCGGCCGCCACGGGCAGCGACAGCGCGAGGGCGGGCAGCGTCATCGTCCTGAGCCAGCCGGTGAAGGAGTCGGCGGGGTTGATGTAGCCGCCGGTCGGGAACCAGCCGAGGTCCACGGCCAGGTACTGGATCATCAGCAGCGCCAGCCAGAAGCCGGGCGCCGCGACGCCGGTCAGGGAGACGACGCGGATCAGCTGGTCCGGCAGCCGGTCGCGGTAGATCGCGGCGGTGATGCCGAGGATGAGGGAGAGCACCACGGCGATGCCGAGGCCCAGGAAGGTGAGCTGCACGGTGAGCGGCAGCGCGGTGGCGATCTGGTCGACGACGGAGGAGCGGTTGAGGACGCTGATGCCCATGTCGCCCTGGAGCAGGTCGCCCACGAAGGCGAAGTAGCGCACGGGCAGCGGGTCCAGGAGCCCGTTCTCCTCCCGGAACCGGTGGAGCTGCTCGGGGGTCGGATTGGCGCCCTGGAAGAAGGCGGACGCCGGGTCGACGTCCGAGAAGCGCATCACGAGGAACACGAAGAGCACGATGCCGAGCAGCAGCGGGACGAGCAGGACGACACGGCGGGCCAGGATCCTGAGGACGGCGGTCATGGCGTACGACTCCTGAACCGGCGCTCTGTCATACCCACTTGGCCTGCAGCAGATTGATCCCGGGATACGGCTGGGCCTTGACGCCGGTGATCTTGTCGGGGTCCCAGGCCGTCATCAGTTCGTTGTGCACGACCGGATAGAGCACGGCCTGTTCGGCCACGGTGTCGATGTAGTCCTGGATCATCGCCCGCTTCTTCGACGCCTCGGGCTCGCGGGTGGCCTGGTCCATGTCCCGGAAGAGCTTCTTGGCGACAGCGTTGTCCGCCCAGCGCGCGTAGCCCATCCAGATGTTCTCGGGGCCGTAGTTGTAATGCATGATCAGGTCGGCGTCGAGCCCGAACTGGTTGGGGTTGGAGGCGGCCGCGACGATCTGGAAGTCCTTCTTCTGGTCCAGCTTGGTGAAGACGGCGGTGGTCTCCTGCGGGTCGAGGGTGACCTCGACGCCGAGCTTCTCCCAGCCGTCCTGGACGGTCGGCAGACAGTCGACGATCCAGCTCACGTTCACGGCCATGAGGTTGATCTTCAGTCCGGTGACCCCGGCGGCCTTCAGGAGCTTCTTCGCCTTCGCCAGGTCGTAGCCGTAGACGGTCCCGGCGGGCCGGTAGGAGGGGTTGGCCTCGTTGAGGAAGGACGTCGACGCCCTGCCGTGGCCCTTGAGGGCGGCCTGGATCATCTTCTCGCGGTCTATGGCGTAGTGCAGGGCCTGGCGGACCCGGACGTCGTCGAACGGTTTGTGCGCGGTGTTGAAGAGCAGGAAGAGGTTGTTCATGCCCGCGCCGCCCTCGACGGTCATCCCGCCCTTCTTGAGCTGCTCGATGTTGGCGTACGGGATGTTGTCGGAGATCTCCGCCTCGGCGCTGCTGCCGGAGATCTTCGCGACGCGCGGCGCGGCGTCCACGATGGTCAGCCAGTTCATCTTCTTGAACGCGGCTCTGCGGGGGCCGTTGTAGTCGTCGAAGGCCTCGAAGGTCGTGTTCGACTTCGGGTGGTGCGAGGCCATCCTGTACGGCCCCGACCCCACCGTCTTCCCCTTGGTCGCGTCGTCCCAGGCGCCCGGCTCCGAGAAGACGTGCTTCGGCATGATCTTGGCGAGGGAGAGGCGGGCGGCGCCGTCGGGGAAGGGGAACTTGAGGATCAGCTCGACGGAGGTCGCGTCGGTCTTCCTGACCTCCTTGAGCCAGCCATCGAAGAAGCCCTTGGCGAGGGTCTGCGTCTCCGGGTCGAGGATCCGTTCGAAGACGAACACCACGTCGTCGGCGGTGACGGGCTTGCCGTCGTGCCACTTCGCCCCCGGGCGCAGGGTGAACTTCCACGTCGTCGCCTTCAGGTCGCCCGGAATCCCGGTGGCGAGGGCCGCGTAGGGCTCACGGGTGATCGGGTCCGTGCCGAGCAGACCCTCGTAGATGTGCTCGTTGCCGGCCATCGCGAAGGCGGACGCGGTCTGGGTCGGATCCCAGCTCCCGTCGTTCCCGTAGCCGATGACGGCCGTCAGTGTGGAGCTGCCGCCCTGGCCGCCGTCCCCGGTCTCGTTGGTGGACTCGGGCCCCGAGGAGCAGGCGGAGAGCGTGGTGGTGACGGCCGCGGCGGCGCCCAGCGCACCGGTGTACTTGAGGAAGGACCGGCGGTCCGGCGCGGTCCGAGGGATCAGATCACTCACGGTGTGTCTCCCTTGCCTCCCTGAGAGGTCCCACGTCCTACGTCGTGGGTGGCGTGGCGACCATAGGAGCGGTGCGGGGCCTGGTCAAGGGAGCGCGCAGGGATCCGAACGGGACGAAGTCGTGCCGGAGGTGGGACGTGGGATGTCCGTCGTGTCTACGATGGCGCGCATGGCTGAGGAGCCGATCCGAGAGCGGCGTGTGAGCGGGCAAGTGCGGCGTGAGGTCGTCGAATTGATCCTGGAAAGAGGGCTGCGGCCGGGCGCGCCGCTGCCCACGGAGGCCGAGCTGATGGTCGCGCTCGGCGTCAGCCGCAACTCCGTACGAGAGGCGCTGAAGGCCCTCCAGGCCCTGGACATCGTGGAGATCAGACACGGCCACGGCACCTATGTGGGGCAGGCGTCCCTCACCCCGCTCGCCGACGGCCTGACCTTCCGGGCGCTCGTCAGGCTCCGCGACGACACCCGGGCGCTCGTGGAGATCCTGGAGCTGCGCGAGGTCCTGGAGGAGGGGCTGATGCGGCGCGTCGCCGGGGCGCTGGGCGAGGCCGAGCTGTCCCGCCTGGAGCTGCTGGTGCGCGGGATGGAGGAGGCGGCGGCCGCGGGACGGGCCTTCCCCGACCTGGACCGCGAGTTCCACGAGACGCTGTACCGCCCGCTCGGCAACGAACTGGTGCCGCAGCTCCTCGGCGCGTTCTGGCACGTCTTCCACCGGGTGGCCGGAGCCCGGGGCTGGGCGAGCGACCCGGCGCCCGAACTGACGGTGACCCGGCACCGGGACATCGTGGCCGCGCTGCGCGC
>NZ_LIPN01000207.1 GCF_001418325.1 Streptomyces atriruber | reverse complement strand
GCCGGGGGCGAGGGGCGCGGGGCAGGTCGATGTCGGGCGTCACGGATGTGGTGCGGGTCGCGTCGGTGCGGTGCGTCATGGCGGGCCTCCCGGGTGCGGAACTTGTTGGGACTCAGATCCTTCCGGCCCTGCGACCCCGGGGCACGCCCGTCGGCCCCCGGCTTCCGGGTGGGGCCAGCCACCCTCCGGCCAGGGTGAACGCCACCGTGCCGGAAGGGGCCAGGGCCACCCACCCCGTATACGGCGACCTGACGCCCCCCCGGCGGCGCACTCCGGCCGAGTGCCACGCCGCTCCGACGCATACGTACCGACCACGTTTGGCCAAGGCTCAGCGGGTAACTCGGTCGACGAGGTGAACATGGCCAATACGCCACGTAAGACCACAGACGGCAAGACATCAGCTCAAAGTGCGCCGGAGAGTGAGAAGGCATCGCTGCCGGGGCCCATGGCAGTCCTCCGCACCGCACGCGAGCAGCTCGCGGAGCTGACCGGCATGACGCCCGAATCGGTGTCGTCCTTCGAACGCACCGAAGAGGGCTGGCTGTTGGAGATCGAGGTCCTCGAACTGTCGCGTGTCCCCGACACGATGAGTCTCCTCGCGAGCTACGAGGTGCAGCTGGACCCGCAGGGCGAGCTCATGGGCTACCGGCGCCTGCGCCGTTACGAGCGCGGACGTTCGGAGCCCCGCGGCACCGGCGCCCACTGAGAACCGAAGCCGGACCGGACGGAGTCCCGGGAGGACCCCGGTCCCGGCCGAACCCGAGAGCAGAAGCCGAACCCCGAGAGCAGAACAAGACCAAGGAGGCACCGTCGGCATGACCGTAGTCCCGGCACAACAGTCCGGCGGCGGAGGCGGCACAAGTGGCCTGTACGACGTCGTGGAGCTCATCCTCGACCGAGGACTCGTCATCGACGCCTTCGTACGCGTTTCGCTCGTCGGCATCGAGATCCTGAAGGTCGACGTCCGTGTCGTCGTCGCGAGCGTCGACACCTATCTCCGGTTCGCCGAGGCGTGCAACCGCCTCGACCTGGAGACCGGACAGAAGAAGGATCCCGGACTGCCCGGCCTCGTCGGCGAGATCACGGAGTCCGGTGCCAAGGGCAAGTCCAAGGGTGCGCTCTCCGGAGCCGCCGAGACCATATCGGACGCTTTCAAGCAGTCCCGTGCGGAGGGTGAGCGGCAGACCGAAGAGCGGCCGCGGGCCCGGCGCTCCACCTCCCGCCGGAAGGAGGAGCAGGAGTGACCACGTACGTGTACGGCATCGCGAGCAGCTCCCATCCGGCGCTGCCGGACGGCATGGAGGGCATCGGCCGGCCGGCCTGCCCCGTGCGCGTCCTGAAGAACGGCGACCTCGCCGCGATCGTGAGCGACGCCCCCGAGGACCTCAAGCCCAAGCGGCGTGATCTGCTCGCGCACCAGAACGTCCTGTCGGAGGCCGGCGCCGCGGGCTCCGTGCTCCCGATGCGCTTCGGCAGCCTCGCACCGGACGACGACACGGTCGTCTCCGTGCTCGGAGAGCGCGCCGATCACTACGAGGAGCGGCTGCGTACGCTCGACGGCAAGGTCGAGTACAACGTGAAGGCCACCCACCACGAACAGGCCGTGCTGCACCAGGTCCTCGCCGAGAACCCGGAGCTGCGCGCCATGGTCGAGGCCAACCAGCGCCAGGGCGGCGGCACCCACGAGCAGAAGCTGCAGGTGGGCGAGATGATCACCGCCAGTGTGCGGGCCCGCGAGTCGAGCGACGCCGTTCTGGTGCGGCGCGCGCTGGAACCGGCCGCCGAAGCGGTCGGGGAGGGCCCCGAGGGCACCGGCTGGCTGGCGAACGTCTCGTTCCTCGTGAACCGCAAGACCGCCGAGGGTTTCCTCGCGGCCGTCGAGGAACTCCGGCTCACCCAGCCGCACTTGGACCTGCGGGTGCACGGTCCGCTGCCCCCCTACAGCTTCGTCGACCCGGGGCCTTCCGAGCCCGCCGAGTGACGTCATGGGGCTGATCGGCGAACTGCTCCTGCTGCCCCTGGCCCCTGCCCGTGGGTCCCTCTGGGTGCTCAGGCAGGTGGTCGACGAGGCGGAGCGGCAGTACTACGACCCCTCGGCGATCCGTCGGGAACTCTCGCGCCTGGAGGAACTCCTGGAGGCGGGGGAGATCGACGAAGCCGAGTTCGAGCGGTGCGAGGACGAGCTCCTCGACCGGCTGCAGCACAGCACAGGACGGGAATTCTGACAATGAACCGACTAGCAGTGGGCCTGGCCGTGGGCGCGGGGTACGTCCTCGGTCGCACGAAGAAGGCCAAATTCGCGTTCGCCGTCGGCAGCATGGTGGCGGGCAAGCGGCTCAACCTGAGTCCGAAGGCGCTGGGCCAGCTCGTGACCCAGCAGCTGGAGAACAACCCTCAGTTCAAGGAGATCGGCGACCAATTGCGCCAGGATCTGCGGGGCGTGGGCAAGGCCGCCACCGGATCCCTCCTCACCCGGCAGCTGGACGGCCTCGCCGACCGTCTGCACGACCGCACCCTCGGCGTTCAGGACCGCATTTCAGGTGTGGTGCCGGGCGAGGTGAAGGGCGTCGCCGGGGAGGACGACCGCGAGGAGGCCGAGTCCGACTCCAGGGCCGATTCCGACCCCGATTCCGACCCCGATTCCGGGTCCGGGAAGGCTTCCGGGAACGGTTCCGCGCCCCGGTCCGAGCGATCCGGGCAGCGGAAGAAGGCCCCGGCGAAGAGGGCAGCACCGAAGGCGGGGGCGAAGTCCGCCCCGAAGGCGGCCGCGAAGAAGGCCCCGGCCAAGAAGACCGCGCAGAAGACGGCTAGGAAGTCCACGCAGGGCAACGCGACCGCGGCCGTCGGCGGAACCGCCCGCAGGGCCACCTCGTCGGCCCGCTCGGGCGGCGGCCGGACGAAGGGAGGCAGCGACCATGGCTGAATCACAGCTGAGCACCATCACGCACAGCCCGGCCGCCGACCGCCTGAAGGAGGAGGCGCAGGCCTACCTCATGGCGCAGGTCGAGCGCATGCTCGTCGGCGTCGGTCACCGGCTCGGCGACGCCACCGTCAAGCTCAACGACATCGCGGAGGGCAAGAGCCCCGGCTTCGGCAAGCTGGCGGCGCAGGCGGGCAAGAAGGTCGCCGAGGGCAAGGGCCCGGTGCGCAGCGCGCTGGAACTCGGCGGCAGCCACCTGAAGGACAAGGTCACCGACGCCTTCAAGGGCCTCGGCGGCAAGCGCAAGAAGGGCGGCGCGGGCCAGAAGCCGACCGTCATTCTGGAGTACGTCGACGTCGGCGTGCCGCTGCGCGAGGCGTACGACCAGTGGACCCAGTACCAGGAGTTCTCCACCTTCGCCAAGGGCGTCAAGGGCGCCACCGTGGCGAACGACACGGACTCCGACTGGAAGCTCAAGGTCTTCTGGTCCAACCGCAGTTGGAAGGCGCACACCACCGAGCAGGTGCCCGACCAGCGCATCACCTGGACCTCCGAGGGCGGCAAGGGGACGACGAAGGGAGTCGTCACCTTCCACTCGCTCGCCGAGAACCTCACCCGGGTGCTGCTGATCATCGAGTACTACCCGAAGGGCCTGTTCGAGAAGACCGGCAACATCTGGCGAGCCCAGGGCCGCCGGGCCCGCCTGGACCTCAAGCACTTCGCCCGGCACATCACGCTGCGCGGCGAGGCGAGCGACGGCTGGCGCGGCGAGATCCGCGACGGCGAGGTGGTCGTCACCCACGAGGACGCGTTGGCCGAGGAGTCCGAGGAGTCCGAGGAGCCCGAGGAGGGCGCCGAAGGAGCCGAAGGCGCAGAGGGCGAATACGAGGACCAGGACGAGCCGGAGTCCGAGTACGACGAGTACGAAGAGGGCGAAGAGGGCGAAGAAGGCGTAGAGGACGAGCGCGAGGACGAGCCCGCGGAGGAGTACGAGGACGAGGAGGGCGTCCCCGAGGAGGAAGCCGAGGGCGAGCCCGAGGGTGAGTACGGCGAGGAAGCGGAGTACGACGACGAGGAGCCCGAGGTCGACGACGAGAGGGAACGGGAGTACGCCGGGTCGGCCGGCGGCGGGCGGGACCGTCGATGACGGCCTCCCCCGGCAGCGGGCTCCCCGGCCCGTACGGCAGCGGCGGTGGCGGGGCCAACCTCGCCGACATCCTCGAACGCGTCCTGGACAAGGGCATCGTCATCGCCGGTGACATCAAGATCAACCTGCTCGACATCGAACTGCTCACCATCAAGCTCCGCCTCATCGTCGCCTCCATCGACAAGGCCAAGGAGATGGGCATCGACTGGTGGGAGGACGACCCGGCGCTCTCCACCGGGGCGCGCCGTGCCGAACTCTCCCGGGAGAACGCCGAGTTGCGGCAGCGCTTGGCGGAGCTCGAGGAGCGGGAAGTCCTGGAGCCGGCCAAGGCCAAGAAGGAGACACGTGATCGCCGCGAACGATGACCCGCACGGCGGCGGACCGCACCACGACGACCTGAGGTACGTCTACGCGGTCTGCCGCCCCCTGGCCGCGCCGCTCGCCGCCGATCTCACCGGGGTCGGCGGCGAGCCGCCCCGCCAGCTCGTCCACGGGGACCTGGTCGCCCTGGTCGGCCCGGTGCCGGAGCGGGACTTCGCCGAGAAGCCCCTGCGCGCCCACCTCGAAGACCTGGACTGGCTCTCGGAGACGGCCCGAGCCCACCAGCACGTGATCGACGCGCTCACCACCGTCACCTGCCCGCTGCCGTTGCGCCTCGCGACGGTCTTCCGGGACGACAGCGGCGTGCGCGCCATGCTGGAGGACGGGGCCGAGCGCTTCCACCGCGTCCTGGAGCGGATCGACGGACGCGTGGAGTGGGGCGTGAAGGTCCACATGGAGAACCCGGAGGGCTCGGCGGGCGCGGCGGGCGGCGAGTCCGCGGAGCCGCAGCGGAACGGGGCCGTATCCGGGCGGGACTATCTGCGCCGGCGGCGCAGTCAGCGCACGGCCCAGGAGGAGAACTGGCAGCGGGCCGAGGCCTTCGCGCGGGGGCTGCACGAGCGGCTCGCGGAACGGGCCGACGACTCCCGGCTGCACGCGCCGCAGAACTCGGAGCTCTCCCGCGCGCCGGGCCGTAATGTGCTCAACGCCGCTTATCTGGTGCCCCGCACGCACTCCGAGGAGTTCGTCGAGCTCGTGGACCGCACCAAGGACGACGAGCACGGGACGAGCGGCCTGCGGGTGGAGCTGACGGGGCCGTGGGCGGCGTACTCCTTCACGGGGGACACGGGGGACACGGGGGACGCGGGGGACGCCAGCGATGGAGAGGACACCTCCGCATGACCGTCGTCGAACGCCGGGAAGTCGCCCTGGTCGATCTGCTCGACCGGCTCCTCGCCGGCGTCGTGGTCATCGCCGGTGACATCACCCTGCGGATCGCGGACGTCGACCT
>NZ_LIPN01000206.1 GCF_001418325.1 Streptomyces atriruber | reverse complement strand
CCTCCCGCCCGACTGCCCCTGTGCGCGGCCGCCTTCGAACGTACGCAAGAGACCGGATCCGAGCGAGGAGAGGCAGGACAATCATGGCAGGGACAGCGGTGGACACCGACGTCATCGTGGTCGGCGCCGGGCCGGCCGGGCTGATGCTCGCGGGCGAACTGCGCCTGGGCGGGGCCCGTGTCATCCTCCTGGAGCGCCTTTCCGCGCCGACCGGGCAGTCGCGGGGGCTCGGCTTCACCGCCCGGGCCATGGAGGTGTTCGACCAGCGCGGGCTGCTGCCGCGGTTCGGGCAGGGCGAGACGCTCGCGGTCAGCCCCATGGGGCACTTCGGCGGGGTGCAGTTCGACTACACGGCGCTGGAGGACGGGCACTTCGGGGCCCGCGGGATCCCGCAGAACGAGACCGAGGCGGTCCTGGAGGAGTGGGCGCTGGAGCTCGGTGCGGACCTGCGCCGGGGCTGGGAGGTGGTGGGCCTGGCCGAGGGCTTCCTGGACGGCGACCACGTCGAGGTCACCGTCGCGGGCCCGGAGGGGACCGGGCGGCTGCGCGCCGCCTATCTGGTGGGCTGCGACGGCGGGCAGAGCAGCATCCGCAGGGCGGCCGGCTTCGACTTCCCCGGACTGCCCGCCAGCCGTGCGATGTTCCTGGCCGACGTGGTGGGCTGCGGTCTCAAGCCCCGCTTCCTGGGGGAGCGGCTGCCGGGCGGAATGGTGATGGCGGCACCGCTGAAGGAGGGCGTGGACCGCATCATCGTCTGCCCGCACGGCACCCCGGCCCGCGACCGGGACGACGACGTCACCTTCGCCGAGGTCGCCGCGGCCTGGCAGCACATCACCGGGGAGGACATCAGCGGCGGCAGCGCCCAGTGGGTGAGCTCCTTCAGCGACGCCACCCGCCAGGTCGGCACCTACCGGCGCGGCCGGGTGCTGCTGGCGGGCGACGCGGCGCACATCCATCTCCCGGCCGGCGGGCAGGGGTTGAGCACCGGGGTGCAGGACGCGGCCAACCTGGGCTGGAAGCTGGCCGCCACGGTGCGCGGCACCGCCCCGGCCGGCCTGCTCGACACCTACCACGGGGAGCGGCACCCGGTGGGGCAGCGGCTGATGATGAACACCCGCGCGCAGGGCACGGTGTTCCTCGGCGGCGAGCAGTCCGACCCGCTGCGCGCCCTGTTCGCCGAGCTCATCGAGCACGACGCGGTCAAACGGCACCTGGCGGGGATCGTCAGCCACCTCGACATCCGCTACGACGTGCACGCCCCCGACGCCCCCGACACGGACCGGGCCGCCGCCCACCCGCTGCTCGGCCGCCGCCTCGCCAAGCGCCCGCTGACCGGCGCCGACGGCGAGAGCGACACCCTGCGCCTGCTGCACCCGGCGCGCGGCGTCCTGCTCGACCTGGCCGACGACGCCCGGGTGCGCGCCGTCGCCGTCCGCTGGGCCGGCCGCGTCGACGTGGTGACGGCGGCCGCCAAGCCGGCCGAGGGCGCCACCGACGTGCTGGCGGGCCTGGACGCGGTCCTGGTGCGGCCCGACGGGCACGTGGTGTGGACGGGCGAGGGCTCTGCGCACGGGCTCGAGGGCGCGCTGGGCCGGTGGTTCGGCGAGGGGCGAGCCGCGTAGTGGCGCCGATCCCCGGGGCGCCCGTGGCCGGACCGCGGCGCGAGGAGCCCGCGGGCGCGGTCCGCGAGATCGTCCTGGACGCGGCCGGGCTGGCTCTGTCCGCGCTGCTGAGCGAACCCGCCGGCGTGCCGCGCGCGCTGGTCGTGGCGGTGCACGGCGGCGGCATGAGCGCCGGGTACTTCGACGGGCAGGCCCGCCCGGAGCTGTCCCTGCTGCGGCTCGGGGCCCGGCTGGGCTACACGGTGCTGGCGGTGGACCGGCCCGGTTACGGCCGGTCCGCCGCCGTGCTGCCGGAGGGCCTGCGCGTCGCGGAGCAGACGGTGGCGCTGCGCGCCGCCCTCGCCGATTTCGCCCGCCGTCACCCCGTCGGCCGGGGCGTCTTCCTGCTGGCGCACTCCTTCGGCGGCAAGCTGGCCCTGTCGGCCGCCGCGCAGGCAACGGACGGGGACGGGCTGCTGGGTGTGGACATCTCGGGCTGCGGGCGGCGGTATGCGCCGGGCGCCGAGGAGGATGTGCGGCGCGGCCGGGCGGGCGACCGGCGCCGGCACTGGGGGCCGTTGCGGCTGTATCCGCCGGGCACCTTCCGAGCCAGTGCGGGCACGGTCGCGCCGATGCCCGCGCGGGAGGCGGCCGACCTCGTGTCCTGGCCGGGGACGTTCGACCGGCTCGCCGCCCGGGTGCGGGTCCCGGTGCGGGTCACCTTCGCCGAGCACGAGCTGTGGTGGCGCCAGGAGGATGCCGAACTGGCGGCCCTGGCGGCCGCGTTCACCGCCTGCCCCCGCGTCCTGCTGGAGCGGCAGCCGGACGCGGGGCACAACATCAGCCTGGGCTGGGCGGCCCGCGCCTACCATCTGCGGGCCCTGGCGTTCCTGGAGGAGTGCCTGCGCCCGGCCGCCGCCGGACCGGGCGGCGCCGGGCACTGACCCGGCCCGGCGGCGCTCAGCCGTCCAGGACCACGATGTCCAGCTCCCGCAGCCGCTCGGGCCCGGCCACCAGGTCGATCGCGGCGATCTTCCCGTCCTCGATGGTGAAGTTGAAGACCACGATGGGGCGCACCTTGGACTGCCACACGGCGCCCACCGACCCGTCGATGAGGGCGATGCGGGCCGCCTCGGCGCCGCCGGAGAAGATGCTCGCCACGCCCTTGGCGCCCTCGGTGAGGGGAGCGGCGCCGATGCGGACCGCCGTGTCGTCGGCGTTCATGGTGGCGTCGGGGGCCAGCAGGGTCAGCAGGCGCTCGAACTCGCCGTTGCGGGCGGCGGTGAGGAAGGCGTCCACGACCTTGTGCTGGCGCTGCAGGTCGGGCAGGGGAGAGGCGCCGTGCACGCGGCGGCGGGCACGGCTGGCCAGCTGGCGGGTGGCCGCCGGGCTGCGCCCGATGATCGCGGCGATGTCGGCGAACGGCACGGCGAACGTGTCGTGCAGGACGAAGGCGAGCCGCTCGTCGGGGTCGAGGGTGTCCAGGACCACCAGCATCGCCAGGCCCACGGAGTCGGCCAGGACGGCCGCCTGCTCCGGGTCGGAGGTGTCCTCGGTGCGGGGCTCGCCCGAGGGTTCGGCGTGCTCCGCGAGGAACTCCTCGCGGCGGTTGCGGGCGCGGAGCATGTCCAGGCAGACCCGGCCCACGACGGTGGTGAGCCAGCCGTCGAGGTTCTCCACGCTGTCGGTCTCGCTGCGGTGCAGCCTGATCCAGGCCTCCTGCACGGCGTCCTCGGCCTCGTCGGTCGAGCCGAGCATGCGGTGGGCCACGGCCTGCAGCCGCGGACGCTTCTCCTCGAATGCGCGTGCCAGCCGTTCGTTTTCCTGCATGACCACCGTCGTCCCCTTCGATCCCGGTCGGTGTGTGACAAACGCCTGTCACATCTTCGCGCTGCCGGGCGTCATAGCAGTGACGAACGGGACCACCCGCGTGTGACGGGATGCGGCAGCCGCAGGCTACGCAGGGCGCCGCGCCCCTGGTCGCGCTCTCTCCCGGATTCGGACCGGAGCTGTCGAGAACAGGCTCCCTGACCCCTTGCGAGCATCCATGACAACACTACGTCGCCGACCAGACACCCGCAGTGACGGTCCGGGTGCCGCAGCCGGTTTCTTGACCCGATATGCCCGAATCGTCAGCGGTCGTCGCTCCAAGTGGGCCGTACTCGTGATCTGGCTGGTGCTGATCTCGGCGGGCGGATCCCTGGCGGCCAAGCTGGGAGACGTACAGGACAACGACCCCGAGACGTGGCTGCCCTCCAGCGCCCAGTCGACCCAGGCGGTCAAGCTGGCCGAGGAGCACTTCGCCGACAAGGACAGCAGCACCGCCATCATCATCTACGCCCGCGGCGGCGGACTCACCGACGCCGACCGGGCCAAGGTCGACGCGGACCGCGCCACCCTCCAGGACGACGTCGCCGTCGGCGACGTCGCCAAGGCCCAGGTCTCCGAGGACGGCAAGGCCGCCTTCCTCAGCTACCCGCTGCGCACCAGCCCCAGCGACAACGGCGTGCTCACCGACGCCGTCAGCGACTCCGAGGACATCGTCAAGAAGGGCGCACCCGACGGCCTCGACATCCGCATCGCCGGCGAGGCGGGCAGCGTCCGCGACTTCGCCGACGTCTACAGCGGCATGGACGGCGCACTGCTGGGCGCCGCCCTCGGCGTCGTCGCCCTGCTGCTCCTGCTCACCTACCGCAGCCCCGTGCTGTGGCTGGTCCCGCTGCTCACCGTCTTCCTGGCCAGCCAGGTCGCCAGCGGCGTCGTCTACCTGCTGGCCAAACACGCCGGCCTGCTCGTCAACGGCCTCAGCGCGTACATCCTGATGATCCTGTGCGTGGGCGTCGGCACCGACTACGCCCTGCTGCTCATCGCCCGCTACCGCGAGGAACTGCACCGCCACGAGGACCGGCACGAGGCGATGCAGATCGCCGTCGGCCGCTCCCTGCCGGCGCTGGCCGCCTCCGCGGCCACCGTGGGCGTGGCCACGCTCTGCCTGGTCTTCGGCAGCATGAACTCCACCCAGGGCCTGGGCCCGGTCGTGGCCATCGGCATCGCGGTGGTCTTCCTGGCGATGACCTCGCTGCTGCCCGCCCTGCTCGTCATCCTGGGCCGCTGGACGTTCTGGCCCTTCGTGCCGCGCCACACCCCCGGCTACGACGCGAGCGCCGAGAAGGAGCACGGCGCCTGGGCCCGCGTGGCGCAGGCCGTGGGCCGCAGGCCCCGCGTCATCTGGGCCGCCTCCCTGGGCGTCCTGGCCCTGCTGGCGCTCGGCACCACCACGGTGGAGACCGGCCAGACCCAGGCCGAGCAGTTCACCAAGTCCGTCGACTCCGTCGAGGGCCAGCGGCTGCTGGCCGACCACTTCCCCGCGGGCTCCTCCGCGCCCGCCGACATCTACGTGCCCGCCGGCGGCGCCGGCACCGCGCTGCGCACCGTCCAGGACGTGCCCGGCGTGCAGTCCGCCGCCACCGGACGCACCGCGGACGGCTGGACCCACCTGACCGCGGTGTTCGAGGACGCCCCGGACACGGCGGCCGCCAAGGACACCGTCGACCGGATGCGCACCGCACTGGACAAGAGCGAGGGCGAGAGCGCCGAGGCCGTCGTGGGCGGCCAGACCGCGATCGTGCTGGACACCTCCGACGCCCAGAAGGACGAGGAGATGCTGCTGATCCCGCTGATCCTCGCGGTCGTCTTCCTCATGCTGGTCCTGGTGCTGCGCGCGGTGGTCGCCCCGCTGGTCCTGCTGGCCTCGGTGGTGATCTCCTTCGCCTCCGCGGTCGGCGCCGCCTCCCTGCTCTTCCACGCCATCGACTACCCGCGCATCGACCGCGGACTGCTGCTGATCGGCTTCCTGTTCCTGGTCGCCCTCGGCGTGGACTACACCATCTTCCTGATGGCCCGGGTCCGCGAGGAGGTCAAGACGCGCGGCCACCGCGAGGGCACCCTGACCGGCCTCACCGTCACCGGCGGGGTCATCACCTCCGCGGGCGTCGTCCTGGCGGCCACCTTCTGTGTCCTGGCCGCGATCCCGACCGTGTCCTCGCTGCAGCAGGGCCTGCTCATCGCGATCGGCATCCTCCTGGACACCTTCCTGGTGCGCAGCCTGCTGATCCCCGCACTCTCCCTGTCCATCGGCCCGCGCATCTGGCGCCCGGGCCACCCCGAGGACGAGGCGCCGCTGCCCGGCGAGCGCCCGTCGCAGACCGCCCGCGTCGACGTCGGCACCTGACCGGCGCGCCGGACGGACGGGGCGCCGCGTCGAATCCCCCGAGGCGTGGCGCCCCCCACACCCCCCCGGCCAGGTCCCCGCAGACCCGGTGACCTGCCGCTGTCACACTCGTCCGCCCCCATTCGTCATAGCAGTGACGCCGCCTGACAGCGGCGTCGGATGTTGGTCCAAGAGAGGAATAACCATGGAAGCGCGCCTGCAGAACCCGGCGATGATCCTTGACGCCACGCAGCCCGTCCAGGACATGTACAAGGCGATCTACTCCGGCGGGGTCCCGAAGACGACCCTGGACCTGGTCCACCTGCGCGCGAGCCAGATCAACGGCTGCAGCCCCTGTGTGGACTCCGGGGCCCGCGGCGCCCGCAAGGCCGGCGAGACCGAGGAGCGCCTGTTCGCCGTCGCCGCCTGGCGGGAGACGTCCTACTTCACCGACGCCGAGCGCGCCGCGCTGGAGCTGGCCGAGGCCGCCACCCGGCTGTCCGACCGCTCCGACCCGGTGCCGGACGACGTGTGGGAGCGGGCCACCGCCCACTACGACGAGAAGGGCCTGGCGGCACTGGTCCTGATGGTCGCCCTGACCAACTTCTTCAACCGCCTGAACGTGACCACCAAGGCGATCGCCGGCGCCTGGGGCTGACCGGCACGGCAACACGGCTGAGGCCGGCCACCTCACGGGGTGGACCGGCCTCAGCCGCGTTCGGGGCCGCTCACCGCCCGCGGGCTCCCCGGGACGGCACGAGATTGATGCGCCACGACACCCCGAACCGGTCGGTCAGCCACGCGAACCGGGCACTGAATTCATACCCGCCCGCCGGCATGATGACCTCACCCTTCTCGGAAAGGGCCGTGTAGAAACGATCGAATTCACTTTCCGATTCGCACTGCACGTATATCGCGGTCGAGGGAGAGAACTCATACGAATCCCACGGGGCGAGATCGTATCCAACGGCCCCGGGCGGCGGCATGTTCGTGCACATGAACATCTGCCCGTCGAGTGTAAAGAGAGCGTGCTGCAGCGTCCCTTCCTCCCACCCCGGCTCCCCGGCACGTGCCCGGATCATCCGGTGCACCTCGGAGTTGTCGAAGAGCGAGACGTAGAACTGCAGCGCTTCCTCGGCCTCCCTCCTGAAGGTCAGGAACGTCATCAGTTTCGGCGCCGGTGTCGCAGGCATCGTGGCTGCTCCTGTTCGTGGCGGTCGGTTGCCCGGGCTGTTTCCCGGCATGACGGTATCCGCCGGTCACCACTGTTCAACCGAGCAATTCACCGGTTGAACAAAGCAGTCGAGTACGCCACCACCGAAGCTCATGGAGTGGTCGAGACACCGTCGTAACGATGTGGGCGTCTCGAACCGACCCGAAGGGTGAGTGTTCCGTGAGCGAGAACGCATTGCCGGCGGCGAAATCCGCCCGTTCCGAGCGGATCGCCGCGCGAACTCGCGGCGAGAACTGGAAGAAACCACCGCGCCGCATAGAGACCTCGGAGTGCATCACCTGCGACAGCTGTCTGCGCAGCTGTCCCGAGGAGTTCGGCGCCATATTCGACCGCGGCCTGGACGTCATCATCATTCCCGAGCTGTGCTCGGGCTGCCCCGCCTGCGTCCTCGAGTGCCCCGTCGACTGCATCTACGTCGACGAGGACTGGGACCCGACCGACGCCGGCCTGTGGAGCCACATCGACCTGTCCGCGGGCACCTCATGAGCGGGCCCTCCGAGCGCGAGAGCCGCCGCGCCGCCAACGCCAGGAAGCGCATCAGCCGCCGCCCCAGCCGGCTGGGCACCCCCGCGGGCACCGCGGCGGGACCGGACCGCCCCCGCGAGCCCGGCGCCGGCTTCCCCGCCCTCCTGGCCCGGGTCTGGGAGCGGGCCCGGGCCGCCGAGGACCTGCGCTCCTGCGTGGACATCCTGCTCAGCCTCGACGGACACGTGCCCCCCGAGGTGCAGCTGCGGGCCCTGAGCACCCCGGAGGAAGCCGCCTTCCAGGCCCTGTGGGGCCTCACCTGGCGCCGGGACGACACCGCCCCGGCAGGCCCCGGCACCCAGACGGCCCGCCCCGGCACCGAGACGGCCGCGGTGGACCTCATCGAAGCCGCCGCCGAGGAACCCGTCTTCGTCGGCGAGCTGGCCCTGGCCACCACCGGCCGGATCGTCCTGCGCGGCCCCGCCCAGGGCCCCCTGGACCGCCGCCAGCTGGTCGGCGGCGTACGGCGCGTGCCCTGGTCGCTGCAGGCCGCCCGCGCCTACCACGCCGAGCTGGGCCGCGCCGCCGCCCGCACCGCCGACACGGTCGCCGACTGCCGCGCCTGGCTGGACCGGCAGGGCGAGAAGGGCCGCGACGAACTCCTGGAGCAGGCCAAGGAAGCCGCCCTGCGCACCGCCCCCTTCGTGCTCTACCAGGAGCACCGCCAGTACACCAACTTCCGCGAGCAGAACAGCCTCACCGGCAAGACCCTGTGGCCCGGGCACCCCGACTGCGTCCTGAGCAGCCTGCAGCAACTGCCCCTGGAACTGTGGTCGGACCACGACGTGCAGCTGCTGGTCGGCCTGACCCTGCTCATCCGCTCGGCCGGCGCCGGCCGGGTCGAGGAGGCCAACGGCACCCAGCTGCGCATCGACCACGTCGCGGCCATGCTCGAACGCATCCGCCACTCCTACAACAGCGTCCCCGGCGAGCCGGTCGCCCCCGCCGCCTCCCACGGCGCGGAGGACCTGAAGACCCTCGCCGAGGCGCTGGGCGCGCGCCGCCGGCAGGTGATCCGGCAGGTGCCGCTCTACCGCGAGATCCACGGCACGCTGATGCACAAGGTGGAACGCATCGCCACCGACACCGAAGAGGTCCGCCGGCGCGACGAGGAGCTCAGCCTGCGGCTGGCCCGGAGCCTTCCGCTGACCGGCACCACCCTGGACGAACTGGGCCGCAGTGCCGCCGCCGACCCGCGGTGGCTGGCCCGGCCGCACGGCACCTACGGCACCGGCCTGGAGGCGCTCGTCCACGAGAGCGTGGCGGCCGTCGCCGAGGTCTTCGACGCCGACTTCGCCATGAGCCGCGGCATGCGCTCGCTGCCCGCCCTGATCGGCGCTCTGCGCGCGGAGAGCTGGGCGGAGATCTGCGGCTGGGACATCACCCACTACTTCTGCTGCGTGGTGCCCCGGCCCCGGGCCCGCGCCCACTTCGGCGGCTCGCAGGGGGCGACGGCGGACGCGGCGTGGGCGATGTCGTCGCGCATGCAGTACAACTCCTGGCACTTCGTCCCGGGCAACCTGCCCCGCCATCCCGCGGTGGTGGCCCGCGACCACTTCGTGCCGCCGACCATTCCCGACATCGCGTTCTTCTCCGACCAGCACCACCACGGGCACGTCACCAACAACGTGCGGTTCTCCATCCGTTCGCCGCAGCCCGTCGAGGTGGCCGGGCGCACCTTCAACGGCTTCGTCGACCTGCGCCTGCTGCGCTGTGCGGGCCGCCCCTTCGAGCAGGCGGACCTGCTGGCCGCGCACCGGGTCTCCCGCTTCGTGGCCCGCGCCACCACGCTGGCCGCCGAACTGGCCGCCGCCGGGGCGCCGGTGGAGGTCACCGCGTTCGACGCCGCATGGCACTGGCGCACGATCACCGGCACCGCATCCGACACCGGCACCGGCCTCGTCCCCGACACCGGCGCCACCACCACCGCATCCGGCACCGCCCGCCCCGGCCCCCTGGGCACCCCACGATGACCGCCCCGGGAATCGGCGACCTCACCCAGTCCCTGCGCCGCGGGGACACCACCGTCCTCGAACACGTCCAGCGCGTGCTGAGCGCCGTCCGCGACCAGGACACCCTCGGCGCGTTCGTCACCGCCGCCGGCGACGAGGCCCTCCAGGCCGCCGAACAGGCCGACCGCCGCATCCGCGAACGCGGACAGGACGCCTGGCACGGCGCCCCGCTGCTGGGCGTCACGGTCTCGGTCAAGGACCTGCTGCAGACCCGCGACCTGCCCACCACCCGCGGCTCCCTGCTGGAAAACCGGCGCGCCCGCCAAGACGCCCCGGCCGTCGCCCGGCTGCGCGCGGCCGGCGCCGTCATCATCGGCAAGACCACGACCTCCGAATACGGCTGGAGCGCCGCCACCCTGGGCCGCCTCGCCCCGCCCACCGCCAACCCCTACGCGCCCGGCCTCACCGCGGGCGGCTCCAGCGGCGGAGCCGCCGCCGCCGTGGCCACCGGCCTGGGCGAGGGCGCACTGGCCACCGACGGCGCCGGCTCCATCCGCATCCCCGCCGCATTCTGCGGAGTAGCGGGCTACAAACCCTCCTACGGACGCGTCCCCTACGTCCCCAACGGCGTCGACCGCCTCGCCCACCAGGGGACCCTGGCCCGCACCGTCACCGACGCCGCCGCCCTGGCCGCCGTCATCGCAGGCCCCCACCCCGCCGACCCCGACTCCGGACTCGGCTCGATCGACCGGCCCCCGGGCAGCCGCTCCCAGCACATCGGATGGATCGAGTACGAGGGCACCACCGACGAGATCCGCACGGTGACCGAACAGGCGATGGCCGCCCTGACCGCCCAGGGACACCGGGTCGAACGCATCGAGGTGCGCTGCGACGACCTCTACCCGGCCCTCGTCGACATCCTGGCCGCCGCCGAAGCGGCCGGCACACCGCGCGAGGACGAAGAGCACTGCGACCCCGGCCGCCTCGAAATCGTCCGCCACGGACGCTCCCTGAGCGGCACCGCCCTGATCCGCGCCGAAGAGGTCCGCCAGCAACTGCGCACCCGGCTGCGCTCGGTGATGCGCCGCCACGGCCTGCTGGCCATGGCCACCGTCCCCATCGAGCCGTTCGACCTCAAGGCCATCGCCCCGCCCTGGGCGGCCGACCCCCGCGACCTGCTCTGGCTGGCATGGTCGCCCGCCTCCTACCCCTTCAACATGACCGGCCAGCCCGCAGTGACCCTCCCGGCCGGCCTGACCGGCTCCGGACTGCCCGCCGGCATCCAACTCGTGGGCCCCGTCGGCGCCGACGACCTGGTCCTCACCGTGGCCCACCGGCTCGAAACGGAGCTGGGACCGCTGCCCCCGCCCCGCGCGCAGCACGCACTCGTCCCCGCCACCGAAAGGACCCCCTGAACCATGTACACCCGGTCATGGCGCTCCGTGTCCGCCCAGGACGCCGTCGGCACCCCCTCCTTCGTCGCGGACCACGCACTGTGGAGCCAGGAACAGTCCGCCGCCGCCGAGCAGATCGAGGCCGACCTCGCACAGATCGACTTCGTACGCCTGGTCTTCCCCGACCCGCACGGCCTGGCCCGCTCCAAGACACTGACCGCCGACACCTTCCGCTCGGTCCTGCGCAACGGCATGAACTTCAGCCCCGGCCCCTTCCTCTTCGACACCGGACACGCCATCGCCGTCGACTTCCTGGGCGAGCCCGGCCTCGGCATCGAAGAACTCTCCGGCGCCGGCAACTTCATCCTGGTCCCCGACCCGCTGACCTTCCAGCTCCTGCCCGGCACCGAACCCCGCACCGCCTGGGTCATCGGCGACGAATACCTGCGCGACGGCACCGCACACCCGCTCTCCGCACGCGCCGTGCTGCGCCGCCTGGACGCCGCCTACACCGCCCACGGCTACACCCCGGTGGTGGGCCTCGAAGTCGAGTGGTACCTCACCCGCCTCATCGAGGGCGCACCGGGCAACACGGGCAACGGCTTCGGCCTGCAGGGCAGCGCCCCCCAAGTGGCGGCCCTCAACGCCGGCTACCAGTTCAACCTGGACGCCCGCTACGACTCCGTCGCCCCCATCACCGACCCCCTGGCAGCCCACCTGAGCGCACTGGGCCTGCCCCTGCGCTCGATGGAACACGAGTCGGGCCCCGGCCAGGTCGAGTCCACCTTCAGCCCGATGTCCGCCCTGGACACCGCCGACGCGATGCTGCTGTTCCGCACCACCACCAAACGCTGGTGCGCCCAGCGCGGCCACCACGCCTCGTTCATGTCCCAGCCGCGCCTGGACGCCTTCGACCCCAGCGGCTGGCACCTGCACCAGTCCGTCCTCGACACCGCCAGCGGCCGCAACCTCTTCGCCGCCGAAGGCCCCTCGGACGGCCCCTCCCCGCAGGCCAAGGCCTACGCGGACGGACTGCTGGCCTGGAGCAGGGAGCTGTTCCTGCTGTCGGTGCCCACCGTCAACGGCTACCGGCGGCTCAACTCCCGCCACGCACTGGCCCCCACCCGCATCGACTGGAGCGTGGAGGACCGCACCGTCATGCTCCGCATGGTCGGCGGCGGGCGCGGCGCCCACATCGAAAACCGCAGCGCGGAACCGTGCGCCAACCCCTACCTCGCCATCGCCGCCCAGCTGTTCGCCGGCCTCGAAGGCCTCACCGGCACCCCGGCCCCCGAAACCCG
>NZ_LIPN01000205.1 GCF_001418325.1 Streptomyces atriruber | reverse complement strand
AACGGGAACTGCTCCTGGCCCGGCCCCGCCCAGCAGTCGGCGGCCCGTGCCAGGAGCAGTTCCCGTTCCCGCTCGTTGCGGGCCAGTGACGCCGCCCGCTCGAACTCCGCGTGGGCCTCGTCCGTCCGGCCGAGCCGCTCCAGCAGGTCGCCCCGCACGCTGGGCAGCAAGTGGTAGTCCCGCAGGACGGGTTCGGCGGTGAGCGCGTCGACCAGCACGAGCCCGGCCTCCGTGCCCTGGGCCATCGCCACCGCGACCGCGCGGTTCAGCTCGACCACCGGGGACGGGGCACGGGCGGCGAGCAGGCCGTAGAGGGCGGCGATCTGCTGCCAGTCGGTCTCCTCGTAGGTGTGCGCGTGGGCGTGGCAGGCGGCGATCGCGGCCTGCAGCGCGTACGGGCCGAGGGCGCCCGCCGGTGAGGGCGCCGTGCTCTGGGCCCGCGCCAGGGCGGCGAAGCCGCGCCGGACCAGCATCTGGTTCCAGTGGGCCCGGCTCTGGTCCTTGAGCAGCACCGGCTCGCCCGCCGGGCCCGTGCGCGCCGCCGTGCGCGAGGCCTGCAGTTCGAGCAGCGCGGCCAGGCCGTGCGCCTCGGACTCCTCGGGCAGCAGGGCGGTGAGCACCCGGGCCAGCCGCAGCGCGTCCTCGCACAGGGCGGGGCGCAGCAGGTCGTCGCCCGCCGTGGCGGCGTACCCCTCGTTGAAGATCAGGTAGATGACCTCAAGGACCGAACCGACGCGGGCGTCGCGGTCCGGGCCGTAGGGCACCTCGAAGGCGACCGCCCGGGCGGCGAGGGTGCGTTTGGCGCGCACGATCCGCTGCGCCACGGTCGGTTCGGGGGCGAGCATCGCGCGGGCGATCTCCGCGGTGGTCAGTCCGCCGAGCAGGCGCAGCGTGAGCGCCACGCGGGCCTCGGTGGAGAGCACCGGGTGACAGGCGATGAAGACGAGGCGGAGCAGGTCGTCGTCGATGGCGTCGGGGTCGGCGGCCACGACGTCCTCGACGGGGTCGGTGGGGGGCGGGGCGGTCTCCAGGTCGCGGCCGACCTCGGCGAGCTTCCGTGCGTAGCGCTCGCGGCGGCGGACCAGGTCGACGGCGCGGTGCCTGGCGGTGGCCATGAGCCAGGCGCCCGGGTTGTCCGGGACGCCTTGCGCGGGCCACTGTTCGAGGGCCGCCACGAGGGCGTCCTGCGCCAGTTCCTCGGCGATGCCGACGTCTCGTACGATCCGCGTCACGCCGGCGATGATGCGCGGCGACTCCATGCGGAAGACGGTCTCGATGGCCTGGCGGGGGTGCTCCGGGGGATGGCTCACGGCCATCCATCAGAGCACCCCGGCGCCACGGCCGCAAAGGCTCGACGCCACCGCGGCGGAGGCTCGGCACCCCCACCGCGGCGGTTCAGCCCTCGATCTCCCGGACCTCCGCGGTGATCGTCCAGTAGTCCTCGTGGGTCTTGAGGAACCGCTTGGTCCACTCGACGGCCTCTGCCATGTCCTTGGCCTGGCAGATGGAGTAGCCGCCGATGACCTCCTTGGTCTCGGTGAACGGTCCGTCGGTCGTGGACAGTTCGCCCTTGTCCCAGGTCACGCGGGTGCCTTCGGAGGTCGGCCGCAGCCCGGCGGTGTCGAGCATCACCCCGGCCCTGGTGATCTCCTCCAGCAGCGCGCCCATGCGCTCCTGCAGTTCGGGGCTCGGGCCGCCCTCGGGGGCGTTGTTCTCGTCGATGCGGATCAGCGTCAGGTAGCGCGGCATGGTGGTCTCCCGATCGGGTGGCGGCGGGGCTTCTCCTCGCCTCTCACCCTTGCGTCGAACGGGAGACGCCCGTTTCGACATCGTCGCCGAAATTCTTTGAACTTTCTTCTCCGGCCGGTGTTTTCGCAGGTCGCAGCGGTGCGGTCGCGGCGTCGGTTGTGGTGGGGGGCGTACGCCGACCGTGCAGCGCCGCCGTCGCCAGCGCGGCCGCCACCAGGAGCCCCGCGGACACCGCGAAGGCCGCCGCGTACCCCTCGGCGAGGGCGCCCCTGCCCCGCCCCCGTCCCGTGGCGCTCGCCGCGACCGTGACCAGGACCGCGAGGCCCAGGGAGCCGCCGAGCTGGCGGGAGCTGTTGAGCAGTCCGGAGGCCATGCCGGTCTCCTCGGGGGCGACGCCGCTGGTCGCCGACGTGCCGAGCGGCACGAAGCAGAGGCCGATGCCGACGCTCGCGACCAGCGAGGGGCCGAGGATGGAGCCGAGGAACGTGCTGCCCGCCTCGACCGTGAGCGCGAACCATCCGAACCCGGCGGCCCCGAGCAGCCCGCCCGCCACCAGGAGCGTCCGCTCGCCGAGCCGCGCGACCGTCCGGGTCGCGACCGTCGACCCGACGACGATGCCCGCGCAGAACGGCAGGAACGCGGCGCCGGCCGCCGTCGGCCCGTACCCCATCACCTGCTGGAGGTGGAGCGAGGTGAAGTAGAAGGCGGCGAACTGCCCCGAGGACATCAGCAGGGCGAAGACGTTCGCGGAGAGCACGGGCCGGTGCGCCGTGCCGAGCAGGCCGAGCCGCAGCAGCGGCTCCCGCTTGCGGGCCTCGACGGCGACGAAGGCGGCGAGCAGCACGGCCGCGGCGCCGAGCGCGGCCAGGGTGGTGTCCGATCCCCAGCCGTACGTCTCCGTGCGCACGAGGCCGAGGACGAGCAGTGTCGTACCGGCCGTGACGAGCAGGGCGCCGGTGATGTCGGGGCGGGGCGCGGGTCCGGTGCGGCGGTCGGCGGGTATGCCGCGGCGCGCGGCGAGGAGCGCGGCGAGCACCACGGGGACGTTGATCAGCATCACGGAGCGCCAGCCCACCCAGTCGGTGAGCAGTCCGCCCGCCATGATCCCGACGGCGCCGCCGAGCGCCCCGGAGACGCCCCACAGGCCGAGCGCCCGGGACCGCGCGGGCCCCGCCGCGTAGTGCACGGTGATCAGGGCGAGGGCGACGGGTGCGAGCGCCGCCGCACCCGCGCCCTGCACGGCCCGCGCCGCGATGAGCTGCCCCGGCGCGAGGGCCAGCCCGCCCGCGAGGCTCGCCGCGCCGAAGACCGCGAAGCCCCAGGTGAGGGTGCGCCGTCGGCCGACCAGGTCGGCGAGGCGACCGCCGAGCATGAGCAGCCCGCCGAAGGCGAGCGCGTAGGCGTTGACGACCCAGAGCAGCGCGTCGGGCGCGAAGCCGAGGTCGTCGCCCATGTCGGGCAGGGCGATGTTGACGACGGACATGTCGAGGGAGACGAGGAACTGCACGGTGAGCAGCACCGGCAGCAGCCGACGCCCGGGTCGTGCGTCCGGGCCGGGCCTCGGATTCGGGTTCACGTTCACCATGCGCCGGACATTACTATACGCGTATAGAAATTACGCAAGGGTCGCTGCGCACCGGCCTTGCCCAGGCGCGACAATGAGCGGGTGGCAGCAGACGACAACGAGCGGACCGGGGCGGCCGGGGCCGAGGCCGACGCGGGAGCCGGGGCCCCCGGGAAAGCGTCCGGAAAGGCCCCGGCGAAGGGGAGGAAGCGCGCCGTGGGGCGCCCCCGCCGCATCGAGACGGCGACGATCGTCGCGACGGCCCGCCGGATCCTGGAGACGGAGGGCGTCGCGGCCCTGAGCATGCGCCGGGTCGCCAAAGAGGTCGGCACGACGCCGATGGCGCTCTACCACCACGTGCGCGACAAGGACGAGCTCCTGATGCTCACGCTCGCCGGTACGGCCGCCACGGTCCCGCGCCCCGAACTGCCCGCGGACCCGCGCGACCGCCTCCTCGCCGTCTCGCTGCACATGCACGGCACACTGGCGCGGATGCCCTGGGTGGTCGAGGTGCTCAGCCAGGGCGACCTCACCGACGAGGGCGCCCTGTGGATGGTCGAGGAGATCGTCGCCTCCGGCATCGCGTGCGGGCTCACCCCGGAGGAGGCCACGCGCGCGTACCGGACGATCTGGCACTGCGTCTACGGAGACCTGGTCTTCCGCCGCGCCATGGAGCGCCGCGCCGAGGACCCGGGCCGCAAGCGCCACTTCCCCGACCTGCTCACCGACGTGGACGCGGCCGAACTCCCCCACCTCGCGGCACTCGCGGACCGCTGGACCGAACTCACCGAGGACTACGACCTGACCGGCCAACTGGGCGCGGTCGTCGACGGATTGCTGGGGCGGGCGGCACGCTCCCGGTGATCCGGCCGGGTGTGCCAGGCTCCCCCGCATGCCCTTCGACCACAACGACCACTACCACCCCCTGCTCCTGCGGAACCTGCCGCCCGGCGGCCGCACCGCCCTCGACATCGGCTGCGGCACCGGCCGGTTCGCCCGCCTCCTCGCGGCCCGCGGCTACGAGGTCGACGCGCTGGACCCCTCGGCGGAGGTCATCGCCGAGGCGGCGGCGGTCGGCGGCGGCCCCCGTTTCCGGCAGGCCGACGTGACCGCGGTGGACCTCCCCAAGGGCCACTACGACGTCATCACCTGCCTGGCGAGCCTGCACCACATGCCCTTCGACACGGTGACGCGCCTGCGCGACGCCCTCGCCCCGGGCGGCACCCTCCTCGTCCTCGGCTGCTACGCGGGCACGACCTGGTGGGACTTCGCGGCGTCCCCCGCGAACGCGATGGCGCGGATGACGGTGTACGCCTCCGAGCGCCTGCGCGGCGAGCACACGCCCCCGCTCAAGCCCCCGGTGCACCAGCCGGACATGCGACTCCCCGACATCCGCACCGAGGCGGCCCGCCTCCTGCCGGGCAGCAGCGTGCGCCAACTGCTCTTCTGGCGCTATCTGCTGACGTACCGACGGTGATCAGAGCAGCTCGTCGAGATTCCACAGGCGTACGGTGCCGTCCACGCTCGCGGTGGCGAGCCGGCGTCCGTCCGAGGTGAAGTCCATGGCGGTGACGGCGTCACCGTGCCCGTGGAGCGTGCGCACCTCGCGCGGCGGGGCGGTTCCCTCGACGTGCCACAGGCGCACCTCGCCGTCGTGGGCGCCCCCGGTGGCGAGGAGCGGGCGTTCCGGGTGGAAGGCGGCCGTACGCGCCGCTCCGAACGTCCCCGGCACGGGCCGCCACGCGCCGTCGGAGGAGCGGCGCCGCCACACCTTTCCCTCGTCGCTTCCGAACAGGGCGAAGCAGTCGTCGCGGGGGGCGGCGGCGATGTCGGGACTGGAGCGGCCGAAGACCCTGAACGTCGACGAGGTCACCCAGGACCACCGCACGAGCCCGGGCGACCGGTACCGGACCACGCGCCCGTCGGAATCGATCACGGCCAGGTCCCCGCTCCGGAGGAAGGACGAACCGGTCACGACGCCACCGCCCGCGGCCGGGAGTTCGTGCCGGTCCAGCACGTACCGGCCCTCGCCACGGTCCGACCACACGGAGACCCCCATCCCCCACCCGGTGCCGGCCAGCCGCTTCCCCTCCCGGTCGAAGGCGAGGTCGTCGAGCCAGACGTCACCCGCGACGTCCCCCATGTCGAGCCGAACGGGTTCCGCAGGATCGAGAACGTCCAGCAGGTCCACCGCGGAGCGCCCGATCCAGCTCACGGCGAGCCGTCTGCCGTCCGGATGGAAGGCCATGCCCATACGCGCGGGGATCCCCGGCTTCTCCCGGTGCATCGCGCGCAGCGGAGTAGCGGGCCGACTCACCCCGTACCCGTCCCACAGCCACACCCACCCGCTCTCCGACCCGCACGCGAACTCCCTGCCGCTGCCCGGCCGGTAGGCCACCGCGATCATCGGCGTCCGGCCGGGCGCCGCGAACACCGCCTCGCTCTCGTCCTCGCGGCCGCCGAGCGCACGGGCAGCGGCGACCGCCGCCGCTCCGACGCCCGCCGTCAGGGCCACGCGGCGCCGGACGGTCCCCGGCGCCGGTGCGGCCGACGGGGAAGAGGCGGCGTGCGCCGGATCCCCCGCGAGAGTCTCCTGCAGCCGGATGTGCCGGAACTGGTACGTCCCGCCCGACTGCCGGAGCAGTTCACGCCGCCGGGCATCGGCGAGGAACGCCATCAGGCGCCACGGCAGCCAACCCCGGGCGGCGAGGTAGACCCTGGTCACCAGGTACCGCGGCCAGGCCCGGCCCATGAGGACCAGCAGCGCGAAGAGGACGCCCGGCAGCAGCACGGCGATCCCGAGGCCCGAGCGCCAGTGGTCGAACACCGCGGCCACCGCGCGCCCCCTGTCCCCGGCGAGCAGCGACACGTCCCCGTTGCCCGGCCAGCCCGCCCAGCCGGTGAGCGTGCGCCACAGGAAGTCACCGGACAGCACACCCGCGTACCAGCCGAGCCACCCCGTCGCGGCGACGACGCCGCCCGCGGTCGCCGCCCCGATCAGCGCCGAACGCCGGTCCTGGGCGAGGGAGTCGCCGGGGCTGACCTGCGCGGCCCGGCCGGGCGGCGCGTCCCACCAGCTGTGCGCGGCGAGGGCGAGGCCCGCGACCACGGTCAGCGAGACGGAGACGGCCGCCCCTTCGGCGCACAGCTCGGCGGCCGCGGGGGTCCGCCAGCCGCCCGGCCGGTCGAGCACGCGGTAGACCGTGATGCCGACGACCAACGGGATCGCGCAGAGGGCGGCCAGCACGGCCCCGTGCCGGAACCCGCCGAGCAGTCGGCCCATCGATCCGCGGACGGCGAAGGACACCCGCCCCGGCGGACGGTTGCCCGAGGCGTTCCAGACGGCGGAGCTGAAGAGCGCGAAGCCGCCGCCGACGCACAGCGACACGACGACGACCGTCTTCCGGTCCGCGGCCCCGTCCTCGACGCTGTGGGCCGCCTCCATCCAGGCCACCGACCCGAGCACGAGCAGCGCCCCCGTCGCGATCCCGATGATCGGGCCCGCCCACCGGGGCAGCAGCCGCGCGCCGAGCCGCCACCACGCCAGGTCCCGTTCCCGGTGGTCGTGCAGGTGGCGGGCGAGGCAGGTCAGCCAGCGCCGCGCCTGCGCGGCGGTCCACCGGCTCGCCTCGTCCGGCCCGTCGGGCGCCGCGGGGTCGGATGCGTACGCGGCCTCGATCAGGCCGTGCGTGATGTGCTCCTCGACCGCGTACCGGCAGCCGAACCGCTCGGCGTCGAGCAGCTCCGTCGGGTCCCCGCCGCCGCGCTGGTACACGAGGCGCGCCGAGGTCACCATCAGGGGCGTGGACAGCGCCGTGGCGAGCGGCCCCGCGGGCGCGGACCGCAGGTGGTCGAAGACGGCACGCCAGTCCGTGCCCTGCGGCCAGTCGACGTCCCTCAGGTAGGCGATGACGTCGTCGGGCGGGACGGGCACGACCTCGACGACCGGCGCGCGGCGGAGCGTCGGCGCGCCGCCCAGGATCAGGTCCTCGTACTCCGCGGCCCGGCACGTCACCACCACCGGGCGCTCGCCGCCGACGGCCTGGTTGATGCCCCGGACGGCGCCGCGGCGCGCGGACTCGGGGATCTCGTCGAGGCCGTCGAGGACGGGCAGCAGGAGGCCGTGGGTCAGCAGGGCGCGGGGGATCTCCGGTCGGCCGTTGTAGTGCGGGGCGGCGAGACTGCGCACGATCCAGTCGTCGAGGCGTTCGCGGACGGGGTCCCAGGAGGAGACGGGGAGCAGTACGGGGACGGGGCCGCCGGGGTCCCGGGCGCCCAGGAGCCCGAGCGTGAGCAGCAGCGCGAGGACGGTCTTCCCGGCCCCCGGCTCCCCGATGACCACCAGGCGGCGGTGCGGCAACCGCGCGTACCCCGCGGCCAGTTGCCGGAGCACTTCGTCGAAGCGGCCGTCGATCCGCCCGTCGAACCGCGTCCTGAGCACTCTGGTGCCCGCACCGGGCCCGCCCCCGGTCGTCGTCGACCAGCACAGCGGCAGCACGCGCGGACGGCGCAGCCTGCGGGCCTCCGCCTCCTCCAGCCACTGCCCGGCGAGCGTGCGGGCGAGGTCGTCGGCGAGCTCGGCGGGATCAGGGCGGGGCGGCTCCTCACGGAAGAAGGCCACCAGGGCGACCAGCAGCGAGGCGAGCCCCACGAACAGGCCCGCCATCGTGGCCAGGAGCGTGTTCGTGCCGTCCGAGTTCAGCGGCACCGCCACGGCACACCCGGCGAACGCCAGCACCACCACGGCGACCGACGCGTCACGGGCGAGGCGGCGGCGCGAGCGTCGCGGTCCCAGGAGCACCGCAGACACACTGCCGGGACGGCACCCCGCACGTCACCCGGCGAGGTCCCGACCGGGTGATCGCCCGGGGAATCGCCGCCCACGGCCACGCACCGTGGTAACCCGGTCGGGCCTCGACGCCCCGCCCAGGGAACTGACCCACCGCCACGACGTGTCCCTGACACCAGAAGCTCGGAGACCGGGGGACCCGAATGACGATGCCGCAGTACGGCGCACCACAAGCACCGCACCCACCGCAACAGGACCTGTACCGGGCGGACGACGCGCCCTCGGGGGCGTATCGGCGCATAGGCGTGGCCGTGGGCCTCTATGCCGTCGCCGCGGCGGGCTGGATCGGCTACGAGGTGGACAGCCGCGGCGCGGACGGCGGCGACTTCTTCACCGCCCTGTACGACCCGCGGATCCCGTTCATCCCCTACGCCCAGACCCCGCAGGACTGGGCGCTGATCACGACCGCACTCGTCTTCGGCGGGATCGCGGTCGCCCGCCGCCGGGTGGCGCGCGGCGCGCTGATGTTCCTCGCGGTGATGCTGATCGCCCTCTCCCTGCGGGAGTTGGTGGGCCTCGCGGTCTCCTCGGACTACCGGGCCGTGCTGGAGCGCTCCGAGTACGGGCAGCTCCTCATCGGGTTCCGGGTGCTCGGGCTGCTCGTGGGCGCCGCGACGCTGATCGGGACGACGCGCGCGGGTCGTCGACCGATGCCGACGACCGTGCGCCCGCAGTTCGCCGCCGCGGGGGTCTGCCTGCTCCTGTCCGGCGCGGTGGCCGTCGGCTGGGTGCTCTACCGGCTGACGCGGCCTCAGGTGTTCCTCGTCGGCGGCTCGCCCGACGCCGGGGTCGGCGGCTTCTTCCGGGACGTGGTCGACGCCTCGTACTCCACGTCGATCCCGTACAGCTTCCACACCGTGGCCTTCGCCCTCGCGCCCCTGCTGGTCGGGGCGGTGCTGCTCGCGGGGCGTCCGGCGGGCCGGGGCGCGGGGCTGGCGCTGGCGTTCGTGCTGCTCTACCTGGACGGGCGCGGTCTGTACTCGTACGTCGCCGACGGCGCCGTCGAGCAGCACTTCGACAGCACGCTCGGCACGCTGGTGGTGCTCTCCACGGTCTGCACGGCGGTCCTGTCACTCGTGACGATCGCGGTACTGCTGAGCGCCGAAGAGGCCTAGGCCCGCTCCACCGACTCGAACCGCCACCGGTGCACCGCTCGCGTCACCAACTCGCCGTCGGGCTCCGGAAGCTCGGGCAGTCCGGCGTCGTCGAGCGCGGCGTCCCACCAGGTGATGACGAGCACCCGGTCCTGCGGCGCACGGAAGGTCTCGCGGCGGACCGGGCCGCCGTCGACGCCGTGGATCTCCTGGGCCCGCGCCCAGGCGAGCAGCTCGTCGCCGCGCCCCTCGACGGCCCGGGCCTCCCACATCAGTGCGACGGTCACGAGTACAGGTTCTCCTTGCTGACCTCGTGCACGTGGTCGTGACCGTGGGAGTGGCCGTGCGCATGGCCCGGCACGTGCGGCTCCGTCACCGGCAGCGACGAGTCCGCCGACAGGTCCCAGTCCGAGGCCGCCCGGTTGCGGGCCACCATCTCGGCGCCGAGGGCCGCGACCATCGCGCCGTTGTCCGTGCACAGCTTGGGGCGCGGCACGCGCAGCCGGATGCCCGCCTTCTCGCACCGCTCCTGGGCCAGGGCGCGCAGGCGCGAGTTGGCGGCCACGCCGCCGCCGATCATGAGGTGGTCGACGCCCTCGTCCTTGCAGGCCCGCACGGCCTTGCGGGTCAGCACGTCGACGACCGCCTCCTGGAAGGACGCGGACACGTCCCGCACCGGCACCTCCTCGCCCGCGGCCCGCTTCGCCTCGATCCAGCGGGCGACGGACGTCTTCAGCCCGGAGAAGGAGAAGTCGTACGCCGCGTCGCGGGGGCCGGTCAGACCGCGCGGGAAGGAGATCGCGTTCGGGTCGCCCTCGCGCGCGTACCGGTCGATGACGGGACCGCCGGGGAAGCCGAGGTTCAGCACCCGCGCGATCTTGTCGAAGGCCTCGCCCGCCGCGTCGTCGATGGTCGAGCCGAGCGGACGGACGTCGGACGTGATGTCCTCGGACAGCAGCAGCGAGGAGTGACCGCCGGAGACGAGGAGCGCCATCGTCGGCTCGGGCAGCGGCCCGTGCTCCAGCTGGTCGACGCAGATGTGCGAGGCGAGGTGGTTGACGCCGTAGAGCGGCTTGCCCAGCGCGTACGCGTACGCCTTCGCGGCCGAGACGCCGACGAGCAGCGCGCCCGCGAGGCCGGGCCCCGCGGTGACCGAGATGCCGTCGAGGTCCTTCGCGCTCACCCCGGCCTCCTTCAGGGCGCGGTCGATGGTGGGCACCATCGCTTCGAGGTGTGCGCGGGAGGCGACCTCGGGCACGACGCCGCCGAAGCGGGCGTGCTCATCGACGCTGGAGGCGACGGCGTCCGCGAGCAGCGTGGTGCCGCGGACGATGCCGACGCCGGTCTCGTCGCAGGAGGTCTCGATGCCGAGGACGAGGGGTTCGTCGCGCGAGTCAGCCATGAATCTCGGTTCCTTGTACGCCGGATGCGGAGGTGGAGGGATCGGTGCGGCGCATGACCAGGGCATCCACGTTGCCCGGCTGGTAGTAGCCGCGCCGGAAGCCGATGGGCTCGAAGCCGAAGCGCTCGTACAGCTTCTGCGCCCGTGTGTTGTCGACCCGCACTTCCAGCATCACCTCGGCGCACTCGAAGGCGGTCGCTGCCTGGAGCAGGTCGGTGAGGAGCCGGGCGCCGAGGCCCGTGCCCCAGTGGTCGCGGGCCACTGCGATGGTCTGGACGTCCGCGAGGTCTCCGGAGGCGGCGAGTCCCGCGTACCCGACGAGGCGGTCGCCGTCCATGGCCACCACGTAGCGGCGGGTGGCCAGGGGGCCGCGCGCGTGGGCGAGCTCGGACCAGAACATTCCGCGCGACCAGGCGTCGTCCGGGAAGAGCTCCTTCTCCAGGACGAACACCGCGTCGATGTCCCACCAGCGCATCTCGCGCAGCACGGCGGACTCCGTCACCTGGGTCACTTGGGGGTGACCACCTTGTAGTTCTTGGGCACCTGCGCGTCGGGCCTGCGCAGGTACAGCGGCCGGGGCTCCAGGAGCTCCTCGCCCGCCGCGAGCTTCTCCGCGGCGAGCGACGCGAGCGCGGCCGCCGAGACGTGCTCGGGGGCGCGGGCGTCGGGGAACGTGTCGGGGTAGAGGAGCGCGCCCGCGCCGACGGCGGGCAGCCCCTCGACCTCGGCGGCGATGTCCGCGGGCCGGTCCACGGCGGGCTCGGCCGCGCGCGTGCGCACGTCGTCGTAGCGGGCCCAGTAGACCTCCTTGCGGCGGGCGTCGGTGGCCACCACGAAGGGGCCGCCCTCGATGCCCGATGCGTACGCGAGGCCGTCCAGCGTGCACACCCCGTGCACCGGGACGCCGAGCGCGAGGCCGAACGTGTCGGCGGTCATCAGGCCGACGCGCAGTCCGGTGTAGGGGCCGGGGCCCACGCCGACGACGATGCCGGTCACGGCGTCGAGTCTCAGGCCGGCGTCGGCGAGCACACGGTCGACGGCCGGGAGCAGCAGTTCCCCGTGACGGCGGGCGTCGACCTGGCTCGACTCCGAGACGACGGAGGAGCCGTCGTGGAGGGCGACGGTGACGGCGGGCGTTGCGGTATCCAGAGCGAGCAAGAGCACGCGAACAGCCTACGGCTCCCGGGCGCCGCGCACGGCCGCACCGGCATGAGCCATGGGGTGCGGTGCCCGGGGATGCGGCACCGCTGCTGCTACCGTCACTCCGTAGCCGTACGCAGTACGAAGAGGTGGGTGGCGCAAGGTGTCAAGGAGCAGCTCGGGATTCGTAGCCGGGCTCACCGCTGTCGCGCTCGCGGCGGTCGGCTTCCTCGCCTATCAGGCCTCGGCCAGCGCGCCGGACCACCCGGGGAAGACCGACAAGTCCCCCTCCGCATCCGCGTCGCGCTCCCCCAAGGACAAGAAGAACCCCACCGCCCTGCCCGCGCAGTCCGGCGCCGGCGAGCGGGTCGTGTACTCCCTGGAGGACGAGCGCGTCTGGCTCGTCGAGGCGTCCGGCAAGGTCAAGCAGACCTTCGAGGTCACCCCGGGCACGGTCGACCCGGCCCCGGGGAGCTACACGGTCACGTCCCGGACGGGCGCGGTCACCGGCACGGACGGCGTGCCGATCGAGCACGTCGTGATCTTCACGTCCAACGACGGGGTCGCGATCGGCTTCAGCGCGGCCGTCGACGGCTCGACGCCGCGGCCCGACCCGTCGAAGAAGACGGGCGGCATCCGCCAGTCCCGCGCGCACGGCAACGTGATGTGGCAGTTCGCGGGGATCACTCAGAAGGTTGTCGTCGTTCCGTAGGCGCGTCCCCCGTCGGGGCGGGGTCGCACGGAGGTGTGGAGACGGCGCTGGCCGCGGCGCACGACGCGAGCAGATCGCTCATCGACAGGTTCGAGGGGTCCACGGCGGCCGATGGTCCCGGCAGCCCGTTCCCGCGCGGCCGAGCGCAAGCGTCACGTTCTGAAGCCGACATGGATGCCTCCTGGGGGCTCCGGGGGCAGACGTGGTTAGGTAGACCTAACCAGGACCGGTATCCATGTGACCACGCCCGACGCACGCAACGCAACATTTTGCCGACGTCTTGTCGGAACGTTCGGTCGAACGTACGAGAAACGCCCCGGACCAAAGGCCCGGGGCGGGAGTGTGAGCGCGGGCCGATCGGCCCCTCAGGCGCCCAGTGACGCCAGGTCCGCGTCCGCCCACCGCGCGCCGAGCCCGGTGAGCGTCACCTCGCGCACCTCGTCCGTCGTGTCGCCCACGGCACGGTCGATGACGACCCGCAGCCGGTCGTCCGACAGCTCCTCGACCTTGCCGTCGCCCCACTCCACGACGATCACCGATTCGGGCAGCGAGACGTCGAGGTCCAGGTCCTCCATCTCGTCGAGCCCGCCGCCCAGGCGGTACGCGTCGACGTGGACCAGCGAGGGTCCGTCGCCGAGCGGGGGGTGCACACGGGCGATGACGAAGGTCGGGGAGGTGACGGCGCCGCGCACGCCGAGGCCCTCGCCGAGGCCGCGGGTCAGCGTCGTCTTGCCGGCGCCGAGCTCGCCGGTGAGCATGACGAGGTCGCCCGGGCGCAGGATCTTGGCCAGCCGACGTCCCAACTCGCCCATGTGCTCCGGGGAGTTGACGGTGATCTTGAGTGTGACGGCCGGGGCCTGGTGGTGCGGTGCTTCCATACCGACCACGTTAGCGG
>NZ_LIPN01000204.1 GCF_001418325.1 Streptomyces atriruber | reverse complement strand
CCGCTCACCCTGTCCGACCCCGGCTCGGCGACCGCCCCGCCCAAGCCGCTCAGACCTCGCCCCGCCGCCCCGCCCCGCCCTCCGCGCCGCGCCGCCCGTACGCGTCGACGACCCGTCGCCGCGAGTCGTCCAGGTACTCGACGAGCAGCGCCTCGGCGTCGTCACGGCGGCCTTCCTGGAGGGCTTCCAGGATCTGCAGGTTGCGTGCGATGTAGGGCTCGTGGAGCCGCCGCGGGTCGTCCACCACGTGGAAGGCGAGGCGCAGTTCGGCGAAGACGCTGCGCATCAGCTCGTCTGTGCGCTCGCTCCCGGCGAGGGCCACGAGCTCCCGGTGGAAGTCGATGTTGGCGGTGGACACGCCCTTCCAGTCACCGGCACGCGCGGCCCGGCGCCCGTCCGAGACGGCGTCGGCGAGTCCGTCCACGGCGAACGGCGGTTCGCCGAGCCCGCGCACGACCGCGCATTCGACGAGGGAGCGGGTGCGGTAGATGTCCACTACGTCCGCATCGGTCAGCATCCGTACGAAGACTCCGCGGTTGAGCTGGTGCTCAAGGAGCCGCTCGTGCGTGAGCAGCCGGAAGGCCTCCCGCAGCGTGTTGCGGGAGACGCCGAGGGCGCCGCCGATGCTGTCTTCGGAGAGTCGTGTGCCGGGTGGGAAGAAGCCCGCGGCGATGCGGCTCCGCAGGATGTCGGAGACCCGCTCCGCCGTACTGGTGCGCCCAAGGAGCGCGCGGTCGTCGGCCAGTCCGTTCACGTCACCCATCCCCTCCGCCATGCCCGGATTCAATCGCAGATGCAAGAACGAAACAACAGGGGTATTGAGGGATCGTTCAACGATCCTCTACGTTGTCGGGCACGGTTCACCGCTCAACCCCGCCATGACCGCTCCAGCACCCTCCGTCCCTCACCTGTGAGGTGCCCATGAGCACGACCCCACCGCCCCGCACGGCCGCCCCTGCCGACCCACGCCCCGTCCAAGAACAACTCCCCGACGACAGCGGCGCCTTCGGCTGGCTGCGCGCCCTCGGCCCACGCGGCCGCCGCGCCTTCGCCGGCGCCTTCGGGGGCTACGCCCTCGACTCCTACGACTACTTCACGCTGCCGCTGAGCATGGTGGCGCTCGCTGCCTACTTCGGCCTCGACAGCGGCCAGACCGGGCTGTTCACCACCGTCACCCTCGTCGTCTCCGCCGTGGGCGGCGCCGTCGCGGGCGTGGTCGCCGACCGGATCGGCCGCGTCAAGGCCCTGATGATCACGGTCGTCACGTACGCCGTCTTCACCGTCGCCTGCGGCTTCGCGCCCAACTACGAGACGCTGCTGGTCTTCCGCGCCCTCCAGGGGCTCGGGTTCGGCGGCGAGTGGGCGGTCGGCGCGATCCTCGTCGCCGAGTACGCCACCGCCAAGAACCGCGGCCGCACCCTGGGCGCGATCCAGAGCTCCTGGGCCGTGGGCTGGGGGCTCGCGGTGATCGTCTACACCGTGGTGTTCCAGTTCCTCGACGAGGACGTCGCCTGGCGCGTCATGTTCTGGACCGGTGCGCTGCCCGCACTGCTCGTGATCTACGTACGGCGCAATGTGCACGACGCGCCCGAAGCCGCCGAGGAGCGGCGCAAGAGCGCCGACAAGGGATCGTTCACGGCCATCTTCAAGCCGGGGCTGCTGCGCACCACGTGCTTCGCGGTGCTCCTGTCCACCGGTGTGCAGGGCGGCTACTACACGCTGGCCACCTGGGTGCCCACGTATCTGAAGAGCGACCGCGGCCTCACCGTCGTCGGCACCGGCGGCTATCTGACCTTCCTGATCTCCGGCGCCTTCATCGGCTATCTGACCGGCGGCTACCTCACCGACAAGCTCGGCAGGAAGCGGAACATCACGCTCTTCGCGTTCCTCTCCGCGGCCAGCATCCTCGCGTACACGAACATCCCGGACGGCGCCAACGGCCTTCTCCTTGTGCTCGGTTTCCCCCTGGGCTTCTGTATGTCGGCGATCTTCAGCGGCTTCGGCTCGTTCCTCAGCGAGCTGTATCCGGCCGCGGTCCGCGGCACGGGCCAGGGCTTCACGTACAACACGGGACGCGCGATCGGCGCGGTCTTCCCCACCATGGTCGGCTTCCTCGCCGACAGCTGGGGCGTCGGCGGAGCGCTGGTCTTCGGAGCCATCGGGTACGGCCTCGCCGTCCTCGCGCTGCTGGGCCTTCCGGAGACGCGCGGGAGGGAGCTCCTGTGAGCCGCGACACGCGCGACGCGCCGGTGATCCGCAGCGCCGCGAAGGCGCGCGCCGTCTTCCGCGCGGGCGGGACGAGCCCCACCGCAGGATGGGCCGCGGGCTTCACCCAGGCCAACCTCATCTCCGTCCCGGCGGAGTGGGCGTACGAGATGCTCCTCTTCTGCCAGCGCAACCCGAAGCCCTGCCCGGTCCTCGACGTCACGGACGCGGGCTCCTGGACCACCCCGCTCGCCCCCGGCGCCGATCTCCGCACCGATCTGCCGCTCTACCGCGTCTGGGAGCACGGCGAGCTGATCGACGAGCCCACGGACGTGGTCGACCGCTGGCGCGACGACCTGGTGACGTTCCTCATCGGCTGCAGCTTCACCTTCGAGTGGGCGCTCGCCGACTCCGGCGTCCCGCTGCGCCACATCGAGCAGGGCCGCAACGTCCCGATGTACGTGACCACCCGCCCCTGCCGCCCCGCGGGCCGCCTGCACGGCCCGATGGTGGTGTCGATGCGTCCCGTGCCGCCCCGCCACCTGGCCGACGCCATCAGGGAGAGCTCCCTGATGCCGGCGGTGCACGGCAGCCCGGTGCACTGCGGCGACCCCGGCGGACTCGGCATCGAGCATCTGGACCGCCCCGACTTCGGCGACGGGGTGACCGTCGAACCGGACGACATACCGGTGTTCTGGGCCTGCGGAGTGACGCCGCAGGCCGCGGTGATGGCATCTCGGCCACCCTTCGCGATCACGCACGCGCCGGGCCGGATGTTCATCACCGACGCCCGGGACGAGCAGTACCGCGTGGTGTGACAGCCGAGAACCCTGGAGGCTTACGCAGATGACCGCCCCCCTGATCGATCTCAACGCCGACCTCGGCGAGGGCTTCGGCCGCTGGCGCCTGACCGACGACGAGGAGCTGCTCTCCGTCGTCACCAGCGCCAACGTGGCCTGCGGGTTCCACGCCGGGGACGCGGCCACCATGCGCCGGGTGTGCGACCGCGCCGCCGAGCGTGGGGTGCGGATCGGCGCCCAGGTGTCCTACCGGGACCTCGCGGGCTTCGGGCGGCGCGCCATGGACGTACCCGCCGCGGAGCTGGCCGCCGAAGTGGCGTACCAGATCGGCGCCTTGGAGGTGTTCGCCCGCGCGGCGGGCACCCGCGTGTCGTACGTGAAGCCGCACGGTGCGCTCTACAACCGCGTCGTCCACGACGAGGAGCAGGCCCGCGCGGTCGTCGACGGCGTGCTGCTCGCCGACGCCGCGCTGCCCCTCCTTGGGCTGCCCGGATCACGCCTCCTGGAGACGGCGGAAAAGGCCGGACTCCCGGTCGTCACCGAGGCGTTCGCGGACCGCGCCTACACAGAAGAGGGCACTTTGGTTCCGCGCGCCGCCGAAGGAGCGGTCGTCACGGAGGCGGACAGCGTCGTCGCACGGTCCGTCGGGATGGCCCGGTTCGGCGTCGTCACCTCCCACGGGGGCCGTGAGATCGAGGTCCGCGCGCGGTCGCTGTGCCTGCACGGCGACACCCAGGGGGCGGTGGGTCTGGCCCGCCGGGTGCGGGCGGAACTGGAGTCGGCGGGCGTACGGGTGGAGGCCTTCGCGTGAGGGCCCTGCCGGTCGGCGAACAGGCCCTGCTCGTCGAAGTCTCCGACGGCACCGAGGCCCAGGCCCTCCACGCCGAGCTACTGCGCCGCCGCGCGACGGGCTCGTTGCGGGTACGGGAGATCGTGCCTGCAGCCCGCACGGTGCTGCTCGACGGCCTGGACGAGCCCCGCCGCGTCGGGGCGGAGCTGCCCGGCTGGGAGATCCCGCCACTGCCTCGGCGCGCGGAGGCGGTCCTGGAGATCCCGGTGCGGTACGACGGGCCGGACCTCGCGGACGTGGCGGCGCACTGGGGTGTCCCGGTGCACGAAGTGGCGCGGATCCACTCGGCCGCCGAATTCCGCGTCGCCTTCTGCGGGTTCGCTCCCGGGTTCGGCTACCTGACCGGTCTGCCCGGGCGCTACGAAGTGCCGCGCCGGGCCACGCCCCGCACCGGCGTCCCCGAGGGCAGTGTCGCCCTGGCGGGCCCCTACACGGGCGTCTACCCCCGCGCGTCGCCCGGCGGCTGGCAGCTGATCGGCTCGACGGACACCGTGCTGTGGGACCACGCGCGCGTGCCCGCCGCGCTGCTCTCCCCCGGCGTCCGCGTCCGGTTCGTGGCAGACACCCCCTCGATGGACACCCCATCGAGGGACACCCCACCAACGGCCGCCCCGTCGACGGACCCGACAGCGAGGTCGCGATGACCGACCGTGCCTTCGCCGTCGTGCGAGCCGGTGCCCTCACCACCGTGCAGGACCTCGGGCGTCCCGGGCACGCCCATCTCGGGGTGCCCCGCTCCGGGGCCCTGGACCCGCCCGCCGCGCGCCTGGTCAACCGTCTGGTGGGCAATCCGCCCGACGCCGCCGCCTTGGAGACCACGCTCGACGGCTGTGCCGTACGCCCGCGCAGGACCGTCACGGTCGCCGTCGGCGGAGCGCCCTGCCCGGTGACCGTGGACGGCCGACCCGCGCCCTGGGGAGCGCCGGTGCGGGTGCCCGCGGGGGCTCTCCTGAACGTCGGATCGGCCGTCTCCGGAGTACGTTGCTACGTCGCGTTCGACGGCGGAGTGGCCGTCGACCCGGTGCTCGGCAGCCGCTCCACGGACCTGCTCTCGGGCCTCGGTCCGCCACCGCTGGCGGACGGAGCCGTCCTGCCGCTGGGCCGCCCCGGCGCCGCGCACGCACGCGTGGACACCGTGCCGCAGCCCGCGCCTCCTCGGGAGCTGGTGCTCCGGGTGGCGCTCGGGCCGCGCGCGGACTGGTTCACGGCGGCGGCTCTGAACACGCTCACCACGCGCACGTACACTGTGTCCTCGGCGAGCAACCGCATCGGGCTGCGCACCGAGGGGCCGCCCCTTGAGCGGCGGTTCGAGGGAGAACTGCCCAGTGAGGGCATGGTGCTCGGCGCCGTGCAGGTCCCGCCGGACGGCAGGCCCGTCGTCTTCCTGGCCGACCATCCGACCACCGGGGGCTACCCGGTGGTCGCGGTCGTCCGCGAGAGCGACCTCGCCTCGGCGGCCCAGGCCCGGCCGGGCACGCCCGTCCGGTTCGTCGGCGCCGGCCGGCGCTGAACCCGAGAAGCCGCCCGAAAAGCCTCGCGAAAGGCCCTGCGGGAGGCCCGTGCGTGACCCGCTACACGGCCGCGTCCGGACCGATCCTGCTGCGCACCGCGGTCTGTACCTCGTCCTCCTCGGCGGGGTCCGTGGCGAGCCTCCGGAGTCGGTTCACGACGCGGGCGTCACCGGTCTCGGCATGCCGTGCGGCGACTTCGCGGGTGGTCTCCTCGCAGTCCCAGAGGCACTCGACGGCGAAGCCGGCGGCGAAGGAGGGGTCGGTGGCGGCCAGCGCGCGGGCGGCGCGGCCGCGGAGGTGGGAGGAGGCGGTCTCTCTGTAGACGTGCCGCAGCACGGGGGCGGCGCAGGCGATGCCGAGGCGTCCCGCGCCGTCGACGAGGGTCCACAGGGTCGGCGCGTCGGGGCCCTCGCCACGGACGGCCTCGCGCAGTGCGGCCAGGACCAGCTTGCTGTCCTGTGCGCCGCCCCGGCAGGCGAGCATCCGCCCGGCGGCGGCGCCGAGGCCGTCTGGCCGGTAGGCCCAGCGCCGGGCGCGCTCGACGGCGGCGACGCTCCGCATCCGTTCGAAGGCCTCGGTGGCGGCGTCCACGACGACCGGGGAGGGGCTCTCCGCGGCGTACTCGATGAGGTCGAGGACTTCGGGGTCGTGGGTGTCCGCGAGGTAGCGCAGAGCGGTGCCGCGCGCCCCGTCCGAACCGTCGCGGGCGGCCCGGACGATCTCGGCCCGGTCCTCGGGCCCGGCGACGGCGGTCAGGCAGCGGGCCGCGGGCACGTACAGGACGGAGCCCCGCTCCAGGCCTTCCTGCGCCCAGTCGAAGACGGCCTGGACGCTCCAGCCGGGGCGTGGTCCCGAGGGCCTCATCTGGCGCTGCCATCGGTCGAAGGAACCCTGTTCCCGCGCGGCTCGCACGCGGGCGCCGATATCGGCGCGGGGGTCCTCCTCCCAGAGGCGCCAGGGCCTTGGTTCGTAGGCGTCGCGGACGGCGGCGGCCAGGTCGGCCTCGCCCTCGGCGTCGGGGGCGAATCTGGCGAGCACGGGGGCCGCGAGGGCGCGCAGGCCCGCGTCGTCGTCCCGCAGCGCCAGCTCGTCCAGGGCCCAGGCCCAGTTGGTGCCGAACGCCGCGTACCTCCGCAGCAGTTCCAGGGCGTCCTGCCTGCCGTACGAGGCGAGGTGCCCGAGGACCGCCAGGGCGAGTCCGGTGCGCGAGTCGTCCGTGTTCAGGACGTCCTCGGCATCGAAGAGGTGCCGCTCGATCTCGCCGAGGCCACCGTGCAGGTCGAGGTAGAGCCGGGCGTAGTACAGCGAACGGTTCTCCACCTGCCAGTCGTGGCGGGGATCGTTCAGCACGCACTGGTCGAGGGCGGTGAGCGCCTCTGAGCGTGGGGCGGTGAGCGCGTGCAGGGTGCCGTCGCCGCGGCCCCTCTGCAGCAGGCCGAGCAGCGTACCGCTGGGCGCTATGACCGGATCGAACATGGGAAACAGCCTCACATCAAGCGTCGACGCAACCGGGAATCACGCATTACCTGGCCGTGCGCCAACACGTCGGGCCGCCCGCCGTCTTTTGCTTGTCGAAGACCATCTTCCTCTGCCTCTCGTCGGTGGCCCGGAGGTTCCCGGACGGGAGGTCCGGGGGCGGGCCGCTCACGGTCCGCGCGGTGCGGCAACATCTGCCCCGCCGTCGCGTCCGTGAATCACGTCGTCATGATGACCCGGCGGTCAGGTCCGCCGCGACCACATTTCCAGCGCCCCCGTTGTTGCTGGTCAGGTACCCGGTTCAGGCGGCCCCGAACAGCTGCAGCAGCTCCGCCTTCCCGAACATCCTGGCCGTGTCGACGGCCGAAGGAGTACCGGCGGCAGGATCCGCGCCACCGTCCAGGAGGGCCCGGATCACCGCGTCCTCGCCCTTGAAGACGGCTCCGGCGAGCGGGGTCTGCCCGCGGTCGTTGGCGCGGTTGGTGTCGGCGCCGCGCTCCACGAGGGCCACGACCGCCCCGGCGTGCCCGTGGTAGGCCGCCAGCATCACCAGCGAGTCACCGCTGTCGTTCGTGAGGTTCGCCGGAACACCCGCGTCCACATAGGCGGCGAGCGCCGCGGCATCGCCCTGACGTGCCAGATCGAAGATCTTGGTCGCCAAGTCCACGACCTCCGGGTCGGGGGCTTCGCTCATGGGGGCGTCCGCCTTTCTGGGTGCGCTGCCTGTGCAGCCGTACGAGTGAATCGACAGGGTACTGCCCCCGCGGGTACATGACCCGGCCCGCCCGAGGCAAAGATCACGCAGGGGCTCGAAGGCCACCCGAACCCGCCTCTCATGGTCCAACCGAGCTCCACCATTAGAGGGAAAACTCAAGAAATTAACCCATTTGCACCTTTTATCGTATGGATACATGCTGTGAACCTGGAAGAACTCATGGTGACTGTCCCCACCAAACCAGGAGAACCGTCATGGTCCTTTCCATCTCGGGCGTCGTACTGCTCGGAATCATCGTCTTCCTCTTCTTCCGCAAGGACGGGCTCAAGGCGTCCCACGCGCTGGTCTGCGCCCTCTTCGGCTTCTTCATGGCGGGCACCGCCATCGCCCCGAGCATCAAGGCCGGCAGCGCGAGCCTGGCGAGCCTCCTCGGCGGGATCAAGTTCTGACGTTCCCGTCCTTCGTACGCACCTTCAGGAGACAGACGTGGCCAGGCGACCACTCCCCCGCATTCTGAGCAACGGCACCGCATCCATCGCCCGGAGCAGGGAGCTGGCACGGTCGGCGGCCGACAGCGCCACGGATGTCCTCCATCCGCTGATCACGATCACCCGCGGACTGCGCCGGCTGGCTGCCGCCGGGCGGCGCAGGTGGGCCGACACCCCCAAGGACAAGCGCGGCCCGCTGCTGTTCCTGGTGGCGTCCGTGATCCTCGTCGTGGCGCTCGTGCCCTACGGGCCGCTGCTCGCCCTCATCTCCCTGATGGCGGCAGCGGCGTGGACGGGCCGCGAGCGCACCGCCCCGGAGCCGACCGGCCCGGACGAGGCGCAGGTGCAGCGGCTGCAGTCCCTCTACGAAGCGCTCGTCCCGTACTTCTCGGTCCCCGAGGACCCCGCCCCGCTCTTCGCGCACGGCGGCGAATGGGACAAGGCCTTCGTGGAGCACGACTTCGACGACACCGGTCGGATCTCCCGGCTCGTGGTGCGCTACCCCGCGTACTTCACGGACGGCGAGGCCGAGTCCCGCGCGCGGATCGAGCAGTTGCTGCACGCCAAGGCGGGCCGCGGCCGCGAGTACCACTTCACGTGGGACGAGGAGGGCAACCAGCTCACCGTCACCGTGCTCGCCCCGCTGCCCACCGACATCGCGGCCCAGCGGTTCGTCACCGCACCCGGAGAGACCGTCCTCGGCTTCACCGACGAGACCGGCGTCCAGCGCACCCTGCCGCTGGCCGACGGTGCGGAACAGCGCGACGTGCCCCCCGTCGTGTGGCGCACCGGCATCCGTTCCACCGAGCCGCACCTGCTCGTCGCAGGCCAGCCCGGCAGCGGCACGACGACGCTGCTGCGCTCCATCGCCCTCCAGGCGCTGCAGTACGGCGACGTGCTCATCGTCGAGGGCAGCGGCACCGGCGACTACGCCTGCCTGACCGGCCGTGACGGGGTCCTCGCCATCGAGTGCGGGCTCGCCGGGGCGCTCGCGAGCCTCGAATGGGCGGCGCACGAGACCGAGCGCAGGCTCATCGCGGCGAACCGCGCGCGGCAGGCGGGCCATCCGCCGCCGGAGGACACCAAGCGCCCCCTGTGGATCCTCCTCGACCGGCCGAGCGCGCTCGGCCACCTCGCCGCGGCCGACGGGCGCAAGGACCCCCAGTCGCTGCTGCAGGTCCCCCTGCGGCACGGCAGGGCGGCCAACGTGACGGTCGTGGTCGCCGATCAGCTGGACGGCCTGGACGCGCTGAGCGATCCCGTGCACCAGCACACCCGCGCGCGCGTGGTGCTCGGCTGTGCCACGGTCGACCAGTTGGAGGACGTCCTCGGCGTCCCGCCCCACACGACGCCCACGTCGGACGTCCCGCCCGGCCGTGGGTACGCCCGGCTGGGCGCGGGCCAGGTGCACCGCCTCCAGGTGCCCGCGACCCCCGATCCGTACGACGACGCGACCAGTGAGGCGCACCGGCAGGCGGTCCTGGAGCTGCTGCCGGAGCGGAGCACGCCGCCGGACGAGGCGGCGAACGCCGCCCCTGAGGCCACGGAGGCGGAACCGGTCCCTGCCGAGAACTGACGCCGTTTCACGGAAACGGACGTCGGCGTCAGGTCCACGTAGACGGGCGTCAGGCGACGAAGGGGTGCGCGGCCTGCACCCCCGCGCCGGCGCCCGTCTCCACGAGCCGGGCCGCCGCGGCCAGCCGCACCGCCGCCTCCTCGGCGACCGCTCCTGCGACGGTGAACGGCAGCCGCACGTACCCCTCGAACGCCCCGTCGACCCCGAAGCGCGGCCCCGACGGAACCCGCACGCCCACCCGCTCGCCCACTTCGGCGAGCCGCGACCCGGAGACGCCCCCGGTGCGCACCCACAGGGTCAGACCGCCGCGCGGCACCTCGAACTCCCAGTCGGGCAGCTCCCGGCGCACGGCGGCGACCAGCGCGTCGCGGTTCTCCCTGGCCTGCTCCCTGCGCACGTCCACGGCGGCCTGCCAACCGCCGGTGTTCAGCAGCCAGTTCACCGCGAGCTGTTCGAGTACCGGAGTGCCGAGGTCGGCGTACGCACGCGCCGCGACGAGGCTGCGGATCACGTCGGGGGCGGCGCGCACCCAGCCGATGCGCATGCCGGCCCAGAAGGCCTTGCTCGCCGAACCGACGGTGATGACGGTGGAGCCCGCGGGATCGAAGCCGCAGACCGGGCGCGGCATGGTGAGGTCCGCGTCGAGGCCGAGCTCGCTCATCGTCTCGTCGACGACGAGGACGGTGCCCGCCGAACGGGCCGCCTCGACGAGTTGCCTGCGCTGGTCCTCGTCGGCGAGCGCGCCCGTCGGGTTGTGGAAGTCCGCGACGACGTACGCGAGCCGGGGCGCGGCGTCGCGCAGCACCTGGCGCCAGCGGTCCATGTCCCAGCCCTGGAGGCCTTCGGCCATGGCGACCGGGACGAGGCGGGCGCCCGCCTCGCGCATCAGCTGGAGGATGTTGGCGTACGACGGTGACTCCACGGCGATGCGTTCGCCGCGGCCCGCGAAGAGATGGCAGATGGCGTCGATGGCGCCCATCGCTCCGGTGGTCACCATGATCTGTTCGGGCATGGTGGGGATCCCGCGCGCGGTGTAGCGCTCGGCGAGCATCTCCCGCAGGGCGGGCAGCCCCGCGGGGTAGTCGCCGTGCGTGTGGGCGTACGGCGGGAGCGCTTCGAGGGCGCCCTGGACGGCGCGGGTGAGCCAGGGCTCGGGAGCGGGCAGCGCGGCGCAGCCGAGGTCGATCATGGAACCGAGCGCCTCGGGCGGCAGCGGTTCGAGACCGCGCGCGGGGAGGGGATTTCCGGCGGGGACGGCGGTCCAGCTGCCCGCTCCCCTGCGGGACTCCAGGAACCCCTCGGTGCGCAGCGCCTCGTAGGCGGCGGCGACGGTGGTGCGGCTGACGGCGAGCGCCACCGCCAGTTCGCGCTCGGCGGGCAGGCGCGCGGCGACCGGGACGCGGCCTTCGAGCACGAGCAGCCGGATGCCGTCGGCGAGGGCGCGGTAGGCGGGCGGGCGGCGCGAACCGTTGCCCACCGGGCGGTCCTGCTGGGAGGCGAGGAGGCGGGCGAGCTGCGTCGAGCCCATTGCTGAAGTCCACTGAGCCATGATTCCCAGTCCACCTTCCCCGAATTGGCCATGGTTGGCGTCTCAGTACAAGCCACAGAGTGTCATGTGTCAGGCCACTACCACCACCAGCAGGGGGCACCTCTTGTCCGGCACGACACCCGAGGCGACGAAGCGGCAGCTGCCACGGAGACTCACGCAGCTGTACGTGGGCCTCACCCTGTACGGCGTGAGCTCCGCGCTCCTCGTGGTGTCGGGCCTCGGCCTGGAGCCGTGGAACGTGCTGCACCAGGGGCTCGCGGAGCTCACCGGTCTGTCGATCGGTGTCGTGTCCATCGCCGTGGGCGCCGCGGTCCTGCTGCTGTGGATCCCGCTCAGGCAGCGCCCCGGCCTCGGCACGGTCTCCAACGTCTTCGTCGTCGGCCTGGCGATGGACGCCTCGCTCGCCCTGCTCCCCGATGCGCACGGGTGGGCCGTCCGCGTCCCCTTGATGGTGTCCGGGATCGTCCTGAACGGCGCGGCGACCGGCCTCTACATCGCGGCCGCGTTCGGCCCCGGCCCCCGGGACGGCCTGATGACCGGCCTGCACCAGCGGACCGGACGCTCGATCCGGCTGATGCGGACGCTCATCGAGGTGGTGGTGGTCGCGACCGGCTTCGCGCTCGGCGGCACCGTGGGCGTCGGCACCGTCCTCTACGCGCTGTCCATCGGCCCGCTCGCCCAGTTCTTCCTGCGCCGATTCGCCATCCCCGCGACCACCACAGGAGGCGTCGTGGCCTCCGGCGGCCCGTCGGAGCAGGCAATACTGCAGCAGTGACCACGCACGTACGCCACCCCTACCTCGATCACCCGGGCCCGCTCGCCCTCGCCCACCGCGGCGGCGCGGCCGACGGCCTGGAGAACACCGCGGCGGCGTTCCGGCACGCCGTCGACCTCGGCTACCGCTACATCGAGACCGATGTGCACGCCACCGCCGACGGCCGCCTCGTGGCCTTCCACGACACCACGCTGGACCGGGTGACGGACGCGGCGGGGCGCATCATCGACCTCCCCTGGAGCGAGGTGCGCCACGCGCGCGTGGCGGGCAGCGAGCCGGTACCCCTCTTCGAGGAGTGCCTCGAAGCATTTCCCGACGTGCGCTGGAACGTGGACGTGAAGGCGGAGCCCGCGCTCCTTCCGCTGCTCGAACTGATCCGCAGGACCGGCTCCTGGGACCGCGTCTGTGTCGGCTCGTTCTCCGAGGCGCGCGTGGCCAGGGCCCAGCGCCTGGCGGGCCCGCGCCTGGCCACCTCCCTGGGCACCCGGGGCGTGGCGGCGCTGCGCCTGCTGTCCTATGGAGTGCCCGCCGCCCTGCGCCGCTCCGCGGTCTGCGCCCAGGTGCCCGAGACGCACGGCAGGATCCGGGTGGTCGACCGCCGCTTCGTGCGCGCCGCCCACGCGCGCGGGCTGCAGGTCCACGTGTGGACGGTCAATGACGCCGAGCGGATGAGCGCCCTGCTCGACCTGGGCGTGGATGGCATAGTTTCCGATCACATCGAGACGCTGCGCGGGGTGCTGAAGGACCGGGGGACCTGGGTCTGACCTGCCCCGGGGCCGCGTCGCACCACGGGGAACAGCGAGGTCACGGGTGAGCACCGACACCGTGAAGGCAGCGTCGATCGGCGACGGAGCCGCCGCCGATCGACGGCGTGAGCAGCGGGGCTGGTACGTCTACGACTGGGCGTGCTCGGTCTATTCGACGAGCGTCCTGACCGTGTTCCTGGGGCCCTGTCTCACGGAGATCGCCAAGGCGGCCGCGGATCCCGAGGGGTACGTGCATCCGCTCGGGATCCCGGTCCGCGCGGGCTCCTTCTTCGCCTACACGGTCTCCCTTTCGGTGATCGTGTCGGTCTTCGTCATGCCGCTGGCGGGGGCGGCCGCCGACCGCACGGGCCGCAAGAAGCCCCTCCTCGCGGCTGCCGCCTATCTGGGGTCGGCCGCCACTGCGGGCATGTTCTTCCTGGACGGGGAGCGCTATCTCCTCGGCGGGTTCCTGCTGATCGTCGCCAACGCCTCGCTCGCCGTCTCGATGGTGCTCTACAACTCCTACCTGCCGCAGATCGCTCCTCCGGAGGAACGCGACGCGGTCTCCTCGCGCGGCTGGGCCTTCGGCTACGCGGCGGGCGCCCTCGTCCTGGTGGCGAACCTCGTCCTGTTCCTCGCCCACGACGGTTTCGGTGTCTCCGAGGCGACCGCGGTCCGGATCTGTCTCGCGTCGGCGGGTGTCTGGTGGGGTGCGTTCACGCTCGTCCCCCTCAAGCGGCTGCGGGACCGCCGGACGCCCGCGCAGGAGGCCGGTGCGTCGCCCCGGGGCGGATGGCAGCAGCTGCGGGCGACGGTGCGGGACATGCGCGGCCACCCCCACACGCTCGCCTTCCTGCTCGCCTACCTCGTCTACAACGACGGAGTGCAGACGGTGATCTCCCAGGCGTCCGTCTACGGCTCGGAGGAGCTCGGCCTCGGCCAGTCCACGCTGATCGTCGCGGTGCTGCTGGTGCAGTTGCTCGCGGTCGCCGGCGCCCTGGCCATGGGACGACTCGCCCGGGCGTACGGCGCCAAGCGGACCATTCTCGGCTCGCTCGTGGCCTGGACGGTGACGATCGGGGCCGGGTACTTCCTGCCCGCCGGCGCGCCCGCGTGGTTCTTCGTCCTGGCCGCGGGGATCGGCCTGGTCCTCGGCGGCACACAGGCGCTGTCCCGCTCGCTCTTCTCGCACCTGGTGCCGCGCGGGAAGGAGGCCGAGTACTTTTCGGCGTACGAGATCAGCGACCGCGGGATGGCCTGGCTGGGACCGATGATCTTCGGCCTCACGTATCAGCTCACGGGAAGCTATCGGGATGCCATCGTGTCGCTCGTGGCGTTCTTTTTGCTCGGATTCGCCCTGCTCGCACGGGTACCGGTACGGCGTGCGGTGCGCGACGCGGGCAATCCCGCACCCGACCGGATTTAGCAACTGAAGCCAAAGGCCGGTAGTGTACGCCTTTGGCCTGCCAGGCGGACCGTTACTGCGAGCTGAAGAATCAGAAACGCTGGGTGACATCTGCTGCCAGATGTGACAAACCGGGCACTGGTGGGTACAACAAGGGGCGGCATACGACGGCGACGCATAACCCTGAACGGGAATCTTTACCGCCGACCGGACGTTGACCGGATGACGACGACAGCGACACCTGTCCTGTGGGCGACAAGCCCGGGAGGCACGATTCATGAGTGAGCGAGCTCTTCGCGGCACGCGCCTCGTGGTGACAAGCTACGAGACCGACCGCGGCATCGACCTGGCCCCGCGCCAGGCCGTGGAGTACGCATGCCAGAACGGACATCGTTTCGAGATGCCGTTCTCGGTCGAGGCGGAGATCCCGCCGGAGTGGGAGTGCAAGGTCTGCGGGGCCCAGGCACTCCTCGTAGACGGCGACGGACCTGAGGAGAAGAAGGGCAAGCCGGCGCGTACGCACTGGGACATGCTCATGGAGCGCCGCACCCGAGAGGAGCTCGAAGAGGTCCTCGAGGAGCGTCTCGCGGTTCTCCGGTCCGGCGCCATGAACATCGCGGTGCACCCGCGTGACAGCCGCAAGTCCGCCTGACGGCGAACTCTGCGGTCGCACCGCACACAGCACAACGCATCAAAAGGGCCGGGGCCACTGC
>NZ_LIPN01000203.1 GCF_001418325.1 Streptomyces atriruber | reverse complement strand
TGCTGCTGGTGCGCGGGGGAGGGGTGGGGAGCGGTCACGGAAGCAGCCAATCGATCGGGCGCTGCTCGGCGAGGTGGAAGGCGCCGGTGGCCAGGGTCATGGAGTCGAGTGCGAAGGGCGGGCCCGCCGCGGTCGACCAGGCGTAACCCGACTTGGTCGCGGACGACGGGTCGAGCCGGACGAGGACGGCCACGGGTGGTCCGTCCTTCGTGAACCGGCCCGCCAGTTCCTTGTCGCCGAGGAAGCCGGTGATCTTCTGGCGGCTCTGTGCGGCCCGGCCGATCGCCTTCACCCGGCCGCGCAGTGTTCCGTACCGCTCCGTGGGCACGGACTGGACGGTGAGGTCCACCGAGGCGCCGACGGGCACGGTCGCCGCGCTGTCGGCGGGTACGTAGAGCATCGCCGTGAGCGGGTCGTCGCTGCCCGCCACGCGCTCCAGGGTCGCCACGTCGGCGCCGGTGGTGACGACGGTGCCGATCCTGGCGACGAGCGCGGTCACGCGGCCCGCGGTGATCGCGCGCACGACCTTGTCGCCCTGTTCCGTACGGACCTTGAGCACGGGGGCCCCGGCGGCGAGCCGTTCGCCCTCCTCGGCCAGGACGCGGGTCACCTGACCGGTGACGGGGCTCTGCAGGACGTAACTGCCCTGGCCGTGGGTGAGGATTCCGGGTGCGCGGAGCGTCGAGGAGAGCGATCCGGTGACGGCCCAGACGCTCGATGCGGCCATGACGACGAGGGTGACGGCGAGGACGAGCAGGCCCTGGGGGCGGGCGTAGCGCACCGGCAGGTCGAGTTCCTCGGGCGACTGCAGTTTGGACAGGGCCTGTTGGCGGAACTGCACGGAACGCTTCCCTTACTGTGCCTGAGCCCGGTTCCTGAGTCCGGTACTACTGGGCCGATGCGTCCGTGAGCCCCGGAACCTCAAGGTTCCGGGGCTCACGAATCATTGCGTCTCGATGAGCGAAAGGGCTCAGAGACCGGCGGTCAGGCCGGAGGCCAGGCCGGTGACGGCGCCGGTGTTGATGCCGGTGGCACCCTCGACCGTGCCGACGACGCCGCCGACGACGCCCGAGACCGGGGCGATGGAGTCAACGGTGCTGGTGACGTTGCTCGCGACACCGGCAACGAGGCCACCGGAGACGTTGTCGAGGTCGGCGTCGGAAATCTCGAGGGTCTCGACCTGGGGGACGTTGTTCATGGTGTGAGCTGCCCTTCTCATGAATGGTGCATAGGTGTTTCCAGCTCCGCGGAACCTGGGGATTCGAATTCCGCGGCGGCCAGGATCAAAGCACGTTCGCAGCTCGTACATCCAATCGACGAGGCGGCGGTTCGGCACGGTTGTGACGCCGTATCACCGCTGCGTGCAGGCAGGTTCACCGCGTCGCGGCAGCTCCTTCACAAGATTCACAGACGGGAATCGAGGATGCGGAGCGACTCATTCCAACAAATCGGACACTTTCCCGTCGCAGGGCGATTCGTGTGGTCGGTGCATGAAAATTCGAGAGCGGTGCGGCCCGAATTGCGTGACCGGAGTGCACATTCGCTGTGCAGGTTATTTGAAGGCGTGCCCAACCGTGACCGAAGGGGGCATCGGGGGGCAGTTCCGGCCTTAATCTGTTGTTAACTCTCTGTAGCTTGATCGTACTTGACCGTAGTCGTTCGGAGCGATTGACTTCTGATTCGTCAGCCCCGCATCGTCCTCGACGCGAGAGCGAGTCCGTGACTTCATCGTCTGAACAGAGCTCTGACCTGCTCGTGCCTCTCGATCTGGCCTTCTGGAACATCGAGACCGCCGAACACCCCATGCATCTGGGCGCCCTTGGCGTCTTCGAGGCCGACGGACCCGGCGCGGCGGACCGCGCCGCCGGGCTCCTCGCGGCCCGCGCGGCGGCCGTGCCCGGACTTCGCATGCGCATACGTTCCGTCTGGTTGCCCGTCGGCGGCGCGATGCGCGTACCGATGTCCGCCTTCGACCCGCTGGAGCACGTGCGGCTCACGGCCCCCGTGGCCGACTTCCATGCCGCGGCGGGGGAGTTGATGCAGCGTCCGGTGGACCGCGACCGGCCGCCGTGGGAGGCGCACGTGCTGCCGGGCGCCGACGGCACGTCCTTCGCGGTCCTCTTCAAGTTCCACCACGCGCTCGCCGACGGCCTGCGTGCGCTCACGCTCGGCGCGGCCCTCCTCGACCCCGTCGACCTGCCGGCCTCGCGCCGCCGCCCGGCGGCCCCCGCGCCCTCCCCGTGGTCGGTCCTCGACCCGCGCACCCTCCCCGGGCGCGTCCGCGGCACCGTCGCGGAGGTCGGCCAGGCCCTCGGCATCGGCACCTCCGTCGCCCGCGCGACCCTGGGCGTCCGCTCCTGCGCCGCGCTCGCCTCGTCCGCCACCGGCACCCGCCGCACCGCCGGAGTCGTCCTCGACCTCGACGACGTCCACCAGGTGCGCAAAGCCGTCGGCGGCACCGTGAACGACGTACTCATCGCCGTCGTCGCAGGCGCCCTGCGCCGCTGGCTCGACGAGCGCGGCGACTGCAGCGAGGGGGTCGAGCCGCGCGCCCTGATCCCGGTCTCACGCCGTCGGCCGCGCACCGCGCAGCCCCCGGGCAACCGGCTCTCCGGCTATCTGGTCCGGCTCCCCGTCGGCCACGAGGACCCGCTGGAAAGGCTGCGCGGCGTGCGCGCCGCCATGGACCGCAACAAGGACGCGGGCCCCGAGCGGGGCGCCGGGGCCGTGGCGCTGCTCGCCGAGCACGTGCCCTCGCTCGGGCACCGGATCGGCGGCCCCGTCGTCGCCCAGGCCGCCCGGCTGCTCTTCGACATCCTCGTCACCAGCGTTCCGCTGCCCGGCATCGGGCTGCGGCTCGGGGGCTGCCGGCTCACCGAGGTCTATCCGTTCGCGCCGCTCGCCCGGGGGCAGTCGCTCGCCGTCGCCGTCTCCACCTACCGGGGCCGGGTGCACTACGGGCTGGTCGCCGATGCCACGGCCGTCCCCGACCTGGAGCTGCTCGCGCAGAGTCTGCGGGACGAGATCGACAACCTCGTGGCGGTGTGCGCCCGGGAGACGGGTTTGGTGACCGGGCCCGCCGCTACGTAAACTTTTGCTTTTGGAGCTTCCGCGGACGACCAGATGCGCCGTGGCACGGATGGACACGAGGACAGCGGCGATGACGGTGACAGACGCAAGCCAGGAGGGGCCCGTCGAGGACGAAGCGCACGAGGCGTACGGCCCCGGCATCGACCCGGACCGTCTCGCCGTCTGCCTGAGCGTGCTCGACGAGCTGGACAAGCTCGACGTCGACCACCCGGACGCGATCGCCGTGCGCCGGGCCACGGCCGGGATCTACCGGACGGTGAAGCAGCGCCGCCGTCAGGAGCGCCGCGCCGCCAAGACCGCCCATGACAAGGCCGTCACCGAGTCCACCGCCACCGGCTCCGCACAGCGCATCGACGACGAGACCGAGGGGCTGCTGCCCTCGTCGCAGACGGAGGAGGGGCGGATCGCGGGGATACTCCAGCGCCCGCGCTCCTGCTACACCTGCAAGACCCGGTACGTGGAAGTCGACTACTTCTACCACCAGCTCTGTCCGGACTGCGCCCGCCTGAACCGCGCCAAGCGCGACGCCCGCGCCGACCTCACCGGCAAGCGTGCCCTGCTCACCGGCGGCCGCGCCAAGATCGGCATGTACATCGCGCTGCGTCTCCTCCGTGACGGCGCCCACACGACGATCACGACCCGGTTCCCCAAGGACGCCATCCGCCGCTTCAAGGCGATGGACGACTCGGCCGACTGGCTCCACCGCCTCGAGGTCGTCGGGATCGACCTGCGCGACCCGGCCCAGTCCGTGGCCCTCGCCGAGCGGCTCACCGCGGCGGGCCCGCTGGACATCCTGATCAACAACGCGACGCAGACCGTGCGCCGCCTGCCGTCCGCCTACGCCGCGCTGGTCGAGGGCGAGAGCGCGCCGCTGCCCGCCGGGGAGCTCCCGGCCCACTCCGTCATCGGCGCCTTCAACTCCGGCGCCGTCGACGGCCTCGCCGCGCTGCCCCTGGGCGCCAGCGGCCTGGACGCGCAGAAGGTCGCCGACCTCGCCCTCGTCGCGGGCAACGCCAGCGTCGCCCGGCACCTCGACGGCACCGCCATCGACGCGGGCGGGCTCGTCCCGGACGTCGTCGACAGCAACACCTGGGTGCAGACCATCGAGCAGATCTCCCCTGTGGAGCTCCTCGAGACCCAGCTGTGCAACTACACGTCGCCGTTCATCCTGATCAGCGCGCTGCGCCAGGCCATGGCCGACGCCGCGAAGAAGGCGCCGAGCGGCCGGGCCCACATCGTGAACGTCTCGGCGATGGAGGGCGTCTTCGGCCGTGGCTACAAGGGCGCGGGACACCCGAACACCAACGCCGCCAAGGCCGCGATGAACATGGTGACGCGCACCAGCGCCCAGGAGATGTTCCAGACCGACGGCATCTTGATGACCTCGGTGGACACCGGCTGGATCACCGACGAGCGCCCGCACTACGACAAGCTGCGGCTCGCCGAGGAGGGCTTCCACGCCCCGCTCGACCTGATCGACGGCGCCGCCCGCGTCTACGACCCGGTCGTGCGCGGCGAGGCGGGCGAGGACGTGTACGGCGTCTTCCTCAAGGACTACGAGCCGGGCAAGTGGTAGTCACCTGAGACAGTCGTCTCAGCTTTCGGACAGCCGGTCCGGTCGCCGCATACAGCGCGACCCGGACCGGCTGCTCCTTTTTCGCCAGTCGTGACCGGTCGCGTGCCCGCTGTGACGGACCCGTCCCGGAAACCCCAACACCCGTCGTCATCACGCGTGGTGGCCGAGGTGCACCCGTGCGTGCCCGTCGCCCGGTGGTGCCGTCGGGCGCCTGTCCCGTCCGGGGCTCGGTGAGCCCCGGCCCCCGCAGCCCCATGCGGCCGCAAGGGCGCCTTTGTCCGGAATCCACTCCGACTCAGGTCCCCATCGAGCGCGGCAGCGCTCATTTGGTTAATCTAGTGCGAACGGACGGCCACGAGAGATCCACAAACATCTCCCGGCCGTTCCGGGGACAGGCCGGCAACCACGGCCGCGGTCCCGCCAGAGAACGGCGCCACCGCGACCGAACTGCCCTTGTCCTTCCGTTACGCGACACAAAGGAGTGCGCGGTGACACCAGATCTGACGAAGCACGAAAAACGACCGGCGGAACGCGGCGGCGAGCGGGCCGGACGGCCCCAGAAGCTCCGCAACCTGGAGGCGTGGGCCAAAGCGGCCCCCATCCGCCTGGCCGGCTACGAGGACGATCTCGCCGAGCCGCACATCCTCCCCGGTATCGACTGACGACTGAGTCGACACCGGCCGGGTACCCCACCGGTCCGCTTCGCCACGTGCCCCCTGTCCTCCATGGCAGGGGGCACAGGTGTGTCCGGGGGGGGGAATTCATCCGATGGCTCGGCGGCAGGAATGTCCAAGTCTCCGTGGCGCACGATGCATTGACACCCTAGTGGGGCGCTTGAATCATCGGACCTCATGACCGAACTGCGTTCGTTCTTCGCGCCCCGGCTGCCCCGCCGACGCCGACTCGCGGGATGGGCCGCGGCCGCGGCGGCCCTGCTGCTCGCGGCGCCCCTCCCGGCGGCCACCGCTCGACAGACGGCCGCGGAGCCCCCGACGACCGTCCCCGCGCTCACCGACTGGACTCCGGCCGAGGGGAGCTACCACTTCGGGCCCGGCACCCGCCTCGTCGCGCGCGATCCCGTGTCGCGCCGGGTCGCCGCCACGCTCGCCGACGACCTGAAGGACGCGGGCCGGGGGCGCCTCCCCGTGACCCGCGGCGCCGCTCGCGACGGCGACGTCGTCATCGACATCGACCGCAGCCGGAAACCGCTCGGCTCCGAGGGCTACGAGCTGCGGGCGGGCGAGCGGCTCGAGATCACCGGCGCCCGCGAGGCCGGTGCCTTCTACGGCACCAGGACCCTGCTCCAGCTCCTTGCCCGGAGCGACCGCGTGCCGGCCGGACGCACCGTCGACGTGCCGCGCTACAAGGAGCGCGGCGTCGGAGTCTGCGCCTGCTACATCAACATCTCCACGCCGTGGCTGGAGAACCTGCTGCGCGAGATGGCGTACCGCAAGCAGAACCAGCTGCTCCTGGAGCTCAAGCTCAAGAGCGACCGACACCCCGAGGCCAACTCCTGGGGCTACTACACCAAGGGTGAGCTGCGCCGCCTGGTCGCGCTCGGCGAGAAGTACCACGTCACGATCGTCCCGGAGATCAACTCACCGGGCCACCTGGATCCCTGGCTGGAGAACCGCCCGGACCTGCAGCTCACCGACTCCGACGGCAAGCCGCAGCCGTCCCGCCTGGACATCACCAAGGACGCGTCCTTCACCTTCTACAAGAGCCTGGTCGACGAGTACGCGGAGGTCTTCCCCGCGGCGTCGTGGCACATGGGTGCCGACGAGTACATGCTCGGCTCCGACTTCGCGAAGTACCCGCACATCCTGGAGTACGCGAAGAAGAAGTACGGCGAGAACGCCACCCCGCAGGACGCGTTCATCGACTTCGTGAACCGCGTGCACGCCCACGTCACCGGCAAGGGCAAGGACCTGCGCATCTGGAACGACGGCCTCACCGGCGCCAACACCGTGCCCGTCGCATCCGGCACCACCGTCGAGCACTGGCTGGACGTGAAGACGAAGCCCAGCCGCCTCATCGAGCAGGGCCACCCGCTGATGAACGCCGCCTACTCCCTCTACCTGGTGCGCGGCGGCTTCCACAGCGACACCCGGAAGCTGTACGACGAGCAGTGGGACCCCCGCACCTTCGAGGGCGAGAAGCTCGCCACCCGCGACGGCATCACCGGCGCGAAGATCAGTCTGTGGCCCGACAACGGACGCGGCGAGACGGAGAACGAGGTAGCCGCCGCCATGGCCATGCCGCTCGCCCACATCGCCCAGGCCACCTGGGGCGCCGCACACCCCGACCCGACGTACGCCGAGTTCACCGACCGCGCCGGGGCCGTGGGCCACGCGCCCGGGTGGCGGGACCTGACGAAGGTGCCGGTCGCCGACGGCACGTACACCCTGCGCGACAGCGAGGGCCGGGCCGCGCCCCGGGACGTCGAGGTCGAGCGCACCGCCGACGGGTACGCGACGCTGAAGGCCGCGGCGGGCGGGAAGTGTCTGGAGACCCGCAGCGGCAAGCTGACGCTGAACGTGCCGCTCCAGCCGGGTACGGCCGTCACCGAGGAGACCTGCGACCGCGCGAACACGCTGCAGCGGTGGGAGATCACGCAGGTGCCGGGCGGCCACCGGCTCACCAACGCCGTCACGCGCATGGCCGCCCACGTCACGGACGACGGGCGGACCCTGCAGTACCCGGCCGACCAACGACGGCCCGCCACCTGGACGTTGACCGCACACTGACCGGCCCCGCCCCCTGACTCCCTGACTCCCTGAGGAGATCGGCACCCGATGACCGTCAGCAGACGCCTCTTCATGGCCGCCGCCGTCACCACCTCCGTCGCGGCGTCGAGCACCGTGCTCGCCGCGACCGCCACCGCTCGGCCCGGTGGCACACGGCCCGGCGGTGACGCCGAACCGCCCCACCGCATCCGCATCGGCCCCGACGACACCTCCGCGACGCTGGTCGCCAAGGCGGCCCGGGTCCGGCCCACCGCACGCCAGATCGCCTGGCAGCAACTGGAGCAGACGGCGTTCCTGCACTTCGGCGTCAACACCTTCACCGGCTTGGAGTGGGGGACGGGCGACGAGGACCCGGACGTGTTCCGTCCCGCCTCGCTCGACACCGACCAATGGGCGCGCGCCCTGCGCGACGGAGGGTTCAAGCTCGCCATCCTCACCGTCAAGCACCACGACGGCTTCGTGCTCTACCCCTCGCGCTACACCGGGCACACCGTCGCGAGCAGCGGTTGGCAGGGCGGCAAGGGGGATGTGCTCCGGTCGTTCACCGCGTCGATGCGGCGGTACGGTATCAAGGTCGGCGTCTACATCTCGCCCGCCGACGAGAACCAGTACCTCGACGGCGTCTACGCCAACGGCAGCAAGCGCTCGGCGCGCACCATCCCCACCCCGGTGCCCGGCGACGACCGGGCGGGCTCGCGGCCGCGCTCCTTCACGCTCGACGCCACCGACTACGGCGCCCACATGCTCAACCAGCTCTACGAAGTGCTCACCGAATACGGTCCCGTCGACGAGGTGTGGTTCGACGGGGCGCAGGGCCGCATCCCGCCGGAGAAGGTGGAGACGTACGACTGGGACAGCTGGTACGCGCTGATCCGCGCGCTCGCCCCGGACGCCACCATGGCCGTGCGCGGCCCCGACGTGCGCTGGGTCGGCAACGAAGGCGGTCTCGCGCGGGAGAACGAGTGGAGCGTCGTCCCCGTCAAGGACTCCGGCAACGGCAGCATCGACTACGCGCTCAAGTACGACGCGCCCGACCAGGGGAGCCGCGAGGCGCTCGCGGAGGCGCGTTCCGTCGCCCAGTACCTGCAGTGGTGGCCCGCTGAGTGCGATGTGTCCATCAGGCCCGGCTGGTTCTACCACGAGGACCAACAGCCGAAGACCGTCGAGCAGTTGACGGACATCTGGTTCCGCTCGGTCGGGCGCAACTCCGTGCTCCTGCTGAACGTTCCGCCGGACCGGCGCGGGCTGCTCCCGGACGCGGACGTGGCGCGGCTGCGCGAGTTCCGCGAGCGCATCCGGCGCGAGCTCCCCGAGGATCTCGCGCACGGCAGTCGCCCGCGGCACGACCGCGCGGCCGGCACGGTCACCGTCGACCTCGGGCGGGCCCACGAGGTCGACCGGATCCGGCTCGCCGAGGACATCCGGCACGGACAGCAGCTGGAGCACGCGGTCGTCGAGGCGCGCGTCGGCGACGGCTGGGAGACGGTGACCGAGGTGGACACGGTCGGGGCGAGCCGGGTCCTGACACTGGCCGCGCCGGTCACCGCGCGACGGTGGCGGCTGCGGGCGACACGGTCGCGGAGCACGGTGCGGATCGCGGAGTTCGGCCTCTACCGCTCGGAGGTGTGAGACGGGCCCGCGTTGACATGCGGGGGAGTGGGTGACTGTAATGGTGCTCGTGCCGCGTGGCGCCGACCAGAAAGCAGTGGGCAGGTCGGCGATCGGGCGAGCACCTTCACTCAGGGACGACGCCGATGAGTACGTCATGAGTTCTCACCGCCAGGCCATCGCCTGACCCGCGCGCCTCGCGCGCGCTGCCGGTCACGCCTCGTGCGCGACCCGCGATCCCCCTCATCCACACCGCGGCGCACGCGGTCGGCCGATGCTGCCGACGCGGTCCCGCGCACCCGTACGGAGATGCGACACCGTCATGCCCACACCCTTCAACCAGTCCGTCATCGACGAGTTCCGAGCGGGCGGCGGAAAGGTCGGCGGCCCCTTCGAGGGCGGCGACCTCCTCCTGCTCACCACCACCGGCGCGAAGTCCGGCAAGGAGCACACCACCCCGCTCGGCTACGTCCGCGACGGCGGCCTGCTCCTGATCATCGGGTCGAACCTCGGCGGCCCGCGCCACCCCGACTGGTACCACAACGTCCTCGCGCACCCCACGGTGAGCGTGGAGCTCGGCACCGAGACGTTCGAGGCCGTCGCCGTGCCCGCCGAAGGGGAGCGGCGCGACCGGCTCTTCGAGCGGGTGGTGGCCGCCGACCCCGGATACGGCGAGTACCAGGCACGGACGAGCCGGATCCTGCCGGTCGTCGCCCTGGAACGGCCCGCGCACGAGGCGGACATCCCCGAAGAGGCCACCGACTTCGCCGACAAGATGATCCAGGTCCACCGCTGGCTGCGCGGCCAGCTGCGGCACGTGCGCGACGAGACCGAGGCGTACTTCGCCGCCCTCGACGGTCACCGGGGGCCGGGCGCCCCGCCCGTGCCGGGGCTCGGGCTGCAGATCCGGCAGCACTGCCTGGCCTTCTGCGACGCCCTGGAGTTCCACCACACGGGCGAGGACGCGCATCTCTTCCCCACCATGGCGGGCTACCACCCCGAGCTGCGCGAGACCTTCGACCGGCTCGCCGAGGAACACCGGAAGGTGGCCCGCATCCAGGGCGAACTCGCCGGGCTCCTAACGGATGTCGGCGGCGCGGACCCCGTACGGTTCCGTGCCGAACTCGCGCGCATGTCGCGGGAGCTCACGGCCCACCTCGACTACGAGGAGGAGTCGCTGCTGCCGATCCTCGCCGAGCTCCCCTGGCCTCCCGGGCCGCCCGCGTGACACCGGTTCACGCCCGGGCCCGCCCCGTGCTCTCGCGTTCGATGAGCCGGGGCAGCGGCACCTGAACCGTGGCCCCGGGCCCGTCGTCGAGGAGGGCGAGGAGCTCGCGGGCCGCGGTCCTGCCGAAGGACACCGTGTCCCGGGACAGGGCCGTCAGCCACGGGTGGACCATGCGGCACAGCGCCGAGTCCTCCCAGGCCACGACCGAGACGTCGGCCGGGACCGCGAAGCCCAGGGAGGTCGCGGCGGCCACCCCGGCGACGGCCATCACGTCGTTGTCGTACACGAGTGCCGTCGGGGGCTCGGCGGATCCCAGGACCCGCCGGGTCGCGGCGGCGCCCTCGGCGTCGGAGTAGTCCGTCGTCACCGAACGCACCCCCGACAGACCGCGGCCCGCCGCCTCGACGCGCAGCGTGCGGATGCGGCGCTCGGTGTGCGCGAGCCCCTCCAGGCCCGCGATGTGCACGATGCGACGGTGCCCGAGCGCGTGCAGATGGCCGACGACCGAGGCCATCGCGCCCGCGTCGTCCGCCCACACCGTGGACAGACCAGGGTGCCCGGCGTCCGGATCGGGCACGCCGCCCGTCACCACCGCGGGCAGCCCCAGTTCGTCGAGGAGCGCGGGCCGCGGGTCGTCCGTGCGCGGGTCCACCACCAGGACGCCGTCCACCCGGTGCTCCGCCCACCAGCGGCGGTACACCGCGCACTCGGCGTCCACGTCCTCCACGACCTGGAACAACAGCCCCAAGTGCCGCTCCGCGAGAACCTCCTGGACCCCGGAGATCAGCTGCAGGAAGAACGAGTCGACGCCCAGGGTCGCCGCCGGGCGCGCCACCACGAGACCCACCGTCGCCGAACCCTCGCCGGACAGGGCGCGCGCCGCCGTGCTGGGCCGCCAGCCCAGTTGTTCGGCGACCCTGCGAACCCGGTCACGGGTGATGTCGGAGACGCCGGGCCGGTCGTTGAGCGCGAAGGAGACGGCGCTCTCGGAGACCCCGGCGCGGCGCGCGATGTCCTTCATGGTCGGCCGGCGCGCCGGTGACCGCTTGCCTTGCACCCGTTGCCCCTTTCCTGGCTCCCGGATACTAATGCGCTTGAGCGCTCAGACTCTAAAGCGCATTAGTCATCTGCCGCAAGGCCTCCAACACACCCTTCTGACCTGCCCAGTTGCCCGGATGATCGACCGATCTTCGATTTATGTTCCACGAATCCATTGACTTTGCGCCACCATTCCGTGCAGGGTCTGCCTCGGCGTGGATTGCCCGGCTCGGACGGTCGCAGTCACCGCCGTCTCACGCTGGGCCGAGCAAAGGAGCCGTTTCACCGTGCGTATCTCCCGTAACCCCCGCAGAGCGGTCGCCGCAGGCGCCGTCCTCGCCGTCCTGCTGCCGTTGAGCGCCTGTGGTGACGGAGACGACGGCGGAGGTTCGACCGACGCGTCGGGGAAGGTCGAGGGTGAGATCACCTTCCAGACCTGGAACCTGAAGGCGAACTTCAAGTCGTACTTCGAGGGCGTCGTGGACGGCTTCGAGAAGAAGTACCCGGGCACGAAGGTCCGGTGGATCGACCAGCCCGGCGAGGGCTACGCCGACAAGATCAGCGCCGACGCGGCCGCGGGCACCCTGCCGGACGTCGTCAACGTCTCGCCCGACCTCGTCGCGCCGCTCGCCAAGGCCGGTCTCGCCCTCGACCTCGACAAGTCGGCTTCGAAGTACGAGAAGGAGTACCTCCCCGGAGCCTGGAAGAGCCACCAGATACCGGGCATGGACGGCACGTACGCCTTCCCCTGGTACCTCAACACCGGGCCGCTCTTCTACAACAAGCGGCTGTTCAAGGACGCGGGCCTCGACGAGAACAAGCCGCCGACGACGTACGACAAGCTCTTCGACGACGCCCTGGAGCTGGCCGACAAGAGCGACGGCAAGGTCGCCACGCTCGCCAACGTCCCCACCATCGAGGACTTCGGGCGCTACGGCGTCCCGCTGATGAACAAGGAAGGCACCGGCTTCACCTTCAACGACGCCAAGGGTGTCGAACTCCTCACCAAGTACAAGAAGTTGTACGACGCGAAGGCACTGGACGGGCAGGCGCTGACTGCGACGCCCGAGTCCACCGGCAAGAAGTTCCTCACCGAGGCCGTCGCCATGAACCCCGGCAGCGCGCTCGACCTGGAGAAGTTCAAGAAGGACGCGCCGCGGCTGTACAAGAACATCGGCATCACGCCGCAGATCAGCAGCACCGGCAAGGACAACATGTACGTCATGGGCGTCATGGTGAACACCAAGACGAAGCAGACGCCCGCCGCCGTGGCCTTCGCGCACTACGTCACCGACGCCCAACGCCAGATGGAGTTCGCCAAGAAGGTCGCGATCTTCCCGAGCACCGAGGGCTCCCTCGACGACCCGTACTTCACCAAGCAGGACGGCAAGGACGAGACGCGGGTGCGCGTGGCGGCCGCCAAGTCCATCAAGACCGCGGTGAACTACACGCCCGTGCTCTTCAGCGAGCAGATGAAGGTCGAGCTGCGCAACTCCGTCGCCAAGGCGCTGCAGGGCAAGGAGAGCCCCAAGGAAGCACTTGACAACGCTGTCAAGAACTGCGACCGGCTGCTGCAGCAGAGCTGAGACCAGGAACCGGTACCGCCATGAAGAGCCCCACCGCCTCCCAGGCCGTCCCCACCGACATCGCGCCCACGGGCGCGGCGCGCACATCGCCGCGCCCCGGCAAGCGCGGGCCCCGCCGCGGCATCCGGCGCCAACTGCCCAGCAGTCCCTGGCTGTTCGCGGCGCCCGGCCTCGCGATCGTCGGCGTGTTCATCCTCTATCCGTTCCTCAGCACGCTGAACAACGCGTTCACCGACAAGCGGACCCTCATCGAGGGCGACTACGTCGGCTTCGCCAACTTCCAGGAGCTGTGGCACGACGAGATGTTCTGGATCGGCCTGCGCAACAGCACGCTGTACGTCCTCGGGGTCGTGCCCGCGCTCGTCGTACTGCCGCTGCTGCTCGCCCTGCTGGTCCAGAAGCACATCCCCGGCATCACGTTTTTCCGCTCCGCCTTCTACACGCCGGTGGTCGCCTCCATCGTCGTGGTCGGCCTGATCTGGGTGTGGATGCTCGACGAACGGGGCCTGGTCAACGCCCTGTTGGAGGCGGTGGGCGTCGGCAAGGCCGGCTTCCTCAGCGACCAGTGGCTGCTCCTCCTGAGCGCCATGACGGTCACGGTCTGGAAGGGCCTCGGCTACTACATGATCATTTACCTCGCGGCGCTCGCCAACGTGCCCCGCGAACTGCACGAGGCCGCGGCCGTCGACGGCGCGGGGGCCGTGCGACGCTTCTTCAGCGTCACCGTCCCCGCCGTGCGCTCCACGATGGTCCTCGTCGCCGCGCTCTCCTCGGTCGCCGCGTTCAAGGTGTTCTCCGAGGTCTATCTGATGGCGGGTCCCACCGGCGGCCCCGCCGGCGAGGACACCACGCTCGTGATGCTCGTCCAGCGCGTCGGCACCGGCCTGACCGGGCGCGTCGGCTATGCCTCGGCCATCTCGGTCGTCGTCTTCGTCGTCACCGTCGCGCTCATGCTGCTCGTCCTGCGGGCGGACCGGAAGGAGGACGCGTGACCACCATCGACGGCGGTGCGCGCCACGAGACACGCACCGGCAAGGCCCGCAGGCCGCGACGGCGGATCACCGACGAGAACGGCCGCAGGATGCCCGTATGGGAGATCGTCCTGCGTTACCTGCTCCTGATCGCGGTCCTCGCGCTCATGATCGGCCCGTTTCTCTGGCAGCTGTCCACCGCGCTCAAGGGCCCGCACGAGAACATCTTCAGCTCGCCGCCGAAGTTCCTGCCCGCCGACCCGACCCTGCACAACTTCGAGCGCGTCGCCGACACCATCCCCGTCTGGGACTACGCGCTGAACTCGCTCAAGGTGGCCGCCGCCAACGTGGTGACCAACTGCGTGGGCGCCGCGCTCGCCGGGTACGCCCTGGCGCGCCTGCGCTACCGCGGCCGCAAGGCGGCCACGATCGTCTTCATCCTGGCCATGCTGGTGCCCGTCGAAGGCATCATCATCGCCCAGTTCACCACCATGCGTGAGCTCGGTCTGAACAACACCCTCATCGGTGTGCTGCTGCCCGGCTGCGTCTCCGCGCTCAACGTCCTGCTGATGCGCAACGCCTTCCTGAACGTGCCCTACGAGATCGAGGAAGCCGCGTTCGTGGACGGCGCCAATGTCTGGCAGCGGTTCCTGCGCATTGCGCTGCCCGCCGTCAAGGGCACCCTCGCGGTCGTCGCGATCTTCGCCTTCATGGGGGCCTGGGACGACTTCCTGTGGCCGCTGATCGTGCTCAGCGACCCGGACCGCTTCACGCTCACCATCGGCCTGAACTATCTGCACGGCACCTTCGCCAACGACGAGCGCCTCGTCGCCGCCGGCACCGTCATCGCCGTGCTCCCGCTGATCATCCTCTTCGCCTGCCTGCAGCGGTACTTCTTCCGCGGTGTGGGCGAGGGCGCGGTCAAGGGCTGAGCGGCACCACCCCGAACTCTCCAGAACCAGGATCCGCATTGCCTTCCGCATCGCCTTCCCTGCCGCCCTCGGGCCGGCCGCGCTTCGGCGCCAACTACACGCCCGCCCAGGGATGGTTCCACCACTGGCTCGACTTCGACCTCGACGCCGTGCGCGCCGACCTCGACGCCATCGCCTCGCTGGGCCTCGACCACATCCGGGTCTTCCCGGTCTGGCCGTACTTCCAGCCGAACCGCGCCCTGATCCGCCCGCGCGCCGTCGACCAGCTGGTCCAGCTCGCCGACGCCGCCGCCGAACGCGGACTCGACGTCAACGTCGACGGCCTCCAGGGACACCTCTCCAGCTTCGACTTCCTGCCCGCGTGGACGCAGACCTGGCACCGGCGGAACATCTTCACCGACCCCGACGTGCTGTCCGGGCAGGCCGACTACCTGCGCACGCTCGCCGCCGCCCTCGCCGACCGGCCGAACTTCATCGGCATGACCATCGGCAACGAGATCAACCAGTTCTCGGCCGGTCCGCACCCCGACCCCGACCGCATCACCCAGGAGCAGGCCGAGACCTGGCTGCGCACCGTCCTCGCCGCCTGCGAGGAGGGCGCGCCCGGCAAGCTGCACCTGCACGCCGAGTACGACGCCGCCTGGTACCAGGACGACCAACCCTTCACCCCGGCGCAGGCCGCCGGGCTCGGCGCGGTGACCGCCGTGCACTCCTGGGTGTTCAACGGCACGGCCCAGCGCCACGGCCGCACCGGCACCGCCACGCGGCACCACGCGGCGTACATGATCGAGCTGTCCAAGGCCTGGGCCCTCGACCCGCACCGCCCCGTCTGGCTGCAGGAGGTCGGCGCGCCCGCGCCGCTGATCCCCGCCGAGCACGCCGCGGCCTTCACCGAGGACACCGTGGAGTCTGCGCTCGACTGCCAGGACGTGTGGGGCGTGACCTGGTGGTGCTCGCACGACGTCTCGCGCGACCTCGCCGACTTCCCCGAACTGGAGTACAGCCTCGGCCTGCTGACCAATGACGGCGAGGTCAAGCCCGCGGGGGCGGCGATCGCCCGGATCGCCGAGGAGTGGCGTGGCCGCACCTACGCTCCCGCGCCCCGGACGACCGGGCTCGTCGTGGACGACGACCTGTCCCGGCGTTCGGAGTGTGCCCCCGGAGGGACGGTCTTCGAGGCGTACGCGCGGCTCGTGGCGGATGGGGTGCGCCCCACGGCGGTCCTCGCCGGACGGGCGTCGGACACGGAGCATCTTGCTGCGCGGGGCATCACGGAGACCGTGACACCGGGGGAGGTCCGCTAGGTCAGAACGCTTCTTCTTCCCCGACCCCGCCCCTTCCCGAGACCGAGGGGCTTCGCCCCCTGGGTCCCCGTAATCGCCCTTCGGGCTCGTTCTTGAGCGCCGGACGGGCCGGATGATCTCCTGCGCGGGCTGAATTTTCAGCCTCTCCCGCGTTTGAGGAGCGGGGTCTGGGGCGGAGCCCCAGGGGGAGGCGCGGCGTGCCCGTTCGGCCGGGATTCGTGCCCGCGCGTACCTGGACTCCGCACGCGCCCCGAGCGTATGCAGGGACGAGTCGCCGCCTGCGCAGGAGGGCCCCTTGCACGACCACGATCACAC
>NZ_LIPN01000202.1 GCF_001418325.1 Streptomyces atriruber | reverse complement strand
CCGGCCGGGGGCGTGGCCCGGATGGGGGGCGTGGCCCGGCCGGTGGGCGTGGCCCGGATGGGGGGCGTGGCCCGGCCGGTGGGCGTGGCCCGGCCGGTGGGCGTGGCTTGGTTACGCGGTGTGCTCGTCGGCCACCGACAGCGCCGCGTCCAGGGCCGCCAGGCCCTCCTTCGCCTCCGCCTCCGTGATGTTGCACGCGGGGACCACGTGGGTGCGGTTCATGTTGATGAAGGGCCACAGGCCGCGCTTCTTCGCCGCCGCGCCGAACGCGGCCATGGGGGCGTTCGCCTCGCCGGTGGCGTTGTAGGGCACCAGCGGCTCGCGCGTCTCCCTGTTCTTCACCAGCTCCAGGGCCCAGAACATGCCGACGCCCCGCACCTCGCCGACCGACGGGTGGCGCTCGGCGAGCTCGCGCAGGCCCGGCCCGATGACCTGGGCGCCGAGGTTCGCCGCGTGCTCGACGATGCCCTCCTCCGCCATGACGTTGATCGTCGCGACGGCCGCGGCGCAGGCCAGCGGGTGGCCGGAGTAGGTGAGACCGCCCGGGTAGGGGCGCCTGGCGAAGGTCTCCGCGATCTTGCCGGAGATGGCGACGCCGCCGAGCGGTACGTAGCCGGAGTTCACGCCCTTGGCGAAGGTCAGCAGGTCCGGGGTGACGTCGAAGAGGTCCGCGGCGAACCACTCGCCGGTGCGGCCGAAGCCCGCCATGACCTCGTCGAGGATGAAGACGATGCCGTACTTGTCGCACAGCTCGCGCACGCCCGCGAGGTAGCCGGGCGGCGGGACCATGATCCCGGCCGTGCCGGGCACCGTCTCCAGGATGATCGCGGCGACGGTCTGCGGGCCCTCGAAGACGATGGTGTCTTCCAGGTGCTGGAGGGCGCGCTCGCACTCCTGCTGCTCGGTCTCCGCGTAGAAGCGGGAGCGGTACAGGAACGGCGCCCAGAAGCGGACGACGCCCGCCGTGCCGGTGTCGGAGGCCCAGCGGCGCGGGTCGCCGGTGAGGTTGATGGCCTGGTGGGTGCCGCCGTGGTAGCCGCGGTAGGCGGCGAGCACCTTGGGGCGGCCCGTGTGCAGACGGGCCATCCGGGTGGCGTGCTCGACCGCGTCGGCACCGGCGTTCGTGAAGAAGATCTTGTCCAGGTCGCCGGGGGTCCGCTCGGCGATGAGGCGTGCGGCCTCGGAGCGGGCCTCTACGGCGAAGGCGGGCGCGAACGTCGTCATCGTCGCCGCCTGCTCCTGGATCGCGGCGACGACCTTCGGGTGCTGGTACCCGATGTTGGTGTAGACGAGGCCGCTGGTGAAGTCGAGGTAGCGGTTCCCGTCGTAGTCCCAGAAGCAGGCGCCCTCGGCACCGGCGATGGCCGGCGGGTCGATGAGCTCCTGTGCGGACCAGGAGTGGAAGACATGTGCGCGGTCCGCGGCCTTCACGGCGGCGCCGACCTGGGGATTCGGCTGAGGGGTCATGGGCCCGAGGGTAAATGTCCACGGAGTGGACGGGACATGGGCGTCCTGTCTGACGTGCGGGGAGGAACCCGACACACTGTCGCGTGGCGGGGGCGGTGTCCGGGCCTCGGTTCGCTCCCTGGCCGGGGTGGCCTGCCCTGCCGGGCGGAGGGGGCTCTCCGGCTGCGGCTCGGCGCCGGTCGCTCGCGCAGTTCCCCGCGCCCCTGGGCACGACGGGGCTCGGCACGCCGGGGGCCGAGGGCCTTTGGCCGCGGGTCGTGGGGGCTCGGCGCGCAGTTCCCCGCGCCCCTGGGCGGATCTCCTCGACGCCCACGTCGGGGCACGGCCGTCCGGGCCTGCCTGGCGGGTGAGGGTCAGCGGGACCACCCAGGGGCGCGGGAAACTGCGCGAGCAACCACGACAGACCCGCACCCGAGAAGGACACAGCCGGTCCGGGCCCGCCTGACGAGTCAGGGGCAGACGGACCACCCAGGGGCGCGGGANNTCGTCGTCCGTGTCCGGGACGACCCTTGCCCGGGGGCCGTCCGGGGTGCAGCGGATCTCGTACGAGAGGTCGTCCTGCTCGTCGTCGTCGCCGGGTTCCGCCTCCAGGCGGGCCACCGCCGCGGGCCCGCGTTCCACGTCGTCGTCGATGTGGAAGCCGTCGGCGGGGCTCCAGGAGACGAGGCGGACGGTTCCGTCGGCGCGGCACTCGACCGTGGCGGCGCCGCCCGTGAAACGGACCGTGGATCGTCCCGAGGACGGCGCGGAGGTCGAGGACGACGAGGACGACGAGGACGGCTCGGAAGACGAGGACGACGTCGGCTTACGGGGTGGCTTCGGAGACGGAGGCGGCGGGTTCGTGGACGAGGACGCCAACGCCCTGCGCACCGCCGCCTCGTCCAGCGGACGACTGTGCGCCGCACCCCCCGCCCCGTCCGAACTCGCCAGCTGCCAGGCGCCCAGCGCCCCCGCCGCCGTCCCCAGCGCCACCCACGCCGCCGTGACGACAGCGTTCCGCCACTCCCTCATCCCGCCACT
>NZ_LIPN01000201.1 GCF_001418325.1 Streptomyces atriruber | reverse complement strand
CGCCCGCCGCCGCGCCCGCGTCTCCGGATGCCCGTCCAGGGACTCCTGAGCGCTGCGCGCCGCCGCGTCGGCCTGCCCCAAGTCCCGGTGACAATGCGCCATTTCATCGGCCAGATACGCGTGGTCGAAGTGGCGGATCCACACCGGGTCGTCACCGGAATCAGTCGCTCCGGACGCCCGGTCCATCGCCTCGACCGCACGCCCCGCCACGACCTGCGTGGCCCGCACGTCGCCGAGCAGCGCGTGCCCACGCGCCTCGGCCGCGTAGAACATCGCCTCCGCGCGGGGCGTGACCCTCCCGCGCGTGCCCTCCTGGGCGGCCCGCGCCAACTGCGCGATCTCCCGCGGGTTCCCGAGCTGTGCGGCCAGGTGACTCATCGATGCCGCCAGTACGTACCCTCCGTACCCCCGGTCGCCCGCGGCCTGGGCGAGCCGGAGCGCCTGGATGTAATAGCGCTGGGCGAGGCCCGGCTGCCCCGTGTCGACCGCCATGTACCCGGCGAGCTCCGTCAACCGGGCCACCGCGGCGAAGAGTTCGCGCCCCACCGCTTCCCGGTAGGAACCCGCGAGCAGCCCGGAGACCACGGAGTTGAGGTAGTGCACGACGACCGGCCGCACATGACCGCTGCCGAACTGGTGGTCGAGCTGGGTCAGCGCCTCCGTCATCGCCTTGACCGCCGCCACGTCCGACATCCCGACGCGCGGCCCCGCGGTCCTGCCGACCTGCGAGTCCGGCGAGGAGATCAGCCAGTCACGGCTGGGCTCGACGAGCGCGGACGCGGCCACGGACGACCCGGAGAGGAAGTCGCGGCGGCCCACGTCACTGCGCCACAGCTCGCACACCTGCTCGATGGCGCCGAGCACGGTCGGCGAGAACTGCAGACCGACTCCGGAGGCGAGGTTCTTGCCGTTCGCCATGCCGATCTCGTCGATGGTGACGGTACGGCCCAGCTTGCGGCCGAGCGCCTCCGCGATGATGCCGGGCGCCCGCCCGCGCGGCTGCTGCCCACGCAGCCAGCGGGCCACCGACGTCTTGTCGTAGCGCAGGTCGAGGCCGTGCTCCGCACCACACATGTTGACCCTGCGGGCCAGTCCGGCATTGGAACAGCCGGCTTCCTGGATGAGCGCCTGCAGCCGTTCATTGGGCTGTCGCGCGACGAGAGGCCTGGCGGCCATGGCGTACCCCCTGTGTGCACCGTGGACCATCGGAACGGACGGCCGCGGTGGACCGCCTCAGGATGATCAATGCCCTTGGGGCAAGGCGAAGATGCGCCACAAAAGAAGCAAAAGAAGCCATAAAGAACTACAAGTGCCAAACTGTACGGTCCGGCAGGTCCGAACCGTACGGACCCGCCGGTCCCCGGGCTTCCTCCGAGGCGTCCTCCGATTGCCCGTGTCGTGGCTACCCGCACCCGGCAGCCAATCCTCCCGCGCGCCCCCACCCATGCACCCATGCGCCCCACTCGCAGGATCGATGCTCCTCCCCCGCCCTCGCGTGCGCCCGTAACCCGAGGTGGCACCGGGAGTTGAGAACTTCGTGGAAGAGACCATCGGAGTCACGTCAGCCGCGCAGATCCCGAAGCAGCGCGGAGAGGCCTTGCTCGACACGGCCGTGCGGTATGCGGAAGAGCGTCACTGGGACGTGTTCCCCGGGACCTGGCTCGAGTCCCTCGAGGGCGTCGAACAGTGCTCGTGCGGGGACACCGCATGCGACGCGCCCGGCGCACACCCCGCCCGCGAGGACTGGGCCACGCAGGCCACCGGCAGCGCGACCGTGGCCCGCAGGCTCTGGCAGAAGCAGCCCAAGGCGTCGATCCTGCTGCCCACCGGGCGCACGTTCGACGCGATCGACGTGCCCGAGACCGCCGGCTTCCTCGCGCTCGCCCGCATGGAGCGGATGGAGCTCACCCTCGGCCCCGTGACCTGCACGCCCGACCGCCGCATGCAGTTCTTCGTGCTGCCCGGCGCCACGGCCAAGGTCCCCGACCTCGTGCGCAAGCTGGGCTGGCCGCCGGCCGCCATCGACCTGGTCGCGCTCGGCGAGGGCACCTACGTCGCCGGTCCCCCGACCCGCTTCGGAGCCATCGGCGCCGTCCAGTGGGCCTGCCGCCCCACCGCCGCCAACCGCTGGCTGCCGGACGCCGAGGAGATCATCTCGCCGCTGGCCTACGCATGCGGCAGGGAAGCCCGCCGCTGACCCGCTGAGCTCCCCGGGGGCCGCCGCCGACGTATCGTGCGGACACGGCGAACACCTCGAAAACGGGCGGGCACAGTGGAGGGCGGCACGGTGACGGAAGCGGCGGCGGTACGGATCCAGGGACTCTGGAAGCGATTCGGTGAGCAGGTCGCCGTCGCCGGGATCGACCTGAGCCTGCCCGCGGGCAAGTTCATCGGCCTGGTCGGTCCCAACGGCGCCGGGAAGACCACCACCCTCTCCATGGTCACCGGCCTGCTCCGGCCCGACCAGGGCACCGTCGAGGTCGTCGGCCACGACGTGTGGCGCGACCCCGTCGAGGTCAAGTCCCGCATCGGCGTGCTCCCCGAGGGCCTGCGCCTCTTCGAGCGGCTCTCGGGGCGCGAACTCCTCGCGTACACCGGAAGGCTGCGCGGGCTGCCCGGCGCCGAGGTCGACAAGCGGGCCACCCAGCTCCTGGACGTACTCGACCTCGCGGGCGCCCAGCACAAGCTGGTCGTCGACTACTCGACCGGCATGCGCAAGAAGATCGGCCTGGCCGCGGCCCTGCTCCACAACCCCGAAGTGCTCTTCCTCGACGAGCCGTTCGAGGGCGTGGACCCCGTGTCCGCCCAGACCATCCGCGGCGTCCTGGAGCGCTACACCGCCTCCGGCGCCACCGTCGTCTTCTCCTCGCACGTCATGGAGCTCGTCGAATCCCTCTGCGACTGGGTCGCCGTCATGGCCGCGGGCCGCATCCGCGCGCACGGCACCCTCGCGGAGGTGCGGGGCGCGGCGCCCTCGCTGCAGCAGGCGTTCCTCGAACTCGTCGGCGCGCACGGCCGTACCGCGGGATCCGACCTCGACTGGCTGGGCGGCGGCCCCCGATGACCACGGCGCACCCCACCACGGACCCGGCGATCACGCCCGTCCTCATCCGCCTGAAGCTGTCCCTCCTGCGCAACGGCCTGCGCCAGTCGACCGGCCGCCGCGCCGCCTACATCGCGTCCGTCACCGTCGCGCTCCTCTTCGCCGCGCTGCAGCTCATCGGCCTCGTCGCGCTGCGCGACAACGCCCACGTCGCGACGGTCTGCGTGCTGCTCGTCGGGGTGCTCGCCCTCGGCTGGGCGGTCATGCCGCTGTTCTTCCCGAGCGGCGACGAGACCCTCGACCCGACGCGCCTGGTGATGCTGCCGCTGCGCCCCCGCCCGCTCGTACGGGCGCTGCTCGTCGCCTCCCTCGTGGGCATCGGCCCCCTGTTCACGCTCTGCCTCGCGGCCGGGGCGGCGGTCGCGCTGGCCCACGGCCCGGCGGCGGCCGTCACCGGCGTCGTCGCGGTCGCCCTCACCCTGCTCGTCTGCGTGGCGCTGGCCCGCGCCGTCGCGGCCGCCAACATCCGCCTCCTGACCAGCCGCAAGGGACGCGACCTCGCCGTCCTCAGCGGCCTGGTCATCGCGGTCGGCGCGCAGGTCGTCAACTTCGGGGCGCAGAAACTCGGTTCGTCCGGCCTCGCCACGCTCGACCCGGCCGCGGACGTCGTGCGCTGGATCCCGCCGTCCGCGGCGCTCGGCGCGGTGGACTCGGTCAGCGAGGGCGCGTACGCGACGGCGGCGGCCCAACTGGCCCTGACCGCGGCGGCGCTCCTCGCCCTCCTCGCCCTCTGGCAGCGCAGCCTGATCCGCCTGATGACGACACCGGACGGCTCCACGCTCGCGGCCGCCGAGCCGGACAAGGGCACCTCCCGCACGTCGGGCGCGCTCGGCGGGCTGCTGCCCGCGGGCCGCACCGGCACGGTCATGGAGCGCAGCCTGCGGTACGTCTGGCGCGACCCGAAGACCAAGGCGGCCTGGGTCACCTCCCTCGCCATCGGCCTGATCGTGCCGCTCTTCAACGCCCTGCAGGGCACCGGGTCCGTCTACTTCGCCTGCTTCGCGGCGGGGATGCTCGGGGTCCTCATGTACAACCAGTTCGGCCAGGACACCTCGGCGTTCTGGATGGTGGCGATGACCATCTCGTCGACACGCGACGCGTACGTGGAGCTGCGCGGCCGGGCCCTCGCCCTCCTCCTGATCACCCTTCCGTACGCCGCGCTGGTCACCGTCCTGACGACCGCGCTGCTGGACGACTGGCCCGCCCTGGCGGAGGTGCTCGGCCTCTCCTTCGCCCTGCTCGGCGCGATGCTGGCCACGGGCGCGTGGTCGTCGGCCCGCTTCCCGTATTCCATCCCGCAGGAGGGCTACAAGAACGTGGCCCCTGGCCAGGCGGGCCTCGCCTGGATCTCCATCTTCGGCGGCATGGTCGCGGCGGCCCTGCTGTGCGCGCCCGTCCTGGCCCTCACGATCTGGCTGCACGCCTCGGGCGAGGCCTCCTGGAGCTGGCTGCTGCTCCCGCTGGGCGCGGTCTACGGCGCGACGGTCACGGAACTGGGCGTGCGCCTGGCGGCCCCGCGCCTCGCCCGGCGCCTGCCGGAGATCCTCACGGCGGTGAGCAAGGGCTGATTCCGCAAGGCCTTCGGACCGTACAACCCTCGGACCGTACGGCCTGGAACGCAGGCGACCCGCGAGCCTGGATCCCTGCCGCCCGGGGCGGAGGGAGCCGGCCGGACGTACCGGCGGCTCGCGGGTCGGGTGACTGCTTTGGGTTTGGGCCGGCTGCACGCTCGTCTCACGTGCCGGCCCGGCACCGCACTGGGTGTGGTGGCAGGCCGCTAGCCCGCAGCCACCTCTCGCGTCCGCAATGAAATCACTGCCGGATCACCTCCTTTCTTCGAGTGATAGACACCTTAGGAAGCGGCGATGAGCGGCTCAACCGATTTTCTGGGTACGCGATCGCACAACGATTTCTCTCCAACTTCCGGGAACTTCCTGTGGGCTGCGTCACGTTCCAGTTGAATGATCTGACATGCGGTACGGGCAGATCGCGCAGCTCATGCAGTACAGGCAGCTCATGAGGACGAGGACACGGCCTGTAGGGGGTTCCACGTGAGTGCTTCGCGGCAGAGCGGAACTACTGACGAACTGGGTCCTGACGAACCCGAGCCCGGTGGTGCCGAGTTGCTCGCGGCACTGCTCGACGGAATGGACGCCGCGCTCTGCGCGTTCGACGCCGACGGTGTGGTGACGCACTGGAACCGCGAGGCCGAGCGGATCCTCGGCTGGACGGCGGCGGAGGCCGTCGGGCGGCACGGGTTCACCGGGTGGGCCGTGCGGCCCGCCGACGCCGGGGAGGTCGAGGAGCGGCTGCTGTCCGCGATGGACGCGCCGGGCCGACAGGTGCACGAGTTCGCGCTGGTGACCAAGGACGGCGGACGGGTCCTGGTGCGGATGCAGTCGGCGTCCGTGCGGGGCGGGGACGGCAAGTCGTCGGGGGTGTACTGCGCCTTCAGCGAGGTCCACGCGCAGATCGACCTGGAGCGGTCCATCGCCCTGAGCGAGGCGCTGTTCGAGACGGCGTCGTGGGGCGTGGTGCTCGTCGACGCGGATCTCAGGCCCGCCGTCGTGAACGAACACGCCGCCCGCGCCTTCGGGGTCGGCCGCAGCGCCGTCCTCGGGCGGCCGCTGGCCGATCTGCTCGGACAGGGCGTCGAGGAGCTGGAGAGCGCGCTGACCCACGTACTGGCCGAGGGGACGCCGCCCGCGCCCGCCGAGCTGTGGGTGACGGTGCGGGCCGGGGCGGAGGACGGGGACGAGCGGCGCTGCTGGCGCAGCGGCTTCCTGCGGCTCGCCTCGCCGCTCGCCGAGGAGCCCGTGCCGCTGGGCGTCGGCTGGCTGTTCCTCGACGTCACGCAGGCCAAGCAGACCGAGCAGGTGGCGGCGCAGCTGCGGTTCCGCTCCCAGCAGTTGCACCGGGCGGCGCGGGCCACCGCGGAGTGCGAGGACCCGACGGAGGCGGCCACGGTCCAGCTGGACTTCGCGCTCGCCGGGTTCGCCGACCACGCGCTGGTGGACCTGCTCGCGGGCGAGGATCCGGTACGTCTGGTCCGCATCGCCGCGACACCGGCGGGGCCGCCCGGTCCCTGCCGTCCCGTCGCCACGGCGGGCATCCCCGTCCGCTACCCCGAAGGGCATCCCGCGGCGCAGAGCGTGGAGCGGGTCGGGTCCGTGCGGGCCAGTGCGGGGGTGGGGGCTTCGGTGGAGCGGGTTCGGGAGTGGGCGGCGGTTCGGCAGTGGCCCGACGACTCGGTGCACGCCCTCTGTGTCGTCCTGCGCAGCAGGGGGCGCACGCTGGGCGTGGTGACGTTTCTCCGCGGGGCGGGGC
>NZ_LIPN01000200.1:7341-7774 GCF_001418325.1 Streptomyces atriruber | reverse complement strand
CGCCCCGCCGGACCGCCCACCGTTCCCGAACCGCCCGCCCTCACCCCGTACCTCTGCCGCGACCACGACCGCGCCCTGCGCGAATACCTCAAGTCGGCGGCGTCCGGCGGACCCTCGGCCCTCGGCGTGCTGACCGGCGACTCGTCGACCGGCAAGACGCGGGCCCTGTACGAAGTGGTCCTGGCCGTGGCGCCGGACCGCCGACTGCTCCGCCCGCCCACCGCGCGGGCCCTGCTCGACCTGATCGCCGCCGGCGAGGTGGGCGAAGGGTGCGTGCTGTGGCTGAACGAGGTCCAGCGGATCCTGCTCGACCGGGAAGGGAACGACGCCGCGGTCGAGCTGACGACCGTCCTCCAGGAACAGCCCGGCGTCGTCGCCGTCGCCGCTCTCTGGGAGGACCCGTACTGGCGTCAGTTCACCGCACAGGGCCGGG
>NZ_LIPN01000200.1:0-7293 GCF_001418325.1 Streptomyces atriruber | reverse complement strand
CACCGCCGCCCTCGACGCCCGCAGGCTCGGCCACCAGACGCCGCTCGGCGGGGACCTCCTCGCGGCGGCGGCCGACGGCTCCCTCGCCCCGCACCACCGGGCCTCTTGCGCGGACTGGGCAGGACCCGACCTGGCGGCGCTGACGGACGGCGTGCGCGGCGACGGCTCACGCGCCGACGTCCGCAGCACCCTCACCCCGCTCCGCGCGGTCCGGGAGACCGCAGGGGCCCGGCCCCGCTACGAACCCGCCGACTACCTCCTCCAGTACACCGCGCCGCCCCACGGGACCCTGGCGGGCACCGCGGCCCTGTGGGAAGCGCTCGTCCGCCACACGGACGACACCGAGGACCTGCACCGGCTCCAAGCGGCCGCCTGGCGGCGCGGACTGTTCCGGTACGCCCTCCGGCTCGATCAGCGGGCCGCGCTCGCGGGCAGTGACGACGCGTGCGTACGCATCGTCGAGCGCACGCGGCGACACCCCGACGCCGCGCGGGCCGCCCTCTGGGCCGCCGCGCACGTCGACCCGGGCAACGGCCGGGTGGTGGAGGAGCTCCTCACGGATCTGCACGCCGTGGGGGCCCAGGAGGCCGTGGACACGCTCGCGCGGCGCGTCGTCGAGGCGGCCGACCCGGCGGACGTGAAGGCCGTCGGCGAGCTCGCCCTGCGCCTGACCGCGCAGGGCGTCACGGCCGACGTCGTCGACGCTCTCGTCGACTCCCTGGCGGCCCACGTCGACCGGACCGACCCGGAACACATCATCTGGGCGCTGCCGCACCTCGCGAAGGCAACCGCGGGGCGGCCCGCGCGGCGCGTCGTCGGACCGCTGGCGCACCGCGCGGCCCGCCACGCGGACCTGACGAACACATGGCGGACCACGCGGCTCCTGGACGTGCTCGGCGCCGTGGGCGAGTCCCGCGCCGCGGCGGCCCTCGCCGCCCGCATCGTCGACGGGGCGGCCGACCTCGACCCGGACGAACTCCCCTGGCTGATCGGCGCGCTGCAGGAGGCCGGGGCGGCGCACGCCGCGCGCGACCTGCTGGCCCTTGACCCCGCCGCCCGGACCGGCCTCACCGACGTCGGCACCGTCTCACGGCTCCTCCAGGTGCTCAGGAAGGCCGGGGACGACGACGGTGTGCGCACCCTGCTCCGCCGCTCGCCCGCCCGCCACATCGACGTCGTCGGCCGCCCGGACTTCTTCGACGTCGCGTCCGCCCTCTGCGGTTTCCTCATGACGCTCCGGGAGTTGGGGGCCGAGGAGGAGTTCGCGTTGCTGGCCGAGCGCGTGGCGGAGGGGGCCGACCTGGAGGACGCGGAGGCGATGGCGTCGCTGCTCGACCTGTTCCACCACACCGGCAGGCCCGAGCTCGTACGCCTGGTGCTCGCCCGGCAGCCGGTGGCCGAGCTCTTCTACGAGGACCCGGAAGAGCTGCGGGGGCTCCTGTGCGCGCTGCTCACGGTCGGCGCGGAGGCCGAATTCGAGTCGCTGGCATCGGAGGTGGTGTCCCATGTGCCCCTCACCGAACCGGACGCCGTCGGTGAGGTCGTCGAGCTGCTGTGGGAGCTCGGAGGGGAACGGGCCCTTGCCCCGCTGATGGCGGCGGCGCTGGCCCACACGCCCGCGGACGAGATGTTCTTCCTGGTCCGGGAGCTGTCCCTGGCCGGTGCGGAGGATGCCGCCGCACGGCTGGCCCGGCACATCGCCGAGCGCGTCGAGAGGCCGAGCGTGGACGCCATGGAGTTCGTTCTCTGGGCCTTCACGGAGGTCGGCCGGGCGGAGGCGGTGCAGGTCCTCTTCGACCGCGGCCTCCTGGACGGGCTCGACGCGGTCGACTACGAAGGCCGGGAAGCGCTCGCGGGCCTCGTGGACACGCTGTGCGCGGCGGGCAAGAGGGAGGCCGCCCGGGAGATCGCGGCCCGGGCGGCCGACGGAATCGCCCTCACCGACGTCTACGCCATCGGGACCCTCCTGCACACCCTGACCGCCCACGGCTTCACGCAGGCGCGCGCGGTCCTGATCCGACGGGCCGCCGCGGGGGCCGAACTGACGCACGTGAACGGCGTCGCCCGCCTGATCGAGGCGTTCCTCGCCGCCGGAGACAGCGACGCCGTCGACGAGGTCCTGCGCCGCGACCCGCTCGGGCACATCGACCGGGGCTGGGCCACGGAGACCTGCCACGAAGCGCTCGTGGCCGCCCTCCGCAGGGCAGGCGCCCCGCAGGCGGACGAGTACGCCCGGTGGGCGCGCGGCGCCGGAATGCTGCCCGTCGAGCCCTGCCTACCGCACGGCGTGGGGCTCGACGGCAGCCCTGACGCCCCCTGGTCCTGGGCGAGCGTCACTGAGCAGGCCTGACGGCCGTCAGGAAACGCCGTCCACGACGAAGCTGGTGACGGACTCGGCCGGGACGGTGAAGGTGGCCCGGCCGTCCGTCACCGGGACGGGGTCCCGCTCCTCCAGTGCCCCGCCCGCGCTGGTGACGACCGGCGTCATCGTGGCGTCCGGCGACACGCGGGAGAACTTCGAGAGGTCCACCGTCACCGACCGCTCCTCCCCGCCGGAGTTGACGTGGACCACGGTGGCGCCGCCCCCGCCCGCGCGGACCGCCGCGGCGCTCGACGCGTCGTCGACCGTGACCAGCCGGTCGCCCGGCCGGATCGTGTGCGTGAAGTTGCGGGCGGTGTCGAACTTCGTGTTGGTCCTGATCGGGCAGGTCTTCAGGGTGTCCTTGGCGGTGCAGTCGAAGGGCAGCTGGATGCTGCCCCAGTTGCCGCCCTTCTCGCTCTCCCCGCCGGGTTTCATGTTGTTGTAGTCCTCGACGGGCTGCCAGAACACCCAGGCGGACGGCTCCAGTTCACGCAGGTCGTCGACCATGTGCTGGGCCAGGCCGAGGCCGGACTTCATGTCGGTGAAGTCCTGCCCGTCCGGATCCCACTCCCCTTCGACCTCGCTCATCCACAGCGGCCTCCCCGCCTTCTTCGCCAAGTCCCGTACGGCGGTTCGCCCTTCGGTGCCGTACGTGTGGACGTTGAGCCGGTCGACGAGGTCGCGGACCTCGGTGGGGTAGGAGTTCCAGTTCTTGGCGAACAGGGTGGGGTTGGTCTCGTCCATCGCCGATATCTTCGCGTCGGTAGGGGACTTGGCCGGCGTCGTGGCGAGCGCGCGGAGTACCTTCTGCTGGAGCTCGGGGCCGATGTGGGCGCCCTCCTGGCGTCCGCCGACGGGCTGCGAGTCGGGCCCCAACCACGTACTCCAGTAGTCGGTGTTGGGCTCGTTGAACGGGGCGATCGTGTCGACCTCGATGCCGTGCGCCTTCTCCAGGCGTTCGGTCGCGCCCGTGAGGTACGCGGCGAAGTCGTCGACGGACTCCTCCTTGAGCTGGTCCTCGGTGGCGTCGAAGCCCCCGGACACGTAACCGCTCTTCGTCATGAACCAGGGCGGCGAGTTGCTGAACGTCTCCCAGTGGTCGATGTCGCCCTTGATGCGGTCGACCCACCACCGCTGAGTCCTGTCGGCGTCGGGGTTCCAGTGGGCGGGGTCGGCGGGGTCCCACCAGTCGGTGTCCTCACGGGTGGTCCCGTCGGGCGCCCGCCACCAGCCCTGGACGGCCCCGCCGGGGCGCAGATAGTCCTTCACGTCGGGGGCGTTGCCGCCGCCGATGTTGTAGCGGGCGATGTTGAGGCCGAGCCCGCTGTCGCCGAAGACGAGGTCGGCGAGCTTCTCGCGGACCTCCGGCGGATAGTCGCCGGTGGCGTTGGCGAACCAGACGAGACTGGTGCCCCAGCCCTCGAACTCCTCCTGGGCACGGGAGGGATCGGGCTGAACGGTGACAGCGGGAGGAGCGGCTGCCTGGGGCGGGGCCGCCGCGAGGACGGTCGTGGTGGCCAGGGCCGTGCAGCCGAGGGCCGTGAGCAGCCGCGTACGACGTGTGCGGTGTGTTCCGTGTGCCATCGTGTTCCCTTCTCCGGGGGTGTCGACCGGCTCGGAGGGTCAGGCGGTCGTGCGGCGCTCGAACTGCTGGCTGGCGCCGTCCCCGCAGGCCTCCTGCACGAGGCGGGCGCCGTCCGCCGTCGATTTGCCGGCGACGGCGAGGCACTTGTCGCTGTGCCGCGCCACCAGCCGGTAGGTGGCGTCGCCCCGCTCCTCGAACCGCCACTGCTGGTTGACGCCGGAGGTGCAGCGGTACTGGTGCACGGTGGCGCCGTCGGCGGTGGACTCGTCGGCCACGTCCAGGCACTTGCCGCTGTGCTGGGCGAGCACGCGGACGTACCCGCCGCCCGCGTCCTCGAACCGCCACTGCTGGTTGAGCCCCTGGTCACAGCTCTGCTGGACGACCTCCGCACCGTCGGCGGCCGAGTTGCCCGAGACGTCGACGCACTTGCCGCTGTGCCGGGCGGCGAGGCTGTGGCGGGCGTCGCCGCCCACGCCGTCGACGGCTCCGGTGTCCGTGTCGAGGGAGATCTGCGGGTACCACGGCAGGTCCATGGTGGTCCTGGTAGGGAAGGCCAGCGGCAGCCAGACGTACTGCGAGTCGTTGACCGTGCCGCCCATGGAGTTGCCCCAGCGGTCGCCCATGTAGAGGTACGAGGTGGCCGATGAGCCCTGCACCGGAAGGACGAAGGCGGTCTGCGAGCCGTAGGCCGTGTCGTTGCCGACGTCCTTCATCTCGCTCCACGGGCCCGCGAGGCTCTCCGCGGTGGCGTACTTCTGCTGGTTGGGGTTCCAGCCGCTGGTCCCCGAGGTCAGCATGAAGTAGACGCCGTCGCGCTTGAACAGGGCCGGAGCCTCCCGCCACTGGCCGGGCCAGGGGTTGGCCACCTGCTTGTCGTAGCCGGTGAAGTCGTCGTCGAGCCGGTAGATGTGCAGGTCGGCGTTGTTTTCCGTGGCCGTGATCTGGTACGCGGTCCCGTCGTCGTCCTGGAACAGCGTCTGGTCGCGGGAGGTGGTGCCGCTCGGTGGCCGGAAGCTGCCCTTCCAGGTGTAGTCGCCGTCGACGGTGTCGGAGACCGCGACGGCGGCGCGGGCCTCGTTGTAGTCCTTGCCGTTCTCCTTGTGCATCCACATGACGAACTTGTGGGTGGTCTTGTTGTAGATCACCTTCGGCCGCTCGATGTACGAGACGTCGAGCTCCGGGTCGCTGGCCTGGGTCAGGACGTTCTTCCTGAACTCCCACGTCTTCAGGTCGGTCGAGCGGTAGACCGAGACCGCCTTGAAGGTGTTGTCGGCGTTGCGGTTCTCACCGAACCAGTAGTAGTGCGAGCCGACCTTGAGCACGCCGCCGCCGTGGGCGTGGACGCCGTTCCCGCCGGTGTCGGGGAACTGCGTCGCGTTGGTGACGGTGACCGGTGCGGCCTCCGCGCTGGTCGAGGCGGTCAGCAGCAGGAGCACGCTTGCGCATGCGGCCAGTGCCGGCCTGAGGGCACGTCGGAACATGGGGTTTCCTCTCGGGTGGGGGGAAAACTCAGAGGCGGCGCGGGGGCGGCTCAGGGCACCACGGGGCCGAGGTCCGGGGTGTCCGTGAGCAGCGCCCGCCTGCCGGTGGTGGCCTGCAGCTCCAGGAGGACGACGTCGTTGGAGCCGGGGCGCAGGACGGGGGAGGGGACGTAGAGGGTGCGCTGCGGGCCGCGGTTCCAGTAGCGGCCCAGGTGGAAGCCGTTGACCCAGGCCTGGCCCTTGGTCCAGCCGGGCAGGGCGAGGAAGGCGTCGGCCGGGACGGTCACGTCGAACGTGCCGTGGTGGAAGGCGGGCACCGAGTCGGTGGTGGACGTGTCGGGGGTGAAGGGCACCGCCGACAGGGCGTCCAGGGGCAGGGGGTGGCAGTCCCAGCCGTGCAGGACCGTGCCGTTCAGGTCGACCGGGCCGAGCAGGCCCTTGGGGGCGCCGATCCGCGGGCCGTAGTTGACCCCGCCCATGTTCTCCACGAGCACGTCGAGGACCGCGCCCGCGCGCGGCACCCGGACGGGCAGGGTCTCCTCGTGCCGCTCGCGTTCGAGTACGCCGACGGGGGCGCCGTCCAGGAAGACCTGGGCGCGGTCGCCGACACCGCCGTGGAAGCACAGCAGACCGTCGCCCGCCTCGGGGACGGTCGTGCGGTAGAGCGTGTATCCGGCGCGCAGGCCGAGCTCGTCCATCGTCGCGGGCAGCTCCGACCGCACGCCTTCGGCGAGGACGTGCACGTACGGCAGGAGCGGCGCGCGGCGCCCGAACTGAACCTCGGTGTGAGGGAGCTTGGGGCTCGGGGACGGTACCGGCCTGTCCGGCACCGGTGCGTGCCGGGCGATGACCTCGCGGAAGGCGTGGTACTTCGGGCCGGGGTCGCCGGACTCGGTGAGCGGGGCGTCGTAGTCGTAGGAGGTGACGATGGGGGAGTAGGCGTGGTCGTGGTTGGCGCCGTTGGTGAACGCGAAGTTGGTGCCGCCGTGGAACATGTAGATGTTGACCGAGGCGCCCGCGGAGAGCAGCAGGTCGAGGTCGGCGGCGGCGTCGGCCGCGTCCCGCACGTGGTGGGGCTCGCCCCAGTGGTCGAACCAGCCGATCCAGAACTCCGCGCACATCAGCGGCCCTTCGGGCTGGTGCTCCCGGAGGCGGGCCAGCGAGCGGGCGACGCGGCTGCCGAAGGTGCCGGTGACGAGCGTGCCCGGCAGGGTGCCCGCCGCCAGGTGCGCGGGGTCGGCCTGGTCGCAGGTGAACAGCAGCTCCGCCACCCCGCGTGAGCGCAGGGCGAGCTCCAGGTGCTTCAGATAGGCGGTGTCGTTGCCGTAGGCGCCGTACTCGTTCTCCACCTGTACGGCGATCACGGGGCCGCCGGACGCGGCCATGTGCGGCAGGAGCGCGGGAAGCAACTGGTCGAGGTAGCGGTCGAACGCGTCCGTGAAGCGGGGGTCGCTGCTGCGCAGCCCGATGTCCGGGTCCGCGGTGAGCCACGAGGGCAGCCCGCCGCCGTCCCACTCGGCGCAGATGAACGGCCCGGGGCGCAGCAGGACGCGCAGGCCCTCGGCGTGGGCCAGCCGCAGATAGCGGGGCAGGTCCAGGAGGCCGTCGAGGACGATCGGACCGTTCGGGTCGGGCTGGTGGAGGTTCCAAGGGATGTACGTCTCAATGGTGTTGAGGCCCATCAGGCGGGCCTTGCGCAGCCGGTCGGTCCACTGGGCGGGGTGGACGCGGAAGTAGTGCATCGCGCCGGAGACGATCCGGAACGGCTCGCCGTCGAGGAGGAAGCCGTCGGAGGTCGTGGTCAGTGCGGGCATGCGAGATCTTTCCTTCGACTACGGGGGTGTTCGTGGGGGCCTGAGGGGGAG
>NZ_LIPN01000020.1 GCF_001418325.1 Streptomyces atriruber | reverse complement strand
CTCGACTGGCTGATGAGCGGCCTCGTGCAGCGCGTGCCGCACACCCACAGCGCCGTGCTGCTCTCCTCCGACGGACTCGTGAAGTCGGTGCACGGCCTCGACCCGGACAGCGCCGACCACATGGCGGCCCTCGCCTCGGGGCTCTACTCGCTGGGGCGCAGCGCGGGCATCCGCTTCGGCGACGGCGGTGACGTCCGCCAGGTCGTCGTGGAACTGGACTCCACCCTCCTGTTCGTCTCCACCGCGGGCTCGGGCACCTGTCTGGCCGTGCTCGCCGGGCGCGACGCGGACGCGGCCGTCCTCGGCTACGAGATGGCGATGCTGGTCAAGAGCGTGCGGCCGTATCTGATCACCGCCCCCCGGCAGCCCGCCGGCGAACCCGCGCCGATGAGGCATTGAGGATGGCGGCCCCGCACGACGGGCCCTGGCTCGACGACGCCGCGGGGCGGCTGGTCCGCCCCTACACCGTCAGCAACGGACGGACGAGACCGACCAGCCAACTCGACCTGCTCTCCCTGGTGATGGCGACCGGCTCCACACCGCTCGGCTACCTCGGGCCGGAGCACTCCACGGCCCTCGGCCTCTGCGAGGCGCCCACCTCCGTCGCCGAGATCGCGGCCCAGCTGAAGCTGCCCGCGGCCGTGGCCAAAGTGATCCTCTCGGATCTCCTCGACTGCGGGGTCCTCACCCAGAAGGCCCCGGACTTCTACCACAACCCCACTGACCGGTCCCTGTTGGAGGCAGTGCTCGATGGATTACGACGACAGCTCTGACCTTTTCCCCACCGCACTGAAAATCCTGGTCGCGGGCGGCTTCGGGGTCGGCAAGACGACCTTCGTCGGCGCGGTCAGCGAGATCGCGCCGCTGAGCACCGAAGAGCTGCTCACCACGGTCAGCGAGGCCACCGACGACCTCTCGGGCGTGGAGAACAAGACCACGACGACCGTCGCCATGGACTTCGGGAGAATCACGCTCGACCCGGAGCACGTGCTGTACCTGTTCGGCACGCCGGGGCAGGAGCGCTTCTGGTTCATGTGGGACGAACTCTCCGAAGGAGCGCTCGGCGCGGTGGTGCTCGCCGACACCAGGCGCCTGGAGGACTGCTTCGCCGCCGTGGACTTCTTCGAGCAGCGCGGCATGGGCTTCATCGTGGCGATCAACGAATTCGACGGCGCCTACCGCTACGAGCCCGACGAAGTGCGCTCCGCGATCGACCTCGACCCGCAGGTCCCCGTCGTGCGCTGCGACGCACGGATCTCCAGCTCCGGCATCCAGACCCTCCTCATCCTCGTCAAACACCTCCTCAACCACGCTCCGGCGGCCAGCTACGGAGCCCACACGTGATGCATGACCCGACCGGGCGCCTCCTGCTCACCCCCGTGGACAAGGAGGCGCCCGCGCGGGTGCGGCGGCTGCGGGGGCTCGGGATCGGGCAGTACTCCGAACCGGCCTTCGACGCCTTCGCGGACCGGCTCGCCGAGCTGACCGGCGCGCCGTACGCCATGGTCAACTTCCTCGACGAGAAACAGCAGTTCTTCGCGGGACTGCACACTCCAGGGAACCGGGACGGCGAGGCCTGCCGCTATCTGGCCCGCGACCACGGGTACTGCCCGCACGTTGTGGTGCGCCGCAAGGCCCTCGTCCTGGAGGACGTCCGCGACTATCCGCGGTTCGCGGGCAACCCCGTGGTGGACGAGACCGGCATCCGCTCCTATCTGGGCGCGCCGCTGATCGACCGCACGGCGACGGTGCTCGGCACGGTCAGTGTCGTGGACGTCGAGCCGCGCCGCTGGGGAACGGCGGGGCTCGACACGATCAAGCGGATGGCCGCGGAGCTGGTCGAGCAGATCCACCGGCGGGAGGCGGGCGGCATCTGAACGGACCTCTGTGGCCGGTCAGGTCTCGGAGAGGCAGGCACGGACGAGGTAGGCGGCGAACTCGGCCCGGTCGAGCTGGACGACGGAGCGGTGCGTGTGGTGACCGCTCAGGGAGAACAGCAGGGCGAAACCGACGGGTTGCACGGTGACGCCCCTGCTGACCACCGGGCTGGTCAGTCCGTCGAACAGCGCGCCGCGGGAGAAGCTCCACGTGGCGATCTCGCAGGCCTGCTCGTCGATGCAGCACAGGCGTATGAACCAGGGCTCACAGGGGCTGCAGGAGGCGGTCACCACAACGTCGACGGGACGCTGTCCGGGCGCGGTGCGGTAGCCCATGAAGATGGCGTGCGCGGCTGTGCCGGGCATGGCGGATCTCCCGTCGCGTACGAGGAGGGGCGAGTGGTGGTGGCGTACGAGGTGAGGACGTGATGCGGACCTGGTGCTGTCCGGCACTCAGTGAGTCGTCCACACCTCGGAGGGGAGGAAGTCCAGCGGTGCGTTCATGCCCTCGGCGGGGAGGAACACCGGGCGCGTGAGCAGACGGTCACCCGTCCGCTGGACGCAGACCACCACGCCGAGGCTCGCTGATCCGGGCTCCCCGAGCTTCACGTAGAACAGCTCCGAGAACGGCTCGCGGATCTCGGTACGGCCGATGATCCACTGCTCGACCTCAGAGGGCACCCGGCCCACCAGTGCCGTGCCGTCCGCGAAGACCTGAGGCCCTTTCAGGGCGTCGACCGATATGCCCCGCAGCCGTTCGTCGAGGCCGTAGTAGAACGTCAGCCCCAGCCCCCAGCACTCCCCTTTGACAGTGCCGTGCCGGTCCTGCGACAGAGCCGCACGCGTGTGGTGCTGGGGGTTCTTCGTGATGCCGCCGAGCGCCTCGGTGACGTCGGCGGGGCGCATCCCGAAACGCAGCGGGCCCACGCTCTCGAACGGTTCCAGCGACCAGCGCCGCCGCTCGCTCTCCGGCAGTACATCCCACACACCCCACCGATCGAACACTCGTCGGTCCCGGCCGCCGTGCACGACGGGTGCCGTTCAGTCGGTGGCGCGGCGGCGCCTGTGGGCCGCGGCGGCCAGTGCCGTGCCGAGTGCGACGGAGGCGCCGCCGGCACCGATCAGCCAGCTGGTGCCGTCGTTGCTCCCGGTCCGGGCGAGGGAGCCGCTCGCGGCGGTCCTGCCGGTGTCGCCGCCGGTCGTGCCGGAGTGCTCGGCGGCCGGGTGGAGGGCGCTGTTGCCGCTGCCATTGCCGGGAGTCGGGGGAGTGGCGGGCTTGGTGTGGTCGGTGGGGCCGGTGGCTTTGCCGCCGCCGCTCGTGTCGCCCTTGCCCGGGTGTCCGCCGGCACCGGGCTTGTGCCCGCTTCCAGGCTCGCCGCCTCCGGGCTTCTCGCCGTTCCCGGGCCTTTCGGGATCACCCGGCTTCTCGCCGTCCCCGGGCCTTTCGGGATCACCCGGCTTCTCGGGGTCTCCGGGCTCCTCGGGATCCCCGGGCTTTTCGGGGTCTCCCGGCTCCCCTCCGCCCTCGGAAGGAGCGATGATCTTCGACCACACCCAGTATTCGTCGTCCGATTGGACCTGCTCGTCGTAGACCCGCGGGCCCATGAAGAAGGCGGTGAGCGGTGCGTCCGACGCGGCGCGCATGCGGAGGGAGAAGGTGGTCCGGCCCGTCGGCAACGGGAATTCCAGCAGCAGTTCGAGGTCGTAGTCGCCGAGGTCCGGGGGGCTGTAGACCCTTGCGTCGCGCCAGGCGCCGTCGACCTGTATCTGGACGCGGAGATCGTCCCCGTACAAGCGGAGGCCGGAGGCTTCGGTGTTGACGGCCATGTCGAGGTCCCAGAGGTTCCCCTCGTCGTGGGGGTTGTCGACGACGAGGGTGAAGTTCGACCAGTCGTCGCCCCCGATGAGGGCGTCCGGGACGCCTTCCAGCTTGACGTCAGGGGGCGCGGACGCGCGCGTCTCGGAGGCGTGAGCTGCCGACTCCTCCTGCGGGCTGTGGTCGGGCGCAGGCACGGCCGCATCGGGGGCCTCGGCAGGGGCTGTTGCCGTGCCGGTCTCGGAGGCGTGAGGCGTCGGCTCTTCCTCCGGGCTGCGGTCGGGCGCCGGCACGGCCGTGCCGAGGGCCTCGCCCGCGGCCGCAGGCGTGGCCCCGAACAGCGCCGGAGCCATCGCGGCGACGGTGGCCATCGCGGTCAGGTACTTCAGTCTCACTGCGTCATCCCTTGTGGCGTTGTCATGCGGTGATGCGACCAGCCTCGAAGTCGGCGCCCCCTGTGGGTAGATGTTTCCGACTTATGCACTCATAAGCTGTATCTATGAGTGATTGCCATAGGGCTGTTCTGTGCCTCTTTCTCCCTGTACTCCCGCTCTGGCCGCCCTCGACCTCCTGCTCGGCGTGGTCGAGCTGCCTGGAAGAACTGGGCGGAGTGCCGGTGCTGGAGCGCACGTCCCGCGGATCCCGCCCGCGGGCGCTGAGGAACGCCTCAAGTCGGTGAGGGTGACCGGCTTCGACGCGCGGCGCTCCCTCCGGGCCGTCCGGCCGAAGGGGCAGCGGCCCACCGGCCCCGCCGGAACGTCGTAGGCCGTCGCACATCGCGGGCCGGGGCGCTGCGCCCGCAGCCCTGAGACCGCCGCCCCATAGGGCGAACTTATGGGGTCATCGAAGAGCCGCTGCTACCGGCCTGCGAAAGCCTGGGCGAGGTTGAAGGGGCGGACCGACGAACGCACCGGTCCTCTCCTCACGCCACGAGAACAGGAATCCGCAGGTGATGACGCGAACCCCGACTTGTCCCGCCTCCGCCATGCCCGATTCCCGGGACCGGGCCCGTCGGACGGTGCCGGGCATCACCGCGGCCGCGCGGGTCGCCCTCGCCGTCGTCTGGTGCTGGGCCGGGTGGGCGAAGATCCAGGACCCGGTGGCATCCGCCCAGGCGGTGCGCGCGTACCGGATCCTGCCCGAAACCCTGGTGGCTCCGGTCGGCCACGGCATCCCCGCGCTCGAACTCACTCTCGCTGCACTGCTGTTGGTAGGTCTGCGGATCCGGCTCGCCGCTGTGCTGTCCGCGCTGCTCCTCACCGGGTTCCTCGCGGGGATCGTCCAGGCGTGGGCCCGCGGCCTGAGCGTCGACTGCGGCTGCTTCGGCGGTGGCGGCGAAATCGACTCCGCCGACACCCGCTATCTCCAGGAAGTCCTCAGGGACGTCGGGCTGCTCCTCCTGAGCACCTGGCTGGTCCGGTGGCCCGCGAGCCGCTTCTCGCTCGACGCCGTCCTCCGCTGACCCGCAGCCCGCACGTCTGCCCCGCCCTGCCCACCTGCCCGTTCCACCTCGCCCGCACCACCTCCCGAAGAGGCCTCACATGAGCAAGTCCGCCGTCCGTACGCAGCCACGTCAGGCACGAGACCGCCTGCGGGCCGAACGTGAAAGTGCCGACCGGCGCTCGCGCCGCGTGCGGCAAACCGCCCTGAGCGCCGCAGTCGTGGCGACCGTGACGACGGTCGTCGCCGTCGCCGTCGTGGTCCAGTCGGGCGCGGCCGAGGACGACCGCCCCGTCGTCGTGCCCTCGGGGGCCACGGGCGACGACGACCTCGTCATTCCCGGTGGCCCGGCCGACGCCCCCGCCACCCTGACGGTGTACGAAGACCCTCGCTGCCCGGGGTGCGCCCGGTTCGAACGCGCACTGCACACGACGATCAACAGGCTCCAGGACGAGGGCAGACTCCGCGTCGAATACCACGTCCTCTCCTTCGTCGACCGCATCGTCCCGGGCCGGGGGTCGAAGTACGCGGCCAACGCGCTGGCGGCGGCTCAGGACGCGGGGAAGTTCCGCGACTTCCACGACGTCCTCTTCGCCTCCCAGCCGTCCTCCGAGAACGACGACTCCTTCGGGGACGAACAAGTCCTGCTGGCTCTCGGGAAGAAGGTCGACGGCATGGACATGGAGAAGTTCACCGCAGCGGTCAGGAACGGCACGCACGACACGTGGGTGAACAAGGTGCAGCAGGCCTTCGACCGGCAGACCGCCGTCCAGGCCACACCGGCCGTGCTCTTCAAGGGTAAGGACCTCCTGAAGGACCCCGGCCACCCGCTCACCCCGGAGCGGCTGACCCGGCTGGTGGAAGCGGAGACGGTTTCGTGAAGCTGCCTCTCGGTCTCGCCCGCTACACCCCGCTCGTCGCGTGTGCCACCGGCGCGGCATGGGCCACGGCGACGGCGTGTGCCCGGTCCTCCTGGTGGTGGGTGGCAGCCGTGCCGTTGCTCGGGCTCACCGCGCTCGGGGTGCGGGACGTCCTGCAGCGTCGGCACGCGATCCTGCGCAACTATCCGCTGCTCGGGCACGCCCGCTTCTTGCTGGAGAGCGTCAGGCCGGAGCTCCAGCAGTACTTCGTCGAGCGCAACTTCGACGGCCGCCCCTACGACCGCGGCGTACGGGACGCCGTCTATCAGCGGGCCAAGGGGATCGAGGCGAAGACGGCGTTCGGCACCGAACGCGACGTCTACGCCGAGGGTCACGAGTTCCTGGCGCCGTCCATGGCTGCGAGGACGGCGAGCGACGAGCCGCCCACCGTGCTCGTCGGCGGCCCGGACTGCACCCAGCCGTACGCGATGTCGCTGCTGAACATCTCCGCGATGAGCTTCGGCGCCCTGTCGGCCCCTGCCGTCCTCGCCCTCAACAAGGGCGCTCGGGGCAGGTTCGCCCACGACACCGGAGAAGGCGGGATCTCCGAGCACCACCTGCGCCACGGGGGCGACCTGATCTGGCAGATCGGGACCGGATACTTCGGCTGCCGCACCCCGGGCGGGAACTTCGACGCCCATGGCTTCGCGGTCAAGGCCCGCCACCGGCAGGTCAAATGCGTGCTCCTGAAACTCTCCCAGGGTGCCAAGCCCGGCCTGGGAGGGCTGCTCCCGGGCGCCAAGGTCGACACCGAGATCGCCGGAATCCGCGGTGTCCCGCCGGGCCGCACCGTCGTCTCCCCGCCCCAGCACAGCGCCTTCTCGACCCCGCGCGAGCTGATCGGATTCATCGCCCGCCTGAGAGATCTCGCGGAGGGAAAGCCCGTCGGCATCAAGCTGTGCGTGGGAGACCGCGTCCAGGTGCTGGCTCTGTGCAAGGCCATGCTCGCCGAGGGGGTGAGCCCGGACTTCATCGTCGTGGACGGAGCCGAGGGCGGCACGGGGGCCGCGCCGCTGGAGTTCGCCGACGAGGTGGGCATGCCCCTCACCGAAGGCCTGATGACGGTGCACAACGCGCTCGTGGGCACCGGGCTGCGCGACCGGATACGCGTCGGCGCCAGCGGCAAGATCGCCACCGGCGGGGACATCGTCAGACGTCTCGCCCAGGGGGCGGACTTCACCAACGCGGCCCGCGCGATGATGTTCGCCCTCGGCTGCATCCAGGCCCGGGCCTGCCACACCAACGCCTGCCCCGTCGGAGTCGCCACCCAGGACGCCCGCCGCGCCCGGGCGCTGGACGTCCCCGACAAGGCCGACCGCGTCCGCCGCTACCAGGCGGCCACGGTCCGCAGCGCCCAGCACATCATCGCCGCCATGGGTCTCGACTCCCCTCGACAGCTGCACCCGCGGATGCTGCGGCGCAGGATGAGCACGGGCGGAGAGATCCGTTCCTATGCCGATCTGTACGAGTGGCTGGAGGACAAGGAGCTGCTGAACGAGCCTCCGGAGTCGTGGCGGGCGGACTGGGCGGCCGCCGATCCCGACCGGTTCGGGCCGTGACGGGACCGGGGATTCTCGGACCTCGGACACGGGCCGATCCGGGTCACACGACGAGTCCGGTGCCGTCGGGAAAGCGGATGCGCACCGTGCCGCCGTCCACGGTGCAGGTGATGGACTCCCGCAGGGCGCGCGGGCTGACCGTGTCCCGGGACAGGGCGATCAGGGTGACGTGGACGCTGTCGCCGCCCGGGTGGGACGCGGAGGTCAGGAACGGTGTCGCGGAGTGCGGTCCGTACGCGTTGGCCGCCACCTCGCGGGCGATGCCCGCCTGCTCGTCCCAGCCGTGCAGGGCGACGACCGCGCTGGTGAGGCCCGTCGTCGTACGGGTGAGCGCCCAGCCGGGGCCGCGCTCGGTGTGCGGCTGTGTCCCGTCCGCCACCGCGTGTCCGCCCTCGCGGACGGTCGCCCCCGCGGGTGCCCGCACGCGGTGCACGCGGATCTCCCACGGGCCGTGCAGCACGCTCGTCGTCTCGATGGGGAACGCCTCGTCGCCGCCCGGGTACTGGGCGTCGTGGCGGGACGCGGCCATCCGGCCCTCGCAGCTCAGCGGGTGGATGCGGAGGCGGCGCGAGGGCGTGCCGTCGGGGGTGAGCAGGGCCATGTGGCCGTCGACGGCACGCTCCCATGCGCGCGGGGCGGTCTCGGGGGCGGTCGCCGTCGAGTAGGCGAACTTGGCGTAGTGCGGGTCGTCCTGGGCGGGGCCTTCGAGGAGGTTGTGGTCGCTGCCGTGGTTGACGAGGCGGACGATGCCGTCGTGCCGGGTGCCGTGCAGCAGCCAGCCGGGCTGGGGGAGCGCCGTGTACTGGTCGGACTCCTCGACGGGGAGCGGCACTTCGCGCTCCGTCCACACGGGATGGCCGGCGGGGAGCAGCAGGCCGAGGAAGCCCTTGCTCGCCCAGTACGGGGAGGCCGGGCCTGAGTAGGCCTGGGTCGCGGGCAGGAACGTCCCGTACCAGCCGAGCGGCAGCAGCCCCCGCTCGTCGGGCACGCCGCGCTCCACGAAGTGCCGTGCCGTGCCGGAGGCGAGGCGTCGGGTCAGGCCCGGTGCGAGGGGAGTGCAGTCGGCCAGGGCGCCCATCCACACCGGAGCCGCGGCCGCGAAGCGGTACGTCAGGGAGCGGCCCTGGTGGACGGGCGCGCCGTCGCCGCCGAAGAAGTGCGGGTAGGTGGTGAGGAACCGGGTGAGGCGTTCCCGGTAGACCTCGGCGCGGCCGCCGTCGTCCCCGCCGGTCATCCGGGCCCACAGCAGCGGGTACAGGTGCATGGCCCAGCCGATGTAGTAGTCGAAGTTGCGTCCGTCGCCGTCGCTGTACCAGCCGTCGCCGCGGTACCAGTCCTCGATGCGGTCCAGGCCGCCGTCGATGTCCGCCTGGCTGTACGGGGCGCCGACCGAGGCGAGGAACTGCTCGGAAACCACTTGGAAAAGCCGCCAGTTGTTGTCCCAGGTCTTCCTGCCGACGAAGCCGGAGAACCAGTCGACCACCCGCTCCTGGACCCGGGTGTCGAGCTTGTCCCAGATCCAGGGGCGGGTTTCGTGCAGTCCGATCGCGATGGACGCGGCCTCCACCATCTGCTGGGAGCAGTCGGTGAGTTGCGGCCAGGCCTCGCCGCTGCCGGGGTCCGTGCCCGCCGCGAGACCCTGTGCGTAGCGCTCCACGAGGCGGGGGTCGGCCTCGCCGTCCGCTCCCGCGATCCGGAAGGCGGCGAGCAGGAACGAGCGCGCGTACCCTTCAAGGCCGTCCGACACGACCCCCGACCAACTGCCCCTTCCGGGCAGCCGGTACTGCGCGAACCCCGGTGTCGCGTACGGGACGAGCGCGTCCAGCTGTCGGTCGGCGAGCGCCTCCCAGTGTGCTCGGGTCCAGCCGGTGAGCGGGGACAGGACGCGGTCGGTGGGCGGCAGGGTCAGATGCGGTGCGGGCATGGGGTCCGTGACTCCTCGGTGGCGGGTGCGGGTCGGGTGACGCTATTCGCGATAGGTGCTCGCGTCGACGGTGGGCCTCGGCAGGCCGAGCGCGGCGATGCGGGCCGTGCCGGCCGAGGTGACGGGGAAGCGCCACTTGCCGGTGAAGAATTCGGTGAGGTCGCGTCCGGTGGCCCGGCTGGCGTACACCGCGAGGTGGTCGTAGCGGTCCGCGTCCGTGGCGGCTGCAGGGTTGTCGGCGCGGATCAGCCGGTGCAGCTGCGGCCAGACGCCGGTGCCGAAGGCGAGGTGCAGCTGCCACAGCGGGACGAGCTTGGACCAGACGTCGAGCGACGCGTAGTCGCCGCCTCCGTCGCGGGCCGCGAAGGCCCGGTCGTAGACGTCCTTGCCCGCGGAGTCCCGCACGAGCAGCCGGGACGCCTGGCCTAGCGTGCGCTGTGCGGCGAGCGAGTAGAGGTTGCAGGTCACCTCGGTGAGGGCACCCGGCTTGTACGCGAACTGCTGGTGCTGGTGCCCGAGTTCGTGGTACATGCCCCAGCCGCCGGTCCGCAGCCCGTCCACGCCCGCGATGTACTTCATGGCGGCGGCCGGATAGCCGGTGTACCCGTGCGTGGCATACGCGCCCACACCCGAGGCGACCTTGGTGACGTTCACGAAGTGGTAGGGCAGCGGATTGCGGGCGTGCGTGCCGCTGGTGCCGCTCAACCCGCTGAACGCGGCGTGCGACGCCAGGAGTTGCTCGTAGGTGTCGAGGAGCGCGGCGTGGTTCTCGGCGCGGTACTGCAGAGCGGTGGCGCGGGACAGCGTGACGATGGCGTGCGCGGAGCGGAGCTGCACGTATCCGGCTGCGGTGTGGGAGTCCAGCTGGGACTGGAAGGCGGACTCCGAGGTCGAGCCGTGCGTGAAGGTGGGCATGGGCACGGAACCGGCGCCGACGGTGACCGTGGCGCGTTCGCCGTTGCCCGTCATCGTCAGATGGACGGGCCCGCCGTTCGGATCGGTGACGGTGTTCGTCCCGGTCCTCAGCGGATAGGCGCGAGGGGTGTTGGGGGTGGAGTAGTAGTCGGGGATGCCGATGTGCAGGGTCGGCAGGAGGCCGTCCGGCGCGGACACGGTGACGGTGACCGCGGTGCCCGCGGGCGCGTACGTCCCCGTGGTGAAGAAGTCGCTGGCACGCTGGGCCGCCCCGAGCCGCACCCGTTGCGACTCGGCGGAGACGCGGGCGGTGAGTGGCACGGCGGCGGTGGCCCGCGCCGCACGGGCGGTGCCGGGCAGCAGCGCGACGCCGGTGGCGGCGGCGAGAGCGCCGAGGACGGTGCGGCGGTGGAGCGGAGTGGATCTCATGAGGTGCACTCCTTCTGTCGGTGGTTCCGTCAGCGGGAAACTCGGGGGCGCCCCGTGAGGGGCGCGGGGAACTGCGCGACGAGCCGCGACGCGCCTGCGGAAAACTCGGGACCGAACGGTCGGCTCACCGCAGCTCGGCGGCGTGCGTGCGCCCACGGGACCCACCGACCCGCACGGTGACCAGGGGCCGCCGTCCCGGCCGGACGGCCACCGTGTCGTCCGCACGGACCACCCCGCGCACGGGAAAGGGCAGCTCGACGTCGAGCGTCGACTCCGCACGGCCGGGATCGGCGACGGCCACGGACACACCGCCGTGCCCGCGGCGCACGAGCACCGTGCAGGACCCGGAGGAGGAGAGTCCCCCGGCCCGGCCGGGCGCCCAGAAGTGCGCGGCGAGCAGCCCGTCGCGCCGCGCCTCGACCGCCTGTACGGCTGCGTCGTTGGCCACGATCCGCACGGGCCCGGCGTGCGCCCAGGCCGCGGTGGCGGCCGCGCTCGCGCCGGGCAGCAGGACGTAGGCGTACGAGGCGTCGGCGGGGGACACGCCGTGGTCGAGCCAGAGGGTCAGATAGCGGCGCGCCACCGGCGACGTGCTGCCGCCCGTGTCGGCACCGGTGTTGATGTCCCGCCACGCGCCGACACGCTCCTCGCGCAGGGCACGCAGCCCCAGGCCGTCCGCGCGGCCGTCGTGGTCGGGGAAGACGTAGCCGCCGCTGCCGGACAGGTGCGCCCACCGGGCGTCCGACAGCCGCGCAGACCACCCGTCGTGCCCCGGCTGTCCCCGTCCGTCCACGGTCAGCCGCCGCGCGGGGCCGTCGGCGTACAGATTGCGGTTCTCGACGACCGTCTCGATGGTGCGTCCGTCGCTCGCGGAGATGCCCGCGCCGAGCGCGACGACGGCGTTGTCGAGGCAGAACCACGCCTTGCGTGCCCGCAGCGTGCTTCCGTCGGCGAGCAGTTCCATGGCCGCCGCCCCGTGGCGCGCGTCGAGGACGGCGCCGCCCGCCACGGCGTTCTTCGGGCGGTACGTGCCGGTGCCGCCGCCCGAGCCGATGTCGGCACGGGCCCGCGTGTCCACGGTCGTGCCCGGCAGGCGGTACGGATCGACGGTCGCCCAGAAGGCGTCACCGAACCGCCCGAGGTCGTCGCCGTCGTACAGATAGGTCATGCCGTCACCGGTGTACCAGCCGTGCAGGTTCTCGCCGTTGCCCGCTTCGTAGGCGGCGATGCGCTTCGAGGAGAGCGACAGCGCGAGGGCCCAGCCGGGCCTGCGGTGCACCACGCGGTCCATGTCCGCGAAGACGAAGTGCCCGGTGAGCCGGTCGCCGGCCGGGATCGAGGCGTCGTCGAGGACGGCCTTGGCGCGGGCCAGCGCCGGGATGCCCGCCAGAGTCGGGTAGGGCGTGGTCGTGTTGCGGCGGAGCCAGCCCTTGGCCATGGCCCGCCAGCGTCGCGCGTACGCGTCGGGGGCGCCGGACGCCAGCTGCAAAATGTGCGAGAGCGTCGCCGCGCCGTCGTCGTGGTCCCTGGCCTTCTCCCTGGAGATCGCCCGGCCCCGCACCGCGTCCATCATCAGCCCGTCGAACACCACCGGCGCGAACGTCCGGTCCACCGCCTCGTACAGCACGGACGTCTTCGGGTCCGTGACCGCCCACGGGGAGTCGGCGAGCAGCGCGATCAGCTGGCCCGCGCTGCCGAGCAGGACACTGCCGTACGTTCCCGTGTACGCGACGGAGCCGTGCTGCACGAACGACCCGTCCGCATAGAATCCGTCGCCCGAAGTGACGTATTGGAAGAGGCCGTTCCTGCCGTTGTCCCGGACGTCGGACAGCCCGTCGCGGGCCAGCGCCACCGTGGCCCCGTCCCGGGCGAGCAGACCGCGCAGGGCCACGATGACGGCCTTGTCGGCGCGGTTGGCGCCGGTCTCGGCCAGGGAGGGCGCGTTGGTGCGCCGGTCGGGGTCGGGGCAGAACTTCGCGACCGTCGCGGTGTACGCGGAGAGGTCGTCGGCCGGGAGGTGTGCTCGCAGCAGCACGCACGTGTCCATCAGCGCGCGGGGCGCGCCGATCTCCCAGAACCACCAGTTGCCCGACTCCGGGCGGCCGGGGTGGTAGCCGGTGGCGTGCAGGAAGCGCAGCGCGTCGAGCAGGGTGTCGAGGATCTCCGCGCTGCCGGTCAGCGAGGTGCCGGGGGTGGCCCAGGCCGTCGCGAGGGTGCGCAGACGGGGGTAGCTCTGACCGAAGTTGCCGGGGTCGGAGGCGGGGGAGAGGTCGGCCCACAGCGCCGTCCTGCCCGCCGACCGGTCCAACTGCCGCCACCAGCCGGAAGCCCGGGTGTCCAGGGCCTTCAGGGCGGCGGCGAAGTCCGGGTCCGCCGCGTCGAAGTCGCCGCCGGTGAGCTGCGCGGCGGCGCGGGCGAGCAGGGTGTCGTAGGAGTCCTCGGAGTCGGCCGGGGGCGCGGCGCCCCGTGCCGTGCCGCTCGCCGCCGACGGCACGAGGACGGACGCCGCCCCCGCCGCGAGAAGTGTGCGACGGCTGGGCCCGGTGGCGTCGGCGGCAGGAGTGGGCGGCGTGGGCATGCGAACTCCCAGAGGTGTCGGGGGCACATGAAGGCTTCGGGGCACATGTGGTGAGCCGATCCCGCGACAGCATGTAAGCGGTTGCTATGTGGCGCAAGAGGGGCCGGAATCTTTCTACGTTCTTTCTGCTCCGGCCATGGATGTGCGCGCCCCTTTCCGGGGTTAACCGCTTTCAGTGATGCGCTCGACCTGCTCGACCGCCCGACCCGCGCGTCCCGCCACCGAGTCCCGCACGACGATGTGCGTGCCGAGCCGCACCCGGCCCTCCGCGGGCGGCCGCCACGCCTCGGCCTCCGCGTCGGGCACCGCGATCCGCACCGCCTGCCGCCCCATCTCCTCCAGCGGCACCCGCACGGTGGTCAGCCGCGGCCGCAGCGTCGCGGCCGCGGGCACGTCGTCGTAGCCGACGAGGGAGACGTCGTCGGGGACCCGGAGCCCCGCCTCCTCCAGGGCCTGCAGCGCCCCGATCGCCACCATGTCGTTCGCCGCGAACACCGCGCTGAACTCCAGCCCCGACGCCAGGAGTTCGGAGAGCCTGCGATGACCGAAGGCGGGGCTGAACGCCCCGGTGTGCACCAGCTCGGGAGCCTTCGGCACGCCCCGCAGCGCCAGCGCCCTGCGGTGTCCGGCGAGCCGGTCGTGGGTGGTGGAGAGGCGGGGCGGCCCGCCGAGGTACAGGATGCGCTCGTGCCCCTGGGTGAGCAGGTGGTCGGTGAGGGCGAACGCGCCGCCTTCGTTGTCGTACTCCACCGAGAGCGTCGGCACGCCGTGCCCCACCGACGGTCTGCCGCACAGCACGAGCCGTGCCCCGCCCGCGTGCAGCCCGCGCGCCCTGCGGGCCACTTCGCGCGCGTACGAGCGGTCCTGGTGCGCGCCGCCCACCAGGACCACCGCGTCCGCGCGCTGCTCGTGCAGCAGGTCGACGAAGGCGAGTTCGCGCCGCGGGTCGCCGTGGGTGCAGCAGACCATGCAGAGCCGACCCGCCTCGGACGCGGCCCGCTCCACGCCACGGGCGATGTGCGCGAAGAACGGGTCGACGACGTCGTGCACGACGATGCCGACCGTGCGGTTCGACGTCCCGGCGAGCGCTCTGGCGTGGGCGTTCGCCACGTAGCCGAGTTCCTCCACGGCGGCGTGGACGCGGCTGCGGGTGTCCCCGGCCACCGGGTAGTTGCCGTTGAGGACGCGCGAGACGGTGGCCGACGAGACGTCGGCTCGCGCCGCGACGTCGGTGATCGTCGCTCGTCGAGTGGGCCTGTTTCCGTGCGTCGGCGTGTCTGCCATGTGCGGACGTCCTTCCGGTGCGGGCTCGTCGTGGCTTGCCGCGCAGTTCCCCGCGCCCGTTGCGGAGTGCCCCGGGCCCCTCGACCGGGTCCGCCGCCTCGGCAACGACAGTAAGCGTGTACCGAAGTCTGCCCCTGCGCCAGGGAGGTGCTGGGGGAAAGTCCAAGAACAGGGCCCTCCCGAGGTGTTGACGGGGCAGTAAGCGATTACTACGTTGCCGCCTCATGGCTGAGAAAAGGACCCGAACCGTGCGTGCCGCCGTCGCGACGGCGGC
>NZ_LIPN01000002.1:60823-61349 GCF_001418325.1 Streptomyces atriruber | reverse complement strand
GAGGAGGTCCTCGGCGAGCTCACCTCCAGTGACCTGTGGGGCCGCGCGACGGCCGTGGGCATCGGCAGCGCGGGACCCGTGGACGCGTCGGCAGGCACGGTCAGCCCGGTCAACGTCCCCGGCTGGCGCGGCTATCCGCTGGTCGACCGCGTCCGTGCGGTGACCGGTGGCCTGCCCGTCGCCCTGGTCGGCGACGGCGTGGCGATGACCGCCGCCGAACACTGGCAGGGCGCCGCGCGCGGCCACGACAACGCCCTGTGCATGGTCGTGTCGACGGGCGTCGGCGGCGGCCTCGTCCTCGGCGGCAAGCTCCACCCCGGCCCCACGGGCAACGCGGGACACATCGGTCACATCAGCGTGGACCTCGACGGCGACGCCTGCCCGTGCGGTGCGCGGGGCTGTGTCGAGCGGATAGCCAGTGGCCCGAACATCGCGCGCCGCGCCCTGGAGGGCGGCTGGCGCCCGGGCCCCGAAGGCGACACGTCCGCGGCGGCGGTGGCGACCGCCGCACGCGCCGGGGACCCGG
>NZ_LIPN01000002.1:0-60806 GCF_001418325.1 Streptomyces atriruber | reverse complement strand
CATCGCGGTGATCGGCGGGGGAGTGGCGAAGGCGGGCGACGTGCTCTTCACGCCCCTGCGTCGCGCCCTGCGGGACTACGCCACGCTCTCCTTCGTACGCCAACTGACCGTGGCCCCCGCGTTGATGGGCACGGACGCGGGTCTGGTGGGTGCGGCGGCGGCCGCGCTCGACGGGGCGCCGAGCGCGGCCGGTGGGTCGGGCACCGCGGGCGGGCCGGGCGCGACGGTGCGGCTGGGGAGTGCGGTCGGGGGCTGACGTCGGGTTCTGTGGGCTGTACGTATGTGTCGCGCCCGGGTCCCCGTCGGCGCCCGGGTCCCTGTCGCGCCCGGGTCCGTGGCGCGTCCGAGGTCGTGGCGCGGAGGGTGACCGGTGTCGGGTGGCCGCTTGTGAACAGGGCGGGTCGCCCGACATCCGCCGCTCGACGGACGGGGACCCGCCGCCCGGCGAGCAGGGCGGGCCGCCCGACGCGCGCCTCAGCAGCTCAGCGTGGCCTCCGCCCAGTCGCCGTGGTCGGAGTCGATGCCGTCCCCGCCGTCCGTGACGACGAGGCGTACGACCTGGGCGCCGCTCACGTCCGCGGACAGTTCCTGCGCGGGCATGGCGTTGGTGAGCACGCCGGTCGAGGCGGCCTTCTTGCCGTCCGCCCAGATCTCGAAGGCGACCGTGCCCTTCACGATCGTCTCGTCGTCGACGCCGACCTGCGCGGTGACCTTCTCGCAGGCCGCTCCGGCGTAGTACTCGACGGCGCTCTCGGCATGCACTCCGAGGCCCTTCGCGTACACCTTTCCGCCGATGGTGATCGGCCTGCCGTCGCCGAGGCCGCTCTCTCCGTTGCTGGTGTTGCGCTCCACGGGGCCCCAGCCGTTGGTCGCCGACAGCCACGGCAGGTCGCCGAGCGGCGAGTTGCCCGCCGGGGGCGCCACGACCACCTGGGCCGTGAGCGGCAGCACCTTCTCGGCGCGGGCGCCCTGCGGCGAGCGGTAGGTGGCGGTGAGACGGACGTCGTACGATCCCGGCTTCGTGTCCGCCGGAGCGGTGACCTGCCACGACGTGGCGAGCGTCCTGCCGGTCCCCAGCGAGCGCGCCGTGCTCGGCGAGGTGGCCTTCACGGTCCACCCCGAGGGCGCGCCGAGCGCCACGGAGACCCGCTGGGCGGGCGTGCGGCCCAGGTTGGTGATCTCGGAGGTGACCTCGGCCGCCTCGTCGGCCTCCACGAACAAGCCGCCCTTCAGGCCGAGTTCGGTGGCAGGCGGGTGGTGCGCCCACTTGCCGTCGGCGGAGACGCGCAGCAGTACGGTGCCGTGTGCCGGGACGGTCGCCGCGATCCGGCCCGCCGTGTTGTAGCTCTTGTGCTGCCACAGATCGCGCAGCGTGTACGCGTCGGCGTCGGGGAGCCCGACGGCCGCGGCCGTCGTGGACACGGACTGCGGGCTGCCGGACTCGTTGAAGAGGGCGACGGCGCGGCTGCCGTCCTTCATCTCCTTGGCGACGACCCAGCGGCCGCCCTCCGACGTGACGACTTCGCCCTGCTTGCCCAGGGGGTCCTGGTCGACGGCGATGACTTCCTCGTTGCCGAGGATCTCGAAGGTCTCGGGGGTCGCCTTGCGCAGGTCGGAGCCGATGAGCAGGGGCGCGGCCATGATCGACCACATCGAGAAGTGCGTGCGGTACTCGGTGCCCGTCATGCCGCCGTTGCCGACTTCGAGCATGTCGGGGTCGTTCCACCGGCCGGGACCCGCGTGCTTCGCGAGCGGCAGGTTCCTCTTCATGATGGACAACATGGAGCCCCAGTTGTCACTGATGTCACCGGTGGTGCGCCAGAGGTGGCCGACGTCCGCCGCCCATTCCCACGGTTTGTTCTCGCCCCATTCGCAGATGCTGTAGACGATGGGCCTGCCGGTGCTCTCGGAGGCGGCCTTCAGCGCGTCGCGCATGGCGATGTACCGCTGTTTGGCGTCGACGCCCTGGTTGTTGCAGTTGTCGTACTTGAGATAGTCGACGCCCCAGTCGGCGAACTGCTGGGCGTCGCTCCGCTCATGGCCGAGCGCACCGGGGAAGCCCGCGGAATTGCAGGTCTTGGTGCCCGCGCTCGTATAGATGCCGAGTTTGAGGCCCTTGGAGTGGACGTAGTCGGCAACGGCCTTGATCCCCTGGGGGAATCGGACGGGGTCCGGTACGAGTTTGCCGTTCGCGTCGCGCTGCGGGAGTGCCCAGCAGTCATCGAGATTGACGTACTCGTACCCGGCGTCCTTGAGGCCCTTCTCGACGAATATGTCCGCGATCCCCTTGACCATCGCCTCGTCGAACTCGGCCCTGCAATGGGTCGAGTTCCAGTTGTTGAAGCCCATGGGCGGAGTGAGGGCGAGACCGCCGGGAAGCTTCGCGCCGGGGTCGGCGGTGGCCGGGGTGTCGGCCGGCGCGGCGGTGTCACGTGCCGCGGCGGGCATGGCGAGCCCGGCGGCGCACAGCAGGGCGGCGGTCAGCGATCCGACCACTCTCAGGCGGGTTGTGCGGGTTGGGAGATGACGCATCGTTACGTTCCTCCGTACTCGCGAAAGATGGGGGGTTTGCATGTGCGTGTCACGCGCGCGCTTACGGTAGAGCTTGTTGGACTCTGTTGGAAGAGGGGCGGTGCCGGTTCGGTTCTCTGACGCCGGAACCCTTGACGGGGCCGCCTCTTGGGAGTGGGATCCACCCCGCGCGTTCGGTTGTGTTCGGTTGAACCCCGAGGAGGGGGACATGGCACAGTCATCGTTCGGCGGATCCGTCAGGCCCGAAGGTACGACAGGACATCGGATGTCCCGGCGCAGGTTGCTGCGCGGCACCGCGGCCGGGGCGGGGGCGGTGACGCTCCCCGCGCTGCTCGGTGCCTGCGGTGAGAAGCCGGGTGGCAACAAGAACGAAGTCACCATGGGCTCCAACTCCTCGGACGCGGTGCCGAAGAAGGCGTTCCAGGACGCTTTCGACGCGTACGAGAAGAAGACCGGGAAGACGGTCGAGGTCCACACCACGGAGCACAACGAATTCCAGCAGAACATCACGCGCTATCTCCGCGCCACACCCGACGACGTCTTCATGTGGTTCGCCGGATACCGCATGCAGTACTTCGCGGAGAAGGGCCTGCTGGTCGACATCAGTGACGTGTGGAAGGACTTCAGTGGCTTCTCGCGGGCGCTGAAGGACCAGTCCACGCACGAGGGCAAGCAGTACTTCGTGCCGTACTACTACTATCCGTGGGCCGTCTTCCACCGCAAGAGCCTCTTCGACAAGCAGGGGTACGAACAGGCCAGGACCTGGGACGAGTTCATCGCACTGGCCAAGAAGATGCACAGGGACGGCATTCCGGTCGCCTTCTGCGACAAGGACGGCTGGCCCGCCATGGGCACCTTCGACTACATCGACCTGCGCTTGAACGGCTACGACTTCCACAAGAGCCTGATGGCGGGCCACGAGGCCTGGACGGACACGAAGGTCAAGAAGGTCTTCGACCTGTGGCGCGAACTCATGCCGTACTACCAGAAGGGGGCGCTCGGTCGCACCTGGGAGGAGGCCGGCCAAGGTCTGCAACGGCGCAAGACCGGCATGGCCGTGTTCGGAATGCCCCACCCCGGGCAGCAGTTCCCGGCCAACGAGCGCGACGACATCGACTTCTTCGCCTTCCCCGAGATCGACCCCGCGCACGGTCAGGACGCGGTGGAGGCGCCGATCGACGGATTCCTGATCGCCGAGAAGGCGAAGAACGTGACCGCGGGCAAGCAACTCCTCAAGTGGCTGGGAACATCCGAGGCCGAGGACGTGTATCTGGCCGGTGACCCGAACAACGTCGCGGTCAACGACGGGGCCGACACCTCCAAGTACAGCCCGCTGCAGAAGAAGTCCGCCGAACTGGTCTCGAACGCCAAGCAGATCTCGCAGTTCCTGGACCGCGACACACGCCCCGACTTCGCGCAGACCGTCATGATCAAGGCGTTGCAGGACTTCATCGACAACCCGAACGACGTCGACGGCCTGGTCAACAGCATCGAACGGCAGAAGAAGGACATCTTCGCGCAGGACGTCGGCTGACCATGGCCCGGCCGACGCGATTCACGCGGCGCGACATCACCGTACTCGGCGTACTCCTGGGACTTTCCGTCCTGATCGAGGCCGTCATCATCTGGGGCCCGACGCTGGCCTCCATCGGCCTGTCCTTCACTTCATGGGACGGAATCGGCGACATCGAGTGGGTGGGCGGAAAGAACTACGAGAGCCTCGCCGCCAACTACCCCGCGTTCTGGCCCGCGGTGCGCCACAACCTTCTCTGGATCGCCTTTCTCGGTTTCGTGGCCACGCCCTTCGGTCTTCTCCTCGCGGTCCTCATCGACCGCGGCGTGCGGTTCAGCCGCTTCTACCAGTCCGTGCTCTACATGCCGGTGGTGCTCTCGCTCGCCGTCGTCGGATTCATGGCGCAACTCCTCCTGGGCACCGATCAGGGCGTGATCAACACCGCTCTCGGCAACGAGAAGGATCCGATCGACTGGCTCGGCGATTCCGACCTCAACCTCTGGATGATGATGCTGGCCGCGAGCTGGCGGCACACCGGATACGTCATGATCCTCTACCTCGCGGGCCTCAAGTCCGTCGATCCCGCCCTCAAGGAGGCGGCCGCGATCGACGGCGCCGACACCCGCCAGACCTTCTTCCGCGTCGTCTTCCCGACCCTGCGTCCGGTGAATGTCATCGTCGGCGTGATCACGGTCATCGAAGCGCTGCGGGCCTTCGACATCGTCTACGCGGTCAACAAGGGCCGCAACGGCCTGGAACTGCTCTCCGTGCTCATCACCGAGAACATCATCGGCGAGGCGAGCCGCATCGGATTCGGCTCGGCCATAGCGGTCGTCCTGCTCACCGTCTCCCTGGGATTCATCGTGACGTTCCTCGTCCAAGAGCTGAGAGGTGCGCGCGACCGATGACCGCAGACGTCCGCACGACCCATCACGGTGGCCCGCAGGCCCTTCCTCCCCGTACCCACCGCTCCCGGGCCCCTCGTCGCCGAGGCGCATTCGGAGTCCCCCTCTTCCTGACCGCCGTGTCCCTCGCTTTCCTGGCCCCACTCCTGCTGGCCGTCTACGCCTCGCTGCGCCCGTACGAAGAGACCGCGGAGAACGGCTACTTCTCCTGGCCCGACCGCCTGTCCTTCGACTACTACAACCAGGCCTACACCGAATCCGGTATGGGCCGGTACTTCACCAATACGCTCCTGATCGCCGTCCCCGCGGTGATCGTGACGCTCTTCCTCGCCTCGTTCGCGGCCTTCGCGATATCGCGTCTGCGGATCCGCGGCGGCGTCATCCTCCTGATGCTGTTCACTGCGGGCAACCTGCTTCCCCCACAGGTCATCGTCACCCCCCTCTACGCCCTTTTCCTGAAGATCCCGCTGCCCTGGTGGATGTCCGACTCGCTCACCCTCTACGACTCCTTCTGGGCGCTCATCGTCGTCAACATCGGCTTCCAGATGGGCTTCTGCGTCTTCGTCCTCTCCAATTTCATGCGGACCCTGCCGAGGGAGATCCTGGAGGCGGCGATCGTCGACGGCGCGGGAGTCTGGACCCAGTTCTGGCGCATCACACTCCCTCTGTGCCGTCCGGCCCTCGCGGCCCTGGCCACCCTCGAATTCACCTGGATCTACAACGACTTCCTCTGGGCCCTGATCTTCATCTCCAACCCGGACAAACTCCCGATCACGTCATCCCTGAACAACCTGCGCGGCCAATTCTTCACGGACTACAACTTGCTGGCGGCAGGCTCGGTCCTGGTGGCCCTCCCGACGGTCCTGGTGTTCCTGCTGCTGCAGCGGCACTTCATCGCGGGGCTGACGTTGGGGGCGGGGAAAGGATGACGGACCTCGGCCGCTCCAGTGGGCACGGAATCCGCACGGGCACGGACAACCTGAGCTGATCACTCTTGCGTAACTCTCCCGTGTCGGCGGCTCGCGCGGGCGAGGATCCGGCTCATGGAGATGACCGAATCGTTCGCCACGACTGCCGCCGCAGTCGCCCCCGTCGTCCTTCTCGCCGCGGCAGTGGAGGTAGCTGTCTACCAGAAGGCTGTCGAGACACAGATCAAGAGCATCGTCAGAACAGCCAGTGAGAAGGCCCGGGAGAGCGGATCCAGACAGGACGCACTCGATTACTTGACCAGTGCCGGTGGCGACTTGAGGAGGTCGGCCCTGCAGACGATCGCCGGGACTATCTGGGGATTCATCATGCTGGGGCAGGCCCTCGTGACCATCGGGTGTCTCGCCTGGCTCTCGGACCATCGGGATCCGATGCCCTGGGCGACCCCCAAGCTCGTCACGCTCATTGTGGGGGTGGGGGTTCTGACCGTCGCCGTGGTGCCCGTGCTGAGGCTGACCTTGGCGCCCGTCACCGCATTCAGGGCCGCTCGTGCCGAACTCCGTGCAGCCGTCCGGGAGGCGGGAGAAGGGGGTGAGGCGGGAGAAAGAGGTGGGGTCGCCGAGAGCGCGTGACCCCTTCGCCGCGGAGCCGCTGGGATCATGCTCCGCGCGGGAACGTACACCGCGCGGAAAATCCGCCCCGGCAACGCATCCATAACCGCCCCCGGCCACGAAGTAACTGACGCAGGGACGTGCCCGGCACCCCCGACCGGGCGCGACCCTGTGTCACGGTGCCGCCGCTGGCGCCGGGCGCCGAGATACCCCGACGCCAGCGGCAATCGCCAGGGGTGGCTGGCACGACGGCCGAGAGCGGGTGGCCCGCGCCGCTCGGTAACGCCCTGCCGCCGCCACCCGGCAGGGCGGTGTCGCGTCAGGGGGCGGTGATCAGGTCACGGTGCGGTCGGCAGGGAGGGCCGGGACCGGCCCCTGATCCTCCGCGCCATGAGGCTCCCCGCTGCCGCCAGCACCGCCGTCAGCGCGAACGTCGCCGTCAGGGCGACCGACACCGACGAACCGTTCGCGTCCGACAGGGCGACCGCCGCGCCTCCGAGGCCGCTGAGGACCGCGACCGACAAGGTCTGCGCGAGCTGCATCGCGCCGCTCGCCTCGCCCTGCCGGTCGGTCGGGGCCTGTTCCATGGTGTCGGTGGTCGCGGCGTTGAAGGCGACGCCCATGCCCGCACCCCCGATCGCCCAGCCCACCACGGCGGTCAACTCGGGCGTCGCGTCGACCAGGACACCCAGGGCCATCACCACGATGCCGACGAGCAGCACCGCGAACCCCGCGGCGATCGGCACCGCCCGCGACCGGCCGCTCCAGCGGCTGTCGGCCCTGCCCTGCCAGACCGCGCCGAGGACCCACGTGATCGCGCCCGCCGACAGCCCGAGCCCGGCCTCCGTCGCGCTCAGCCCGCGCAGCTCGACCAGGCCGAGCGGCAGGAACGCCTCGCTCCCGAAGTAGGCGCCGCAGAGCAGGAAGCGCAGCACGACGCCCGTCGGCACGCCGCGTCGCCCGCTGAGCGTGCCCGCCGGAGTGACCGAGCGCAGCGCGCCGACCGCCGCGGCGCCGCCGACCAGGACCAGCACGGTCAGCAGGACGGGCCGGCGCAGTTCGAGGCCGGCGAGGAGGACTCCGGTGCCCGCGGCGAGCAGAACGCTGCGCGCCACCGGTGAAGACCACCACGGTCCGTCGTCCGAGGCGGCGGGCGCCCGGTCGGGTCCGCTGAGGCGGCGCAGCGGTGGCAGTGCGAGCGCGGCGGCCAGAGCCACCAGCGGCAGCAGGAGCACGAACACGCCCCGCCAGGACACGTGGTCGGAGATCAGCGCGGCGATCGTCGGGCCGATCAGCGATGGCACGGTCCAGCCGCCCGACACGAGCGCGAACATACGGGCGCGCAGCCGCTGCGGGTAGGCGAGCGCGATCGCCGTGTACGCGAGGGCCATGACGGCGCCGACGCCGAGCCCTTGCAGGAAGCGTCCGCCGAGGAACAGCGGCCAGTTGGGCGCCGACCCCGCCAGCGCGCAGCCGACGGCGAAGACGGCGAGGCCGAGGGCCAACGGGCGCGCGGGGCCGCGCCGGTCGGCGGCGCGGCTCGCGGCGATGGTGCCGATGAGGTTGGCGAGCATCAGCGCGGACAGGCCCCAGCCGTAGGCGCCCAGGCCGCCGAGTCTCCCGGCGATCTCGGGGAGGACGGTGGCCACGCCCATCGACTCGAAGGCGACGAGGCCGACCGAGAGCACGGTGCCCCAGGTCAGTGCCGCGTAGGGGGCGCGGAAGACACTCTCGCGCGCGGCGTCACGCATCTCCGTGGACGCGGTGGGTGTGCTGGGTGCCGTGAACTCCCTGAACTCTGTGGACTCCGTGGACTCGGTGGACTGCGTGGACTCCATGGACTTCGTAAGCGCATGGTCGGCGGCCGACTCCTGCTCGGGCAAGGCAGCCCCTCCTTATGTTTCGATCCGGAGCGGAACGAAATGACATGCTACCTATACTGACTCCCATGGCAACCCCCGACCCTTCGCTCTACGCGGGCGGCGCAGGAAACGCAGGCGATGCGGGTGGCGCGGTCGGCGCGGACCGCTCGTCCCGCGCCACCCGCCCCGCGGGGCGCCCTCGTGACACCCGGCTCGACGAGGCGATCCTGACGGCCACGCAGGAGTTGCTGGAGGAGGCGGGCTATCCCGGCCTGACGATGGAGGCGGTGGCCCGGCGCGCGGGCACGACCAAGCCCGCCATCCGGCGTCGGTGGCCGTCCAGGCAGCACCTCGTCATCGCGGCTCTGGCCGACACGATGGGGACGGCGCCCACGCCGGACACGGGATGCACGCACTGTGACCTGATCGAAGGCATCGACACCCTCAGCCGCGCCTTCGGCGGCAGCCTCGGGCGGCGTACGCTGCCTGCGCTGATGGCCGAACTCGCCGACGATCCCGCGCTGGACCGCGTCTTCACCGAGACGATCTTCCACCCCAGGAGGGCCACCACGGAGGCGGCCCTGCGGCGCGGCATCGAGCGCGGTGACATCCGTCCGGACGCCGACATCGACCTGCTGTTGGACATGCTCGGCGCCACCACCTACCACCGGGTCCTCTTCGGTCACCTCCCCGTCACGGACTCGCTCGCCCACGACGTCGTGATGACCGTCATGGGCGGCGCGGCGACCCCGAGTTGGCGTGCGCACTATCAGCTCCACCACGAACCGGCGAAGCCCCTGAAGCCCCGGAAGTACCTCAGGAAGTCTGCTGGTCAGTCGGATCGAGGAGCGCCGCGCTGAGCGTCGGTGCCGGTGACAGGGCCGCGGTGAGCTGAGTGACGCGCAGCATGCGCAGCGTCAGCGGGTGCGTGCAGACGATGCGCAGCCGCCTGCCTCTCGTCGTCACCCGCCGGTGGGCCCGCATGAGCAGGGAGAGTCCGGAACAGTCGATGAACGTGACCTGACTCAGGTCGATGATCACGACGGGCTCCGGCCCCGCGGTCACGGCGTCGACCAGCGAGACCGACCGCTGGTAGGCCACGACGTCGACCTCGCCGTGCAGTTCGATCACGATCGCTTCGTCCAGTCCGTACACCCGCGGAGGCTGATCGGATTCCTCCCGCGCGTATGCCTTCAGTTCGTCTTGCCGCATTCATCCCCCCAGCGCCGGCGCCGACGGGCTCACGAAGGAGCGTGGCGCAACGGGAGTGCCAGTATCGAGAGGCCACCGGGGACTGGGGTGCCTGCCGGGAAAACGCTAGCGGGGGCGGATGCGCCCCGCAGTGCGGGAACGATTCACGGAAGGGCAGTGCCACACGTTGGGGTGAAGAATCGTCAATTCACTTGACGCGTAACGCGCGTTGTCCGGGAACCCGCCGGCCATCAGACGGCCATCGGGTTGGTGATCGGGATGAGCGACCCGGTGCCGGTGAACGTCACCCGGATCTGATCGAGGTCTCGGCTCCGCCGCCCTGCGGCTCCCACTTGGGCAGACCGTATCCCTCGTAGGCCTCGGGGAGCCCGTTGCGGTCCATGTACCGCATGTGGACCTTGGACGCCTCGCCGTACGCGAAGAACGCCGACCTGATCTTTTCGTGGACGGCGGCGTACGCGGTCGAGTCCGGCGTCGCCTTCCTGTCGAAGGTGACCTCGACTTCCCAGTCCCGGCGGGTCTTGGTGTTCTCGCCCACCCGTCCGTGTCGTAGCCCGTGTCGTCTCCCGAGCTCGGCTCGGCCGACCACTGAAACTCGGTTCTGAGTGCACACGGGCGACTGCGGCATGGCGCCCGGCCCGCCGAGGAGCCGCGGGCCGTCCCCCGCCTGCTGCGTCTCGTCGTTCATGCGATCCGGTACGTGCGGGTCCTGCCGGGGCGGCGCCCTCGTAGCCGGTGCGACGGGTCGTGAGCAGCGCGATGGTGATGCGGTCGCGGAGGTTGGTGTCGACGGTGCGGTCCTCGGGCGCGGTCTCGGCGAAGAACTTCAAGACGGACCACTGGGACCCGATGGGGGATGGCGCGGACGAACGCCCCTCGTAGGTGCGGTACGACCGGTGGCAGCGTCCCGAGATCCCCGCAGTGCCCGAGATGGCCGGCGAGGACACCCATCGGCTGCGGCACTGGGCGAAGGCGAAGCCGGATGGGCCGGGCGGCATCGCGAAGGTGGCGATCGAGGCCCGCGTGGGGCATGAACTGCCGGGCGTGGAGGGAACGTACAGTGAGGTGACGCCCGCTATGGAAGAGCGGATCGTAGAGTACCTCCAGTCCGTTTGGGAGAAGGAGGTAGTGGGGGCCGGACTGTGGATGCCACCGTTTCCCATCACGTCCCCAGATGATCTACTCAACGAGCCTCCGCCGCTGTTCAGCGGCCTTCCGGTCCTGGAGAATGAATGATCGTCTGGATCAACGGTGCGTTCGGCGCGGGAAAGACCAGCGCCGCACGGGAACTGATCGAGCTGATCCCGAACAGCACGCTCTTCGACCCCGAGGTCATCGGCGGCGCACTGCCCTGTCTCCTGCCGCCCAAGCGCCTCGACGAGGTGGGCGACTATCAGGATCTGCCGATCTGGCGCCGCCTCGTCATCGACACCGCGGCCGCGCTGCACGCCGAGGTCGGCGGCGTTCTCGTGGTGCCGATGACGCTGCTGCGCCAGGAGTACCGCGATGAGATCTTCGGCGGTCTCGCGGCGCGCAGGATCACCGTGCACCATGTCCTGCTCGCTCCCGACGAAACGATCCTGCGTGAGCGAATATCCGGCCGTCCCGTGCCGTCGGACCTGCCCGACGGCGACATGCGGGTGCGGCAGTGGGCCTTCGACCACATCGAGCCGTTCCGCGCCGCCCGCGCCGACTGGATCGACGGCGACGCCCACCGCGTCGACACCAGCCTCCTCACGCCGTTCGAGACCGCCGAACGTCTCGCCGAGGCCGTCCGCAGCGGCGCCGCTCCCGGCTCCGACATCGTGCAGACACCGGAGCCCACCGCGGAGACCCTCGCCGCCGGGGTGCTGCTCTTCGACGAGCAGGACCGGGTGCTCCTCGTCGACCCCACGTACAAAGCGGGCTGGGAGTTCCCCGGCGGAGTCGTCGAGCCCGGCGAGGCGCCCACACGCGCGGGCGTGCGCGAGGTGGCCGAGGAGACCGGCATCCAGCTCACCGAAACGCCGCACCTGCTGGTCGCCGACTGGGAGCCGCCGAATCCGCCCGGCTACGGCGGGATGCGGTTCCTCTTCGACGGCGGGCGGCTCGACAGCGGCGCGGTCCGCATGCTGCTCCCGGGTCCCGAACTGCGCGACTGGCGCTTCGTGACCGAACAGGAAGCGGCCGACCTGCTGCCCGCCGTGCGCTACGCACGACTGCGCTGGGCGCTGCGCGCGCGGGAACGCGGCGTCACGCTCTACCTGGAAGCCGGCGTCCCGCTCGGCGGATAGCCGTCCGCGGAGGCGCGCGGCACCGGGGAGGCTCGCTCCCGCACCGGGTCGCCGTGCCCGAGGCACGCCACCTCGTACGAAAGGCGCGTCGGCACGGTGCGCGTACACGGGGGGCGCCGCCCGCATCCATCAGGTCAGGACGAGCAAGAAGGAGCCCCGCCCGAAGGCGAGGCTCCTCAGCCGTCGGCAGAGCGCTGCCGGATCGGCGGTCCTCAGCTCGTCGCGTACTTCTGGAGGAACAGCGCCTCGGCCACCGAGAGCCGCTCCAGTTCCTCGGGAGACACGCTTTCGTTGACCGCGTGGATCTGTGCCTCCGGCTCGCTCAGGCCGATCAGCAGGATCTCCGCGCGCGGGTAGAGCGACGAGAGGGTGTTGCACAGCGGGATCGAGCCGCCCTGCCCCGCGTACTGCATCTCCTCGCCCGGGTAGGCCTCACCCATCGCCTCGGCCATCGCCGCGTACGCCGGGCTCGTCGTGTCCGCTCGGAACGGCTGGCCCTGACCGATCTGCTCCGTCCGTACCTGCGCGCCCCACGGAGTGTGCGCCTCCAGGTGTGCCTGGAGCAGCTTCGTGGCCTCGGCCGCGTCCACGCCCGGCGGCACCCGCAGGCTGATCAGCGCCCGCGCGGCCGCCTGCACCGACGGCGTCGCGCCGATCACCGGCGGGCAGTCGATGCCGAGGACCGTGACGGCCGGGCGCGCCCAGATGCGGTCGGCGACCGTGCCCTCGCCGATCAGCTCCACACCGTCGAGGACCTTGGCGTCCCGGCGGAAGTCGCTCTCCTCGTACTGCAGCCCGTCCCAGGCGGCGTCGCTCGTCAGACCGTCGATCGTCGTCGAACCGTCCTCGGCGCGCAGCGAGTCCAGGGCGCGCACCAGTGCGGCCAGGGCGTCCGGGGCCGCACCGCCGAACTGGCCGGAGTGCAGGTTGCCTTCGAGGGTGTCGACGCTGATGCGTACGAGCGTCATGCCGCGCAGCGTCGACGTCACCGTCGGCAGACCGACCCGGAAGTTGCCCGCGTCGCCGATGACGATCGTGTCGGCCGTCAGCAGGTCGGGGTGGGCCTCCGCGTACCGCTCGAGGCCGCCCGTGCCCTGCTCCTCCGAGCCCTCCGCGATCACCTTCACGTTCACGGGGACGCCGCCGTTGGCCTTCAGGGCGCGCAGCGCGAGCAGGTGCATGATGACGCCGCCCTTGCAGTCGGCGCTGCCCCGGCCGTACCAGCGGCCGTCCCGCTCGGTCAGCTCGAACGGCGGGGTGGCCCAGGCGGCCTCGTCGAGCGGGGGCTGGACGTCGTAGTGCGCGTAGAGCAGGACCGTCGGCGCGCCCTCGGGGCCCGGCAGGAAGCCGTACACCGACTGCGTGCCGTCCGGGGTGTCGAGCAGCGCCACGTCCTGGAAGCCCTCGGCGCGCAGCGCGTCCGCCACCCAGCCCGCGGCGGCCTCGCTCTCGCTCTTCGGGAACTGATCGAAGTCCGCCACCGATTTGAAGGCCACCAGTTCGGTGAGCTCCGCCTTCGCCTTCGGCATCAGTGAGGCGACGGTCTCGGCGATCGGATTCGGCGACATGGGCACGCTCCTCGTAGGTGCGACGTTGTGCATGTGGGTACGTGTGATCCTCCCACAGGAGGGGCCCGCGAGGCTCCGCCGTAGGATGCCTGGGGAAAGCGCGGCCAACAGCGGGATCAGGAGCGGTAGACCAACGTGAGCAGCGAGAACTCAGCGGACGACACCCGGCACGTGTGGGACGTCGTGGTGGTCGGAGCCGGCCCTGCGGGGGCCTCGGCGGCCTATGCGGCAGCGGTCGCGGGACGCAGTGTCCTCCTCTTGGAGAAAGCCGAGATCCCTCGCTACAAGACGTGTGGCGGCGGCATCATCGGCCCCTCGCGCGACTCCCTGCCGCCCGGCTTCGAGCTGCCGTTCCGCGACCGGGTGCACGCGGTGACGTTCACCCTCGACGGCAAGTTCTCCCGTACGCGCCGCTCGCGGCAGATGCTCTTCGGCCTGATCAACCGCCCCGAGTTCGACGAGCAGCTCGTCGAGCACGCGCAGAAGGCGGGCGCCGAGCTGCGCACCGGCGTCACCGTCGCGCGCGTGGAGCAGCACGGCACCGAGGTGCCGGACCGGCGCACCGTCGCCGTGATGCTGCAGGGCGGCGAGACGGTCCTGGCCCGCGCGGTGGTCGGTGCCGACGGCAGCGCCAGCCGCATAGGGGCGCATGTCGGCGTGAAGCTCGACCAGGTCGACCTCGGCCTCGAGGCCGAGATCCCGGTCCCCGAGACCGTCGCCGAGGACTGGGCGGGCCGGGTCCTCATCGACTGGGGTCCCATGCCGGGCAGTTACGGCTGGGTGTTCCCCAAGGGCGACACCCTCACCGTCGGTGTGATCTCCGCCCGCGGCGAAGGCGCGGCCACCAAGCGGTACTTGGAGGACTTCATCGCCCGGCTCGGCCTCGCCGGTTTCGAGCCCAGCATCTCCTCGGGGCACCTCACGCGCTGCCGCAGCGACGACTCGCCGCTCTCCCGCGGCCGGGTCCTGGTCTGCGGCGACGCCGCGGGGCTCCTGGAGCCGTGGACCCGCGAGGGCATCTCCTTCGCGCTGCGCTCCGGCCGGCTCGCGGGGGAGTGGGCGGTGCGGATCGCCGAGTCGCACGACGCGGTGGACGCCCGCCGCCAGGCCCTCAACTACGCCTTCGCCATCAAGGCGGGGCTCGGCGTGGAGATGAGCGTCGGACGCCGCATGCTCAAGGCCTTCGAGCGCCGCCCCGGCATGCTGCACACGGCGATCACGGGCTTCCGGCCCGCGTGGAACGCCTTCGCGAAGATCACGCGCGGCTCGACGACGCTGGGCGAGCTGGTGCGTACGCACCCGATGGTGGGCCGTGTTCTGCAGGCACGGGAAGAGCGCTGAGGGGCGCGGTGGGCCGTCGGCGGCCTACCGCTTCTTCTGCACGGTGATGCGGAAGACGGGGTGGTCGGGGGCGGCCGCCAGGATCTCCTCGTCGGAGGAGGCTGCGGTCACGCCCTGGAAGTACTGGTTCACCTCCCAGCCCCACTTCTCCAGATAGCCGCGCAGCAGGGGCAGCTTCTCGGCGTCGGGCACCTCCACGGCGGTGAACTCCCGCACCTTGCTCCCCACTCGCAGCTCCCCGCCCCCGGCGACGCGCATGTTGCGCACCCACTGGGAGTGCCCGCGCGCCGATACGAGGTACTGGGCCTGGTCGCCGTCGTACGTATACGGGTTGACGGGGATCCGCTGCATCTTGCCGCTCTTGCGTCCCCGGACGGAGAGCTCGGCGCTGCCCATCAGGCTGACTCCGTGCCGCGCCAGCCATCCGATCACGCTGTTCAGCCGGACGTTGAGACGGCTGCCCTTGAGGTAGTACGGCGAGCTGGTCGTGGACATGGCGCCCTCCTGGGGGTGGCGGCGTGGAACCGAATTACGAGAGCACTGCTCTCGCTTGAGAGCAGTGTGCACGAGGTCGGTGCTCCAAAGCAAGAGCAGTGCTCTCGAATGTGTGCACTGCTCCACGCGCATGCCACACTGGCCCTCATGAGCAGCAACACCAGTGCCACCCGAGGAGCCCGGGCCCGTGCCCGCGAAGAAGTGACCGCGGCGATCAAAAGCGAGGCGCGCAAGCAGCTCGCGGCCGACGGCGCCGCCAAGCTCTCCCTGCGTGCGGTCGCCCGCGAGCTGGGCATGGTCTCCTCCGCCCTCTACCGCTACTTCCCCAGCCGGGACGACCTCCTGACCGCGCTGATCATCGACGCGTACGACTCGCTCGGCGCCGCCGCCGAAGCGGCGCATGCGGCGGCGGCCGGGCAGGAGCCCATCCGGCGGTGGACGGCGGTGTGTGAGGCGGTGCGTGCCTGGGCGCTGGAGCAGCCGCACGAGTACGCGCTCATCTACGGCTCGCCCGTCCCCGGGTACAGCGCGCCGGACACGACCGTCCGGGCCGCCGCGCGCGTCGGTCTGGTCCTCATCGACATCGTCCGCGACGCCCACCAGGGGCGGGGCGTCGCCTTCGAGCCGCTGCCCGCCGAGCTGCGCACCGAGGGGGAGCGCCTCGCGGCGGACCTCGCGCCCGATCTGCCGCCCGCGACGATCACGGCGATGGTCGCGGCGTGGGCCCAGCTCTTCGGGCTCGTCGGCTTCGAGGTGTTCGGGCAGTTCAACCGGATCGTCGAGGCCCGCCCGGAGTTCTTCTCGCACGCGGCGGCGCAGCTCGCGCACGGGGTGGGCCTGCTGCGGCAGGGCTGAGGCCCCGAAAACGCCCTGGTCCGAACGGGTTCCGCGCCCGGTCGGGGGTCGCCGGACCGTCAACGGCCCCGCATTGTCACCTACTTGATGCTCCGCGCCCACAACTTCTGTCATGCGGCGCAAACTGCTGAAAGGTGGCGGCGGGGGGGCGCCCCGAGGGTCGGCCGCTGGACGGCCCCCACCTCTCTGTGCTGCAGATACCAACGTAGGGGCGCGGGCGACCTGCGGCTCCTACTCCCGTGGGAGTACGTGTGATCACCACGCCCGTCGGACGCCCGCCCCACCGGCTCCGGTCTAGCGTGACCGTCATGGAAGAGCAGCGCGAAGGCAGGCCGGTCGGTCCGCCCCCGTCCTGGGGCGGACCGCCGATGTGGCGGCACGGGCCGCCCTGGTGGAACTCCGGGTCCGACGGATCGACGGCCCGTCGCCTGCCGTGGCTCACGACGGCCGTGCTGACCCTGTTCGTGCAGGTCGGGTCCAGGTTCGCCGAGCACGGCCAACTCGACCGCGTGGACATCAACCCCTTGGCGCGGGTGCTGCTGTTCCTGGCCACGGCGGTCCTCCTGCTGCGTCACCGCCACCCCGTGCCCGTCCTGTACGCCAGTGCGGGGCTCACGCTCGTCTACATCGGGGCCGGGTTCCCCTACGGTCCGATCTTCCTGGCCGTCGCCGTGGGCTGCTTCGCCGCGATCGTCGCGGGGCACCGGCGTGCGGCCTGGGGAGCCGTCGGCGGGCTCTGGGCCGGGCATCTGCTGATCGCGCACTGGCTCTACCGGTGGCTGCCGCCCGGCGGTGACGGCGCCCGGCCCTGGGGCGAGGAGGTGGCGGCAGCCGTCTGGGTCGTCGCGATCATCGCCGTCTCCGAACTCGCCCGCGTACGCCGTGAACAGTGGGCCAAGGAGCGTGCCGAGCGTGCGCAGGCCGCGAAGCGGCGGGCGGACGAGGAGCGGCTGCGGATGGCGCGGGAGCTGCACGACGTCCTCGCCCACAGCATCTCCGTCATCAACGTCCAGGCGGGCGTCGGCCTCGCGCTGCTCGACTCCGACCCCGAACAGGCCCGCACCGCGCTGACCACCATCAAGGCCGCCAGCAAGGAGGCGCTGGGGGAGGTGCGCCAGGTCCTGGGCACCCTGCGCGCCCCCGGGGACGCGCCGCGCGCCCCGGCGCCCGGCCTCGACCGGCTGCCCGAACTCGTCGAGCAGGCCGGGAGCGCGGGACTGACCGTCGAAGTCACCACGGAAGGCGCCCTGGCGCAGTTGCCCCCGGGCACGGACCTCGCGGCGTTCCGCATCGTCCAGGAGGCGTTGACGAACGTCGTACGGCACTCGGGATCGCGCCGCGCACGCGTGCTGGTGCGCCACGAGGCGGCGTCGCTCACCCTGCGGATCGACGACGACGGGCCCTCCACCGGCGCCGAAGCGGGCGGCAGCGGCAACGGACTTGCCGGGATGCGGGAGCGCGCCGCCGCCCTCGATGGCACGATCGAGGCGGGCCCGCGACCGGACGGCGGCTTCCGCGTGACCGCCGTACTGCCCCTGGCGGCGGACGGGGCTGCCAAGGCCCGCACCGCACCTCGGGAGGACCAGTGATCCGCGTACTGCTCGCCGACGACCAGTCCCTGGTCAGGGCAGGTTTCAAGGCGCTCCTCGACGCACAGCCGGACATCGGCGTCGTCGGGGAGGCCGCGGACGGCGACGAGGCGGTGCGGATGGTGCGGGAACTGCGCCCCGACGTCGTCCTGATGGACATCCGCATGCCACTGCTCGACGGACTCGCCGCCACCCGGAGGATCACCGACGAGCCCTCTCTGGGCGACGTGAAGGTCGTCATGCTCACCACCTTCGAACTCGACGAGTACGTCTTCGAGGCGATCCGCTCCGGAGCGTCGGGTTTCCTGGTGAAGGACACCGAGCCGGACGAACTGCTGCGCGCTGTCAGGGCGGTGGTCGACGGCGACGCACTGCTGTCACCGGGGGTGACGCGCCGCCTCATCGCCGAGTTCGCGGCGCGTTCCAAGGAGCCCGCGGCCGCCGGCACCCTCGCAGGGCTGACCGAACGGGAGCGGGAGGTGATGGCCCTGGTCGGCATCGGCCTCTCGAACGAGGAGATCGCCCGCCGTCTGGTGGTCAGTCCGCTCACGGCCAAGACGCACGTCAGTAGGACCATGGTGAAGCTGAACGCCCGGGACCGTGCCCAACTCGTCGTCCTGGCCTATGAGTCGGGGCTGGTCCGTCCCGGCTGGCTGGGCTGATGCGGACCGGGCCCGCGCCCGCGCCCGCGTCTGCGCCTGCTCCCGCGCCCGTGCCCGTGCCCGTGCCGTAAGAGGATCGCCGCCAGGACCGTGAAGAAGACCACGGCCCCGGCGATCAGGCCTGCTCGGACCAGGGTGCCCTCGCTGGGTGACCGCACGCCGAAGAAGAACGCCGGTGATCCCACGGCGAGCATCGTGCCACCGGCGAGGGACGCCGCGACGAACAGGGCGTAGGCGATCTCGACCGTGTCCGCGTCCCGCTCGGCCTGCGTCCGTCGCCCCATTCTCCGAGTGTGCGGTGCGCGTTCCCGGTGGGCAATGACCTGGGCGCGGTCGAACCGCGGGGAACGGCGTCGGTGGGCGGCCCGCTCCAGTGGCGGGGCGAATGAAGCGTGCATAGAACGGGAGACACGCTTACGTGCGGGGCGAGGACGCCCCGCTGAAATGGAGAGACGAGATGGCCGCTGAGTCATTCTCCGCCGCAGGGGAAACATCCGGAACCGGCGAACCGTTGGTGTCGACATCGGTCCACTGGGGCACCGGGCAGCTCGGCGGCCCGGTCCGCGAGGGCACCGCCCAGCGACCGCAGGCAGCAGGCCACGCCACCGACGAGGCTTCCCCGGCAGGAGCCGTGGCCGTCGCCGACGGCGGACGCCCGGAACGGGCCGTGGGCGACGCCGACGGCCGGCCCCCGGAACCGGCGGCACCCGACACCGACGACGACGCCGTACGAGAGCTCATACGCGTGGCCGTGGTGTCGCGGCCCCTGGACGACGTGGTCGACCTCGTCACCCTCCTGGAGCAGTCGCCCGACGGCTTGCCGACAGCGGCCTCGATACTCCGCCTGGCCGCCGTGGCCCGCTCGGTCGACGACGTCACTCGGCTGGTGGAACTCCTCGGCCCGCCGGAACACCCCGCCGACCACATGGACGAGGCCATTCGGCATGCCGCCGAGGAACGGCCCATCCCGGACGTCAGCAGGCTCGTCCGCCTCCTGTCCCGTCCCCCGCACGATCCGCACAGCGGCGCCGAAGTGGTGCACGCCGCGGGCACGACCAGGTCGGTCGAGGACCTGATGCAGCTGATCGGCAGCCTGCGAGAACAGCAGGAACAGCAGGGACAGCCAGGACAGCAGGGACAGCAGCAAGCAACCGGCAGCACCCCGGACGCCGACAGCGCCCAGTCCGCCGACAAGGGCGCCGACAAAGCCAAGGGCAGCGACAGCAACCGCGGCGAGGCCAGGACCACGGCCTCGCCGCTCGCCGCATCCGCCGCCCGCCCCGCTTCCGCCCCGGACACCGCGGCCGCACAGGTGCGGAGTACGACCTCCCTGGTGTGGCTGCGTCGCGTGGCAGGCGTACTCCTGCTGCTCTGCGCGGCGGCCCACTTCCCGCTGAACTGGTCGGACGCGCCCGCCTTCGGCCTGCCCGCCGCACTCGGCGTCTCCGTCCTGTGTGCCGCGGCGGGCGCGGCCCTGTGCCTGAGCGGGTCGCCGTTCGTGGCCGTGGCGAGCACCTTGGTGGCCGGAGCGCTGACCGTCAGCCACCTCGTGGACGACCGGATCGACTCGACGACGCTCGCCTACGTCTTGCGGCCCGACCGTGTGACGGCGCCGCTCCCGACCCTGTCCGCGGCGATCGCGACGCTCGCCTCGCTGCTGGTCGTGGCGCTCACGATCGCCGCTCTCAGGGCCTCGGCCAACCGGGACCGCACCTGACCGCACCGCACCGCGCCCGACGGAGCCCGAGCGGCCGATTGCATCGGCATTGAATGCATGCGCATTTAATGCCGATGCAATGAAGTGGTGAAACTCTGCTAGCGTGCGGTCCCATGGCGGCGAAGAAGGCCGAGCAGGGGCTCGTGGATCAATGGCGCGGCATCCTCGCGGTGCACGCGCGCACGCTGTGCGAGCTCGACCGGGAGCTGCACCCGCACGGCCTGGGCGCGAGCGACTTCGAGGTCCTCGACGTACTGGCCGAGGGATCGTCGGACGACGGCGGCTGTACGTTCCGCGTGCAGGAGATCTCCGCGCAGGTCCATCTGAGCCAGAGCGCCCTCTCCCGCCTCATCGGGAGGCTGGAGAAGGACGGCCTCGTGGAGCGCGGCATGTGCAGCGAGGACCGCCGCGGTGTCCGCGTCTCCCTCACGGACAAGGGCCGGGCGCTGCACCAGGAAGTGCGGCCGCTGCAGCGGGCCGTCCTCGGGCGGATGCTCGACGCCGCCACGGGCTGACGATCACCCCATGACGATGGCGGACCTCTCCCGCCACAGCGACGCCAGCGCGCGGTCCCCGGTCACCTGCGGGAACGGCAGCCGGTTCCACAGCGCCAGATAGAGCCGCGCCGCGGAACCCGACACCTCGCAGTCGGCGGGCGCCGTCGTGCCGTGCTCCGTGACCGGGGGCTCGTCGGAGAGTCGTACGGTCCACGTCCGCTCTTCCCGCGGGTCCGTGGTCCGCACCCGCAGCACGGCCGGGGTGTCGCTGCGCACCCGGCTCCTCTTGCGGGCATGGAAGCCCAACAGCAGCTCCTCGATCCCGTCCACGGCGAAGGCGACGTCCATCGGGGACGGGGAGCCCCCGCGGGCGGACTCCGCGTCGACGCGGTGGACGGTCGTCTCGTGCGCCTGCCGCCGGGCCCAGAAGGCCAAGGGCGAGGGGGCGGGCAGAAAGGCCCAGCACTCCACGTCGGGCGGCGTCGTCTTGAGCGTGGCGACGAGCGTGGCGTGCCCCTCGCGGAACCACTCGACGAGGGTGTCGCCGTCCAGCTCGGGGAGCTCACCGCCGAGCCGGTACGAGGTGCGCCGCTCGGTGATGAACGCGGCCGCCCAGCGGTGGACCATCCCCGTGTGCCGCAGCAGGTCCCGCACCTGCCAGTCGGGGCAGGTGGGCACCTTGGCGTCGGTTCCCGCCTCCGCCGCGGCCCGGGCCAGCAACTGGCCTTCCACGTCCACCACTTGGATGTGCTCGGAAATCTCCATGGCGAAGATTCTGGCGGATTCGGTGCGCTGGAACCGGAACCTCCGGGTGATGTCGGACCAATGGCGTACGCTCCGTGGTCGCCCGCAACTCCGGGGCGCGGCAACGGGGTGCTCAACCACCCTGCATCACAGGCGCGTTGGGGGAGGCCCGTTGCTAGGGTGACACCTATGCGGATAGGTGTGAACGTCCCCAATTTCGGACCAGGGGCGAATCCGGATCACCTCGCCCGTTGGGCCGAAACCGTGGAGGGTCTCGGCTTCGATCTGCTGATGATGTCCGACCACGTGGCGATCACGGAGGACGTGGCCGAGCGGTATCCCGCGCCGTTCTACGAACCCTTCACCACGCTCGCCTGGATGGCGGGCATCACGACCGGGATCAAGCTGGGGACGACCGTTCTCATCACCCCCTACCGACACCCGTTGCTGGTCGCCCGCATGTCCGCCAACCTGCATCAACTCAGCGGTGGCCGACTCGTTCTGGGTGTCGGGGTCGGCTGGGCCCGGAGGGAGTTCGAGGCGCTCGGCGTCCCCTTCGAGCGACGCGGCGCCCTGACCGACGAACATCTGCGGACGCTGCGCGCCGCATGGGAGAACGACGCCGACTACCGCGCCGGACAGATCCCGATCTGGATCGGCGGAAACAGCGACGCGGCCATGCGCCGGGCCGTGCGTTTCGGCGCTCCGTGGCATCCGCTGCGGTTCACGATGCCCTGGTTCAGGGGCGCGTTGACGCGACTCCGGGGAACGGCCGCCCGGTTGGGCGAGCCCGTGCCGGGTCTGGCGCCGCGGATCCGGCTCAGGCTCACGGATAAGCCGGTCGGTGATCCGACGCGCCGAGCGGGAGAAGGCACCGTCGAGCAGTTCTTCGAGGACGTCGAGGAACTGCGTCTCGCCGGTGCCGACACCGTGCTGCTCGACCCCTACCACGGCGATCCCGAGGAGACCCTGCGGCCCGAGGCTGCCTGGCAGGCGCTGGCCGTCGTGGCCGCCCACCGGACGTAGCGACGTATCCGCACACGGCCGCAAGGGACGGAGTGACAGTGACACCCGACGACCCCGACCTTCCCGGAACCGGCGCGACCGCCGTAACCCAAACCGATCTGCCCTACCTCCGCCGCTGCGTCGAACTCGCGGCCGAGGCCCTCGAAGCCGGTGACTGGCCGTTCGGGTCCGTGCTCGTCGACGCGGACGGCGGGATCAGGGCCGAGGACCGCAACCGCGAGTCCACCACCGGCGACCCGACGGCCCACCCGGAGTTCGAACTCGCCCGGTGGGCCGCGCTCCACCTGACCCCCGAGGAGCGGGCCGCGGCGACCGTGTACACCTCGGGGGAGCACTGCCCGATGTGTGCGGCCGCGCACGGCTGGGTCGGACTGGGCCGCATCGTGTACGCGAGCTCGTCCCGGCAGGCCAGGGACTGGAAGGCCGAGTGGGGCGTGCCCGTCACCTCGCCCTTGAGCCCGCTGACCGTCCAGGACGTCGTGCCGGGACTGGAGGTGGCCGGTCCGGTGCCCGAACTCGCCGCTCAGGTCAGGGAGTTGCAGTGGCGCTTCCGTACGGGGAAGGGCGGCGGCGACGTCACACCATGAACTGGTCGTACTTCGCCATGTGCTCCCGCAGCTCCTCCATGCTGGGATTGCGCCCGTTCGCCGTCAGACGGCCGAGGCCCCGGAAGTAGTCCTCGCGGTCGTAGATCGGGTAGAACATGATCAGCAGCGTGGCGTCCTCGGTGCCCCGGTTCGTGAAGCCGTGCGGCTCCCCCTTGGGGATGTACGCGAACGCGCCCGGCTCACCGACCACCTTGCGGTCGCCGATGGTGAACTCGATCTCGCCCTTGACCACGTAGAACATCTCGGTGGACTGCTTGTGGATGTGCGGGGAGGCGCCCTTCGCCTCCGGAGCCATGTGGTGCTCGAAGAAGCCGAACTCTCCGTTGGAGTCGGGCGTGGTGAGCTTCAGATACGTCCTCTTCGTGTCCCGGATGTCGACGTATTCACCTTCACCGGCGGGAACGTACAGCGGAACGGACATCTTTTCCTCCTGGTTGATGTTCAAGCTGGTCGATGCTCAAGCCGGGTGATGTTCGAGCTGGGCGCCGTTGGAGTCGAGCCGCGCCTGGGCCCACCGGCCGATGACCGGCGCCGCGAACCCGCAGGCGGCGAACAGGGCGGCCAGGACGACCCACCCGGTGGTGCCGGTCGTGATGACCACGCCGACCACGACCGGTGCCGCGATCTGCTGGACGGCCACGCCGAGCCAGAAGACCGAGAGGTAGACGCCCTCCTGGCCGGGCGCCGCGAGAAGGTACGACCCGCCCCAGCCCCCGGCGGACTGGAACAGCTCGCCCGCGGTCAGCGCGATCATGGCGAGGAGCAGCACGCTGACCCCGACCACGACGGGCGGCTTCGGCGCCGCGACGAGCAGCAGGCAGCAGACCGCGAGGGAGACACCGGCCCGCACCAGTCCGCGTGCGGACCCGGCGATGGTTTCGGTGCCCCGGCTGGCCCGTACCTGGAGGGCGACCGCGAGCACGGTGTTGACCGCCACGAGGGGCGAGATCACCGCGGCCGGGGCCTCGGTGTGCTCGACGATCCACAGCGGGATGCCGATGCTCAGCAGGGTCATGTGCATGGTGAGCACCGCGTTGATCCCGGTGAACGCCAGGAACGGCCGGTCCCGCAGCGCGTCGACCGAGAAGCGGCGCCGCAGGCTCTTCGCCGGTGTGCTGAGCACCGGTAGCCGGTGGGCCAGGGCCGCGAGCACGGCGAACGAGACGGCGTTGAGCAGCAGGATCGCGCCGTAGCCGACCCGGGTGTCGATCAGCAGTCCGATACCGCCCAGCAGGGCGCCGACGGTGAAGCCGACATTGCGCAGCGAGCGCAGCACCGCGACCACCTTGACCCGGTCCTCGGTCACCGTCACCTGCCCGACCAGGGCCTGCTCCATCGGCGCCGCCGCCTTGTCGACCAGGCCGAGCAGGCACACCACCGTCAGGAACTGCCACAGGTTCTGGACGAACGGGTAGAGGACGAAGCAGGCGCAGCGCCACAGGCTCACGCCGACCAGTACCTTCTTCGGGCCGACCCGGTCGGCGAGGATGCCGATCGGGACGGCCGTGGCCAGTGCGATCGCGGCGGACAGGGCCAGACCGAGACTGAGCTGCCCCACGGAGAGGCCGACGGACCGGGTGATGAACGGCACGGAGACGGCCAGGAAGGCACCGGTGCCGACGGCGTCGATCATCGCCATCACGGACAGCCGGAGGCCGACCCGTCCTCCGGGGACGGCCCGGCGCCACCCCTGGACGCGCTGCCACAGAACAGACATCTGCTTCCTCATTCCGTGGTGATGCGGATGGCGGCGTCGGCGTCCAGGACGCGGCGGCGCGCGCTGTCCGCGTCGGGGCCGGTCGCGATGACGTGTCCGGCGCGGTCCCAGGAGGACGCCCACGGGCGGACCTCCTGCCCGGCCTCGACATCGACCTCCACGGTCCGGACCCCGGGCAGGGCCCGCGCCGCATCCGTCCCGGCGACCTCGGTCACGGTGCCGGGCTCGGCGGCCAGGAACCGGATCGCCGACGTCAGTTGAGCGGTACGGGGAAGGGTGACCGGACGGCCTGCCAGCAGGTCGATGAGGGCCACCCTGATCCGCGTGCCGTAGGCCAGGTCGTTGAGGTCGATCAGGTAGTCGCCGGGGCAGCGTCCCGCGCACTCCACCAGCGCCGGACCGGATGCGGTGAGGATCCACTCGGCGTGCAGGATCCCGGTGCGGTAGCCGGTCGCCGCGACGAGCGCCCGCATGGCCGCCTCGAACGCGCCCTGCGTGTCCCGGTCGACCGGTGCGGGCAGCAGATGGCCGAGCTCCACGGGGTACGGTCCCAAAATCACCGTCTTGGCCGTGATGTTGTGGAAGATGATCTCGCCCTGCCGCACCAGTGCCTCGACGCTGAACTCGGGCCCGCGCAGGCGTTCTTCGGCCAGGAAGCGCCACTTCAGGTGCCGGTCGGGCACCTGCTCGTACTCGGCGGCGGAGGAGGTGCGCTCCCACGCCCGCGCCGCGGTGGCCGCGTCGACCGAGTCGAGGAGCTGTACGCCGACGCTGGCCTGCCGGTTCGCCGGCTTGACCACCACCGGTCCTCCGGCAGCGAAGTCGAGGATGTCCTCGGGCCCGTGCACCTCGCGCCAGCGCGGACCGCGGACGCCTCCGGCGTCGCAGACCTCGCGCAGCCGGACCTTGTCCCGCAGCGCCTGCGCCGCGGATTCGGTCGCGCCCGGCAGCCCCAGCTTCTCGGCGAGGGCGGCCGCCGCGGGCACCGCGTACTCCAGGCCGGGGACGACCGCGGCCACCGGGTGTTCCGCCTCCAGCTCGGCCACCAGATCGAGGGCGCCCGCCGACTGCTGGTAGTGCGCCGGAACGATCCGGTCCAGGCAGGCGAAGCGCGCCGCCGCGTCCCGCAGTTCCCGTTTGCGGATGATGTCGGGCTCTTCAAGCACCACGACGGACCCGGCGGGCACACTTCCGTCGATGGCGCGCAGGTAGGCCGCGTTGTAGCCGACGAACACCACCTGCGCGTCGTCGTCCGGGACGGCCCGCGGCTCCTCGGCCCTGCCGTCCGCCCGGACCGTGGTCCCGTCGATGACGAGCCGGATGGTGGCGAGCACCTCCGCGCACCTGCTCCGGGTCTCCTCGGGCGTGGCGCCGGAGACGATGACGTGCCCGTGGCGGCCCTTGGAGTCAAGGACCTCCTCCACGGTGTCCCCGGGGCGCAGCCGCATCCTCAACTCGTCGACGTACGGCAGCGCTTGCACCCGCTGCAGGCCATGGACCACCTCGACACGGCCGGGCGGGAAGGTGAAGAACCGCACGGCCGCCGTCGCCGTCGGCTCCGGCACCTCGGCCGGTGTGCCCGCGAGCCCCGCGAAGACCGCCTGCTCGATGTCGAGGCCGCTCGCCAGCTCGACGAGCCTCGGGATCCGGTCGCCGCCGAGCCGGGCCTGCGACTCGACGATGCGCGGGCCGCGCGCCGTCCAGATCACCTCGGTGTGCGCGGGACCGAACCGGTACCCGCACACGGTGAGGAAGCGGACCGCCAGTTCCTCGATGGCCTGCCTGCGGTCCGTGGGCAGCGGCGCCGGATGGACGTGCCCCACCTCCACGAACAGCGGCGGCGCTCCCAGCAGCTTCTCCGTGGTGCCGACGACCCGGTGCCCGCCGTCCTGGCTGAGCGTCTCCACGCTGTACTCGGGCCCGCTCAGATACTCCTCGACCAGGAACGGGCCGTCATAGGCGTACGAGTCCACGAGCGCCGTCCAGTGAGCCAGGTCCCGCGGCTCCCGCCACAGGAACACACCCCGGCTGCCGGCCAGCGCGACCGGTTTGACGACCGCAGGCAGGCCGATGCGCTCGACCGCGGCCGGTACCTCGTGGCGCGTCGGTGCCGACTCGTAGGCCACCGGCGACAGTTCGTGCCGTGCGAGCAGCTCCCGCATCGCGAGCTTGTCGGCGAGGCAGCGGACCGCCGTGGCCGGATTCACCTCGGCGTGCAGCTCCTCGGCCACCTCGTGGGCGGCGACCATCGTCTCCTCCCTGCCGAGGTGGTGGATCACCGAGACGCGGTGCTCCGCGGCCACCTCGCGGATGGTGCGGCGCAGCAGCTCCTCGTCCCGGAAGTCCACCGTCACGAACAGGTCCGCCCCGGCGCGTACGTCGTCGAGATAGTCCGGCGTCTCCAGCCGCGGATCCCAGATCGCGCCGACCCAGAACCCCTCGGCCTGTGCCTTGCGCACGAACTGGCGGTAGGGCATCACCATCAGCAGCCGCGGCCGGTCGTCGGCCCGCAGGGCGTCCGGGGCCAGAGGTGTTGTCATCGGGCACCGCCCCGGCCGGCCGCCGCCGTGGGCGTCACGGGCGTCGGCGCCTTGTCGTGGGCGAGCAGGCTGAGATACCGCTCGCCGGTGTCGGGCAGGAGCGTCACGATGCGTCGGCCCCGGTACTCCGGACGGGCGGCCAGGACGCCGGACGCGTGGACGACCGCGCCGCCCGAGACACCGGCCAGCAGGCCGGCGTGCAGGGCGAGCCGCCGGGTGGTGTCCATGGCGTCGGCATCGGACACCGTGATCACCTCGTCGATGAGGCTCTGTTGCGTGGTCGGCGCGATGAAGCCGCCGTTGAAGCCCGGGATGCCGTGCGTGCCGGGCCTGCCACCGGACAGCAGCGGTGAGCCCGCGGGCTCGACCGCCACGATCCGCACCGCGGGGTGGCTCTCGCGCAGATAGCGCCCCGCGCCACTGAGCGTACCGCCGGTGCCCACTCCGCAGACGAACACGTCGATCCGCCCGCCGACGTCGCTCCAGATCTCGGGGCCGGTCGTCTCGTAGTGCGCCCGCGTGTTGTCCGGGTTGTCGTGCTGGCGGCAGAACCACGACCCGGGTGTCCGCAGGTGGAGTTCCTCGGCCTTGTCGACCGCCGCCTGATAGCCGCCGCTGTGCGGGGTCCGCACCACTTCGGCGCCGAGCGAGCGCAGCATCGCCACCCGTTCCCGGGTCGCGTTGTCCGGCAGGACGATGACGCAGCGGTAGCCGCGGTTCGCCGCCAACGCGGCCAGCGAGATGCCGGTGTTGCCGGAGGTCGCCTCGATCACGGTGCCGGAGCCGGGCACGAGCAGCCCCTGCTTCTCGGCGCCGCGCAGCATCGTCAGCGCGGCCCGGTCCTTGCTGCTGGACCAGGGGTTGAACAGCTCCAGCTTCGCCAGCACCTCGGCGTCGGCCGGGGCGCCGTCGACGATGCGATCGACCGGCAGCCGCAGCAGCGGTGTTCCGCCGATCAGGTCGACGACGGAGTCCGCGACCGGACGCCGGGAGACCGGCTCGGTGCGGATGCCGATCTCCTGGGCGGCCGACTCCGCGGTGCGCGCCGCCAACTCGGCCGTCTCGGCCACCACCAGCACATGCCCGGCGCGGTCGCCGTTGCGGCGCAACTCCCGTACGACGGAGCCCGGCTTGGGCTTGACGACGACCTCCTCGACGCCGGGCAGCGCGGCGGCCCGCTCCCGGCCGGTGACCGACACCACCCGGCCGGGTTGCGCGGTCAGATAGCGGATGGCGGCGCCGCGGACCGGACGCCGGGGCAGCACCGGGTCCGGCAGCGGCTGCCCGAGGTACTGGCGGGCCACCAGCTCCAGGGACTTGACGCCCAGTGCCCGGTCGACCAGGTAGGTGATCTTTCCACCGGCGGGACGTGGGTTGATCTCGATGAGCTTGGGGCCGGACCCGGTCAGCTTGACCTCGACATGGGCCATGCCCAGGTCGAAGCCGACCGCGCGCAGCGCCTCCACGGCCACGTCGCCGCAGGCGCGCACGAGCGGCTCGGGCAGCCCGGAGGGGAAGGTGTGCGCCAGCTCGACGAAGTAACCGAGGCCCACGACCGACTTGTCGGTCACCCCGAACACCTCGTACCGGTCGCCGTCGGCGAGCACCTCCACACTGACCTCGGGCCCGGTCAGATACTCCTCGACCATCAACTCGTGGTAGCGCGCCTGACCGCGGGTGTTCTCCGCCCGGGAGCGGATCAGGGCGACGTGCTCGGCGGCCTGCTCCGCGGTGTCCACGAGGCGGACGTCGGCACTGCTGGTCTCGTCGGCCGGCTTCACCACACAGGGCAGACCGATGTCCGCCGCGGCCGCCGCCGCCGCCTCGGGCGTGCGTACGGTGCGGAACGCCGGTATCGGCACGCCGAGTTCGGCGCAGCGGCGGCGCATCAGCGCTTTGTTGCGTGCGGTGGCGACGCCGTCGACGCTCACGGTGGGGAGCCCGAGGTGGACCGCGACCTCCGCGGCCACGACCACGTCGTACTCGGCCAGGGTGAGGAACGCGTCGAAGGGGTGCTCGGCCCCCGCCGCGTGCACGTGCGGCAGGAGCTCCTCGAAGACGTTCGTCTCGCAGCGGACGATGTCGTCGACGTAGCGGTCGAAGTAGGCGGGCCCACCGGGGACCGCGAGGTAGCGTTCGAGGTCGCGGGTGAAGAAGGTGACGCGGCAGTCGAGTTCCTTGATGATCTGCAGGCCCTCGAAGCCGGAACCGGAGAGATTGCTCTCCAGGACTCCGACGTGAATCATCTGTGCCTCCGTTGGCAGACCGGCGCGTGGCCGGGTCGAGCTTCGGTGTATGTCCGTGCCCCGGCGCGTTCCGTGCCGTGGCGCATGTCCGTGCAGCAGGGAGCGGCGGGGTCGTCACCAGCACCCGGCGGTGGCCAGGGTGCGCAGCAGCTGCTCGGACTCCGCGCGCTCCGCGGGCGACAGCGGTACGACGACGTCGGCCACGGGAGCCGTCACCCGGGCCCGGGGCGGCACATCGCCCAGGACCAGCGAGCCGGCGCCGATCAGCGCGTCGTCGCCGACGGTGACGGGTCCGAGCACGATCGCGTTGGTGCCGAGCACCACCCGGTCGCCGACGACCGGGTGCCGCCGGGCCCCCGGCTCGCGCCGCTCGTCCCGCCACCAGCCGACCGCGCCCAGCGTGACCTGGTGGAAGATCGTGACGTCGTCGCCGATCTCGACGGTCTCCCCGATGACGACGGCGGCTCCGTGGTCGATGAACACGCGGCGGCCGAGCCGCGCACCGGGATGGATCTCGATGCCGCCGGTCACCGCCCGCGCCAAGTAGGCCAGAAACCGGGCGAGTTGACGGTGCCCGCGGATGTAGAGGACGTGTGCCGTCCGGTGGGCCCACAGGGCCGGCAGCGCGGGGTGCAGCAGCGCCTCCGCGTGCGTGTGGATCGACGGGTCCCGGGCCACGATCATGGCGAGGTCCTGTCGCACCCTGGTGATTGTCCTGCGCATCGCTCAGCCGCCTCAGTAGTCCGGACTCTTCACCAGATGGCCCGGATCCTCGACGATCTCCGGGATGTAGACCCGCTCGTTCCACGCGTCCTGGGCGACGGGTTCCAGGGCGATGGACACCACGCCCTCGTCGACCGAGAAGGCGGTCCTGACCGCGCTGGTGATCGCGTCCACCAGCGCCGAGATCCGGTTCTCCTCAAGGTTGTCCGGGAAGTGCTTGATGGTGACGTGGGGCATGGGGCTGACCTTTCTGGTGAGTCGCGCGGTCCTGATGGCGGCGACGAGTTCGTCCACTCCGCGCGCACGCAGCAGCGCGTAGTGGTCGGCCCGCAGCCGGTGGATCCTGGGAGGCGTGCTCGACAGCGCGTGGCCCAGGTCGATGAAGGAGTCCTGGTCGCCCGCGGCCCGGAACACCGTGACCGGCGCCGTGACCCGGTGCCCGGCCATGTCCTCGGGGGCGTACTCGAAGAGGAAGGTCAGCCGGACGACGCCGACGATCCTGCGCGCCAGCTCGCGGTCGAGATGCTCGAACCGGGAGCAGAGGCACGCGATGAACGATTCCTCGTCGTGCGTCGATGCCAGGCATTCGGCGATCGCCGCCCGCTGGATGTTTCCGGCGAACACGGAGTAGAGGATCGAGACGAAGGCGGGGTCGGTGAAGTCGACCGTCGCCCCCGTGGGCGCCCCGCCCCTGGCCTCCACGGGCGGCTTGCCGGGGGCCAGGAGCAGCACCTCGTCGACGCGCTCCCCGGCCAGCTCCAGCTGCCGGGCCACCGCGAAGGCGACGCGGGCCCCGAACGAGTAGCCCCACACCGTGTACGGGCCCGCCGGCTGCACCTGCCGGATGAGCTCGATGTCCTTGGCGACCATCTCGTCGAACGTCGGGTACGCGGTCTCGCCCGGGTTGATCCCGTACGCCTGGATGCCCAGGAACGGCCGGGTGAGGTCGAGCCGTCCGGCCAGCAGCCGCAGGCTCATGGGGTAGCCGCCGAGGCCGGGCCAGCAGAAGACCGGCAGCCCGCCGTCCGTGCCGCCGAGGCGTACCGTCCGGGACAGCGCGGTGGCGGGCGTACGGTCGACGAGCCGGGCCAGGCCCGCGACGGTCGGCGCGTCGAACAGCACCTGGAGCGGCAGCGAACTGCCCAGCTCCCGGTTGATCCGGCCGACCAGATTGACCGCGGTCAGCGAATGGCCGCCGACGGCGAAGAAGTTGTCCCGGATCGACACCCGGTCCTGGCGCAGCACCTCGCGCCACAGCGCGGCGACGGCCTCCTCGGTGGGCGTGCGCGGCGGGACGACCGGCGCGTCGGTGTCGTCGACGGCGGCCTTGTCCAGCTCGCGCAGGGCCTGGTGGTCGATCTTGCCGTTCGGGGTGAGCGGGAAGGAGTCGAGGACGGTGACCCGGTTGGGCACCATGTAGGGCGGCAGGATCTCGGCGAGGTTGTCCTTGACGATCTCGGCAGGGCCCCGCATGTGGACGGAGTCCTCCTTCATGCCCTCGCTGAGCCGTTGCTCCGAGCTGACCCGGCCGCCGACGGCGAAGTAGGAGGCCGTGTCCGGGTGGGTGGCCGGGTCCAGGCCGGTGCCGAGGAGGTCCGCGATGCGCCGGGCCGAGCCCAGGGGGTTGCCGGTCTCCGAGCTGTAGCCGGAGGACATCAGCCCCAGGCCGACGTCGTTCATCTGGAGGCGCTGCAGCTCCCGGCCGAGGTCGACGTAGCGCTGCCACGGTGCTGCCGCGCTGCCGAGCATGCTGATCCCGAAGCTCGACCGCCCGTAGACCTCCTGGTTGATGGCGATGACGTCCTGCTTGCGGATCAGGCCGTCGGAGACCCGCACCAGATCCCCGTCCCGGTACCGGTACTGGCCCTCGGGCAGATCGGCGATCCGGCCGGGGTGAGCCTGTACGTACAGCTCGACCGGGCCGGGCGCGACCGGCGCGGCGGCCGCCGCCAGTTCGTACGTGGCGAGGTAGAAGTCCTCGTCCGGGCAGCGCAGCACGTCCTTTATGCCCGGCTCGTCCGCGCGGGCGCCGACGCGCAGCCCGTACTCGGGAAGCACGTGGTCGAACAGGCCGACCATGTGGCCCGCCTCGAACCGGAGGACTTCCTCGATGTTGTTCTGGTAGACCGGCTCGATGGCCGAGCGGTGCCCGATGAAGTGGATCCGCAGCCGGGGCCTGCCGACGGGCGCCGGGCCGATCAGCGTGAGGCGGTGGTCGACCGGGTGGTAGTAGTAGTGGCCCGCCTCCAGACCGGCGATGCCGGACAGCTCCAGGTACAGCTGGGTGGCGTACAAGGAGCCGGGCGAGGCATACCCGTACTTGGGCAGGAGCCGTTCGCCGCTGGAGAACTGGCCGAAGTAGCGCAGCAGGGAGCCCAGTTCGGCCAGGGTGAGGGTGTCCGGGTCGCGGGGCGCGGCGGCTCGCTCCGTCGACCGGGCGAGCAGGGCCAACAGGTCGTCCCGGGTGACCGGGCCGCCCTCGTAGAACCGGTAGGTCTTGCGGGCGAAGACGGTGCGCCGCTGCCGGGCCGTCGCCGCCCGTCCGGGCAGGTCGACGACGGGCAGTCCGTCGTCCTGACGGGCCCCCAGATTGCCCAGCTGGGCCTTGAGCTGCAGCTTGCTCTGCTTGGACTGGTGGTGCGCGCCGTGGTTGCCCTGGTCCATGAGCGCGGCCCGGTGGGGGTCGAGTTCGACGAACGCCACGAGATTGGCGCCGGTCCGCGGGTCGTCGCGGACCAGTACGGCGGCGGACTTGACCCAGTCGTGCTTCTCGACGGACACCTTGATCTCGTCCAGCTCGACCCGGAAGCCCCGCAGTTTGACCTGGCTGTCGGTGCGGCCGAGGAACTGCACGGTCCCGTCGCCGTTCAGCCGGGCCAGGTCTCCGGTGCGGTAGAGGCGGACGGAGCGGGACTCGCCGGTGCCGGTGAACGCGGCGGTGACGAACCGTTCGGCGGTCAGCTCGGGGTTGTTCAGATACCCACGGGCCAACTGCGGCCCGGATATGTACAGTTCACCGGAGTCGCCGGGGGAGACCGGCAGCCGGGCGGTGTCGAGGATGTGGAAGCCGGTGCCGCGCACCGGCCGTCCGATGGGTAAGTGGTCCGGACCTTGCTGGAGGGTCCGCCGGTCCACGCGGTGGGACGACGCGTTGATGGTGCACTCGCTCGGGCCGTACAGATTGACCAGCTCGCACTCCGGCAGCGCGTCGAGCAGCTCGGTCGCCAGACTCTTGGTGAGCGCCTCGCCACCGCTGAATACCTGGGTGAGCGAGGTGCAGTCGGACAGCCGGCCGGTGTCGGCGAGCGCCTGCAGCAGGGTCGGCACGCCCTGGAGAGTGGTCACCCCGTTCGCCAGGATCAGGTCGACGAGCCCGCCGGGGTCGGCGTAGATCCCCGGTTCGCTCATCACCACGCTCGCGCCGCAGGCCGGTGCGAGGATCTCCCACTGGGCCGCGTCGAAGCTCAGCGGTGTCTTCTGGAGCACCGTCCTCGTCCGGTCGAGGCCCTGTTCGTCGGCCAGCCAGCGCAGCTGGTGCACGATGCTCCGGTGCTCGATGCCGATGCCCTTCGGGTTGCCCGTGCTTCCGGACGTGTAGATGACGTACGCGAGGTCGTCGCCCCGAACGGGCGCGGTGGCCGGTGCGCTCGTGGCCCCGCCCCGATCCACGGTGACGATCTTCGTCTCCGGGGGAGTCAACGCCGCCAGTCGGGAGACCAGTGACTGCTCCGTGAGGATGACCTCGGTCCGTGAGTCCGCGACCATGTAGCGCACCCGCTCGTCCGGATACTCGGGCGACAGCGGCAGATAGGCCGCTCCCGCGCGCAGGACGCCCCAGACGCTCACCATCAGGTCGATGGAGGGCTGCAGGAAAATGCCGACCCGGGCATCCGCCGCGGCACCGACATGTCGCAGGCGGTCCGCAAGGTCCCCGCTCCGCTCGCCGAGCTGGTGAAAAGTCAGTCTTTCCGTGCCGCAGGAGACGGCGGTCCGGTCGGGCTGGGCGATTACAGCCGCGCGCAGCATGTCTGGCAGGGACAATTCTTTGGGCCCCGTGGGGTTCGTCATCATTGTCTGACCTGGAATCCGTAGACTTTTGGGATGCGTCATGGGAATGCTTCGCTGCTGAAGCATGCGGAAACGTGGCGATGCGGTCGTGTCGAACGGGCAGCCGGAATCGACCGTCGGTGGCCGACCATCACACGGAAACAGCCTGGTTGGGCTGGAAATAGGAAGGGCGCGACGAAATCAGGTGTGCTTGCGGTACCTGGATTTCGTCTCGACCAGAAAGCGCTCAGGCGTATGGTGTGCGTGTCGTGCATGTCTGGCATATGGGGTGTGACATGCGGAGGCGCACGCGCCTGCCATGAAGGGGAGTTCCGCGACCTAGCGCGAAGCCCTGTCAGCGCTCAGAAGGCCTCAGCAGCGTGAACCGATGCGCCGAGTCGCCTCAAGGAATTTCACGTACATGCCTTTACACTCTCCCCGTTTTGACTGGCCGGATTGCGATCAAGCGTATGGATCAAAGGAACGGTTCGGCTCAAAGGGTCCGATCTCGAATTCCTGATCCCGGCGAGTCATCTCTAGTTGAGCGCTCACCTTAATTCCTGAGAGCGCCGCTTGTAAAACATTATTTTTGATGCATAACTCAGGAGTTGGCCTGACTGCACGAGTTATGAACGCTCGATCGGCATCCGGTTGCATCCCGGGGCGGCGGGCGGGCAGGTGCGTGCTGGCGAAACGGGCGCCCGCTTTACAGAGGCCGGGTTCCGGCAAGCTCCGGAGAGTTGGCCGGAAAAGGGGGTTGACGCGGCGGGCGGTGGGGTTCGCTCCGGTCACTCTTCACACATGACGCGCAGGCGCGCCGCCCGTTTCCCCCGGGGCGTGTCCTCAGTCGCGGGTCGTGTAGCCGATGACGGCGGCGAGACCTGCGAGTACGGCCACGCTGGTCAGGGCGGTGGGCAGGGTGAACCAGTCGGCCATGAAGCCGATGGCGGGCGGGCCGAGGAGCATGCCTCCGTAGCCGAGCGTGGAGGCGGTGGCGACGCCGTTGGGCCCGGCCAGCGCGCCCGCGCGTTCGACGGCGACGGGGAAGATGTTGGCCAGTCCGAGTCCGGTGACCGCGAACCCGAGGAGCGCGAGCCAGACGGTGGGGGCGAGCGCGCCGAGCAGCATGCCCGCGGCCGCCGTGGCGCCGCCGGCGACGAGTATCGGGGTCTGGCCGAGCCGTTCGAGCAGGGTGGTGCCGCTGAGGCGGCCGAGGGTCATGGCGAGGGCGAAGCATGAGTAGCCCGCTGCCGCGACGCCCGGGTGGGCGGCCAGGTCCTGTTCGAGGTGGAGGGCGCCCCAGTCGGCAAGCGCCCCTTCGCCGAAGGCGGTGCAGAGCGCGATGAGGCCGAAGACGACGACCATGCGGCGGGTGCGGCCGTCGAGGCGGCGGGGGCTGCTGGCGCTGCCGCTGTTGCTGTCCGGGTCGGGGCGGTCGGCGGGCGCCGGGGGGTCCAGGCGCAGCAGGGCGCGTCCGGCGACGGCGGTCACGAGCAGGCCGATCACGGTGAGGCCGAGCAGGTGCCGGGTGGGCGACAGGGACCCGGCGATCAGCCCGCCGAGCCCGGCACCGGCCATGCCGCCGAGGCTGAACGCCGCGTGGAAGCTCGGCATGATCGGGCGGCGCAGTGCGGCCACGAGGTCGACGGCGGCGCTGTTGAAGGCGACGTTGATGCCCCCGTACGCCGCTCCGAAGATCAGCAGCACCACTCCCAGTGCCGCCGCCGAGTGCGTCAGGGGAGGCAGCGCGACGCTGAGCGAGAGCAGCACGCCGCAGACGACGGTCACGGGATGGGTGCCGAAGCGGCGGCAGAGCCGCCCGGTCAGCGTCATCGTGATGACGGCGCCGACGGAGACGCCGAGCAGTGCGAGCCCGAGATCGCTGGCCGACGCGCCGGTCTGTTCCTTGATCGCGGGGATGCGGACGACCCACCCGGCGAAGATGAAGCCGTCCAGGGCGAAGAAGACCGTAAGGACGACGCGGAGGCGGCGGAGGTCGGGGGCGACGGCGGAGGGCCGCGACGCTGCGGTCCCGATTTTGTTTAGTAGCGGCACAAAGTCAGAGTAGGGGTGCGCATGGGACGTGGACAAGACGGTTCCGTGGCGGTGTGCGCGACCGTCCCGTGGCGCACGGGACGGTCCGGTGGCGGTGCGCGCGATGGTGAGCCACCGGCGTACGCGACGGTTCTGGGGAGGAACGGGCGGATGACGACTGAACGGCCGGGGCGTGTACGGATCATGGGAGACTCGCCCTCATGAACGGCAAGGCTGACCCCCGTGCCGAGGGGGAAGTGACCACGCGTACCCGCCTGGAGCGAGGGCGCGGCGCGCTGGGCCCCGCGCTCGAACTGGTCCACACCGGGCGCGCCCCCACCCGTGCCGTACTCACCGCGGAGCTGGGCGTCACCCGCGCCACGGCGGGCGCCGTCGCCGCCGAGCTGGAGGCGCTCGGGCTGATTCGGATCGACGCGAAGCCCAGCGCGGCCGCGGGCTCGCAGGGCAGGCCCTCGCACCGGCTCGCCGTCGCGGAGGAAGGGCCGGTGGCGCTCGCCGCGCAGGTGCACGCCGACGGGTTCCGGGCCGCGCTGGTCGGGCTCGGCGGGAGCATCGTGGCGACCGCGCCGGGCTGCGAGGCCGTCGACGCCGATCCCGCGCGGGTGCTCGGCTCGGTCGTCGACGCGGGCGCGCGCCTGCTGCGCGACACCGGCAGGCGCTGTGTCGGCGCGGGACTCGCCGTGCCGTCCGCGGTCGCCCAGCCGGAGGGCACCGCGCTCAACCCGCTGCACGTGGCGTGGCCCGCGGGCGCGCGGGTCAGCGAGATCTTCGCCGGCTGCGTACGGGACGCGGGCATCGCGGGACCGGCCTTCGCGGGCAACGACGTGAACCTCGCCGCGCTCGCCGAGCACCGCCACGGCGCGGGCCGCGGCGCCCGGGACCTGCTGTGCGTGGCGACCGGCCACCGGGGCGTCGGCGGCGCGCTCGTCCTCGACGGCCGCCTGCACACCGGGAGTTCGGGCCTCGCCCTGGAGGTGGGGCACCTCACCGTGAACTCCGAGGGGCGCCCCTGCTACTGCGGCAGCCGGGGCTGCCTGGACGTCGAGACGGACCCCCTGGCCTTCCTGACGGCGGCGGGCCGCGAGCCGGGGCCCGAAGGCCTGCTCGTGCAGGCCCGCGAACTCCTCCGCGGCGGGTACGACGACCCCTCCGTGCGCTCCGCGGCCGAGGCCCTGATCGACCGCCTCGGCCTCGGGCTCGCGGGCCTGGTCAACATCCTCAACCCCGACCGCATCATCCTGGGCGGACTGCACCGCGCCCTCCTGGAGGCGGACCCGGAGCGGCTGCGCGCCGTCGTCGCGGACCGGAGCCTGTGGGGCCGCAGCGGTGGCGTACCGATCCTGGCCTGCACGCTGGACCACAACAGCCTGGTCGGTGCCGCCGAGTTGGCCTGGCAGCCGGTGCTCGACGATCCGCTGGGGGCGCTGGGCCAGGGCTAGCGGGATTCTGCAGGGACCGGTCCGACCTGGTCCGGCGGTGCCCGGTCCGACCTGGTCCGGCGGTGCCCGGTCAGGTCCGGCCGACCGGGTGGACCGCCTCGAACCGGGGCGACACTGACGTCCACGACGGTCGGCCGGACCCGCGGCCCGGCGGCCCGCTCGGTCCGACCGTCACCTCGACTGCCTCTGCGCGGAGGGGCGTGAGAGCCCGGGGCGCGCCCTGGTGAGGGGAATCGATGTCCGTACCGGTCAGGAGGCGCGCCGCACCCGTTCCGCCACGCCGTGGGTCAGCTCCAGTTGGTCGTCCTCGAGGTTCCATGTCCCCTTCTGGTACGCGTGGTTGCTCACCCAGAACACCATGATCCGCCGGTGGCGGAACTCCGCGACCGTCGCCAGCGACCAGTCGTTGCCCCCGTCGTGCCAGGCGACCCGGCCGTCGCCCGGGTCGACGACGACCCAGCCGTAGCCGTAGGACCCGTCCAGCTCGGGCACCCGCACCTGCGGGGCGAACAGCTTTTGTCGGGCGGTCGCGGACAGGACGGTGTCGCCGGTGAGGGCGCGGTGCCAGCGGAACATGTCCCGCGCGGTGGAGAGCATCCCGCCGTTGCCGCGCAGATTCCAGTACGGCCCGTCGGGCGCCCAGGGGTGATCCATCGGCAGTCCCCGCGCGCGCCCGTGCCGGTCGTACTCGACGGCGACCTGAGCACGCTCCCAGGCCGGCAGCACATAGCCGGTGTGCGTCATCCCGGCTGGCCGGAAGAGGTGCTCGGCCAGAAAGCTCTCGTAGCTCTGCCCGGAGACCCTTTCGACGATCGCGGCCAGCACGCTGTATCCGGCGTTCGAGTAGTGGAACTCTTCGCCGGGCGCCGACCGCAGGCGTGCCTTCTTCGCCCCGGCGAGCAACTCCGCGCGCGACGCCGGGTCGTAGTCGTCGCCGAGCGACTCGGGCAGGCCCGACGTGTGCGTGAGGAGCTGGTGCAGGGTGATGTCCCGCTTGTCCTCGGGGACCGGGCCGATGTACTCGTCCATCCGGTCGGTCACCCGCAGTTCGCCCGCCATCTCCAGCTTCAGGACGGCGGCCACGGTGAACTGCTTGGTGATCGACATGACGTCGTACACGGTGTCGCAGGTGGCCGGGGTCTTCGCCGCGCGGTCGGCGAGACCGCGGCCCGCGCAGTGCTTGAGCTCGTCTCCCCGGGCGGCGGCCACGGTGATGCCGGGCCCCTTGGGGAGCGCCTCGTCGAGATAGCGGTCGACAGCGGGGTCGACCCGCTCCCGCGGCGTCGGCGCCCCCCTCGCCTCCGCACTCCCGCCGGTCCCCGCTCCGGCAACGGTACCCACGTCCGAGCACCCGACGAGTGCGAGCACGAGCAACAGCACGAGGGAACCAAGGCGATCCACGCAGGCCTCCATGACAACGACGACAGATACGAGGCCGAGGTTGGCCGCCGCTCGTCGGCTCGTTCAACGGATGAGCTGTTCGAGCTTGTGCGAGTTCCTGTACGCGCAGGTCAGCGGGGCACGCCGGAACCCGGAGGAACCCAGATGATGTCACCGCCCGTGCCGACCCCCGCCGCCGGCGAGGCCGCGTTCATGGCCGAACTGCGCCGACTCAAGGCCTGGTCGGGCCTCAGCTACCGGGAGTTGGAGCGTGCGGCGGCCGCGGCGGGGGAGGTGCTGCCGTACTCGACGGCGGCGACCATGCTCCGCCGGGACCGCCTGCCCCGTGAGGCCCTTCTCGTCGCCTTCGTCGTCGCGTGCGGCCTGGACGCGGACGACACCCGGCGATGGGCGGCTGCCCGCCGGGAACTCGCGGTGGGCGCACGGCCGGACGCCGCGTCCGCGGGGGAGCGGCCCGAGGAGTTCGTCGAGTCCGTGGAGCCCGAGCCGGGCGCGCGGTCCGAGCAGCGCACGAGCCGACGGGACAGCCGTCGCCGAGCCTCTCACCGAGGCCGACCGCGCCTGCGGCTCGCGTTCGTCGGCATGGCGGCGGCCGCGGCGGTCCTCGTCGGCGCGGGCACGGCGGCGCTCGGCGTCACGGGCATGACCGTGCAGGAGGAGCGGACGGTGGAGCAGAGCGCCCCCTGACGCCGAGCGATCGACCCGGCCCCGGGGCGGCGCCCGACGCCCTCGACGGCTGCGGACTCCTTCACCAGCGACCAGGGGCACCGAAACCAACGGTCAGCGCGTGTGTAGCAGCACCCCGACCCACAAGGAGGGGCCGACCCGACGGGTCGGCCCCTCCTTCGTTCTGCTGCGTTCTGCGTGTGGAGCCTGAAGTCGGCGTTGTGCCGTCTCGACGCTGTCCGTACCGCTCGTGTTGAACGCGATGGCGGCCTGCGGCGCATGGCGGTGGATCAGGTTCACGATCAGCTCGAAGAGCGGGAGCAACTGCTCCGTCCCGCGGATCCCCGCCCCGACGACCACCACGTCCCATGCGCGCTCGGTCAGCGACGAGACGAGGGTGGGCTCGGCCGATTCACCGAACGTGACCTACTCGGGTCCCTCCGTGCGTGACCGGCGTGACCGATGCTGCCCATGGGGCTCACACCCCCTGCGGAACCTCGGCGGCGGCCTTCTCCACCGCCGGGGACGGGGCCGGGTCGAGGAGGCGGCGCCGCAGGTCGGGTACGAGGGACACGAGTCCGAGCAGGGCCAGGCCGGCGCCGATCCACAGCGGGGCCCGCAGCCCGACCGCGTCGATGGCGGGGCCGCCGACGGACGTGGCGATGATGATGCCGAGCGTGATGAAGGACGAGTGGACGGTGTTCACCAGGGACCGGGCGTTGCCGACGCGCTGGACACGGGTCACCAGCGCGGGGTTCATGGTGACGCCGACCAGCCCGATGCCCAGCATGAACACCACTGCGGGGACGCTCAGTTCGGCGAACAGCGCGAATCCGACGAGGAAGGTCAGGTTCAGCGCGAGACCGACGACGAGCACGGGGATGGTGCGGCGGTCCGCCAACCGGCCGACGACGGTGTTGCCGATGACGGTGGCGGCGCCGTACGCGATGAGGAGCAGCGGGACGGTTCCGGAGGAGAAGCCCGTGAGCTCGGTGAGGATCGGGTTGAGGTAGCTGAAGGCGGAGAAGGTCGCGCCGATCACGAAGGTGCTCGTGGTGAGGACGAGCCACAGCCGGGGGTTGCGGAGTGCGCCCAGTTCCTGGCGGAGGCTGCCGTTCTCCTCGCTCTCGCCGTCGGCGCTCGGTACGCCGACGAGCGTGGCCACCGCGGCGAGCACGGTCAGCACGGTGATCGCCCAGAACGCGGCGCGCCAGCCCAGGTGTTCACCGACGACCGTGGCGAACGGCAGCCCGAGCAGCGTGCCCAGCATCAGACCGTTGAGGGCCACCGCCACGGCGCGGCCGCGCACTTCGGGCCGGGTGATGCGGGAGGCCAGGGAGATGGAGACGCCGAAGAACGCCTGCGAGGCGATGCCGGTGAGGACCCGGGCGACCAGCATGGTGCGGTAGTCGGGCGCGAGGGCCGCCAGCACGTTGCCCGCGAGGAAGATGCCGAACAACAGCATCAGGGCCGACTTCTGACGCAGTTTCAGTACGGCGACGGTGAGGAAGGGGCCGCCGAGTGCCATCGCGGCCGCGAAGGCGGTGATGAGATAGCCGATCTCGGGGATCGTGGCGTCCAGCCCGTCCGCCATCTGCGGCATCAGTCCTGCGACCACGAATTCGCTGGTGACCATGGCGAAGATGCCGAGGGCCAGTACGTATACGGCGCGGGGCATGGTGGGGTGCTCCTGTCGGGCAAGTTTTGGATGGGTCGGTACAGAAAAAGGGCAGGGGAGGGCACGGCGAGTCCCCGAGTGAACCCGAAGTCGCTTGCGCAAGCCGAAAAGAGCGCAAGCCGGAATGAGTGCGAGCCGGAAAGAGGGAGGGAGTGGGGAGGTGGGTGTCGCTACCGGTCCACGGTGAGCGCGTCCATCGCGGTCTCGGCGATGGCCTGCAGGGTGGCCCGGTCGGCGCCGCCCTGCGCGGAGACCCGCATGCCGCCGATCACGGCGTTGAGGTAACGGGCGAGCGTGTCCGCGTCGCGTCGGGACGTGATGTCGCCGCTCTGCTGGCCGGTGCGGATCACGGTGCGCAGCGCGGTGAGCCGAGTGTCGAGGTCCCGCTCCAGCATTCCCGCGGCCTCGGGGTCGCGCCCGGCGAGCTCGACCGTGGTGTTGACGGTGAGGCAGCCGATGCTGTGGCCGTCCCGGCGCTGTTCGAACTCCCCGTCGATGACCCGGTCGAACAGCGAGCGCACGCGCTCCGTGGCCGACCGCTCCACGTCCTCCAGGATCGCGAGCTGGTTGGCGTTCATGCTGTCCATGTACCGGGTCAGGGCTCGCCGGAACAGGTCGTGCTTGCTGGTGAACGTGTTGTAGATGCTGCTGCGGCCCAGGCCGGTGGCGTCGCACAGGTCCTGGGTCGAGGTGGCCTCGTAGCCGTTCGCCCAGAAGGCATGCATTGCCGCGTCCAGGGCCCGCTCCTCGTCGAAGCTTCTCGGTCGGGCCATGTCGGAACCGTACCGGTTCTGGAACGGTCAGTGCAATACGGGGCGGGGTGAGCCGGGCTTCCAGCCCACTGAGCCGGGCTCCCAGTCCACCGCGAACGCCCGCCCCGGGTTCACCGTCAGGATCTGCTCCACCAGCTCCTCGCCCACGGCGAGCCCGAGCCGGGGGCGCACCCGCCGCAGCAGATGCGGCATGCCGGGACCACCGTGCACCGACTGCGCCCCCGCCGTCGTCGTGTCACCGCCCAGGAGGAGGCGGTCGCCGAATCCCGCGTCCGCCAGGGCGCGCATCGCGTCCGGCATGCGCCAGTCCGTGGCGTGATGGGCGCGGGAGGGGCCGTCGAGGGCCAGATAGGCGCCCGACTCGGCGGCCTGGAGGTGGCCGGTGAGGTCGGGGGAGCGGTTCAGGTGGCCGAGGACGACGCGGTGCGGCGGCACGTCGCAGTCGCCGCAGAGCAGGTCGAGTACGTCGAGCGCGCCGGTGCCGAGCTCCAGGTGGACGGCGATGGGCGCACCCGTCGCGTGATGCGCCTCGGCCGCCGCTGTCATCGTCCAGCGTGCGTGCGCGTCGAGGCCGTGGAAGCCGCCCGCGACCTTGATGAGGCCTGCCCGTACGCCGGACTCCCCGATGCCCTCGGTGAGTTCACGGACGAAGAGGGTCGCGAGGTCGTCCGCACGGAGTCGGCCGAGCAGCTCCTGGGGGTAGTGGACCGCCTGGTGCAAGCCCGTCGCGGCGACGAGCCGCACGCCCGTCGCCCTCGACAGCTCCGGCAGTAGTCCGGCATGCCGCCCCATCCCGTGCGGCGTCCACTGCACGACGCTCTGGCCGCCCGCCCGGCGGAACGCCGTCAGCTCCTCCGTCGCGGCCAGGGGCGAATCCAGCTCCTGGCCCGGGAGCTGGGGGCTGCGGAGGAAGAGGTGGTCGTGGGCGTCGCAGACGCCGAGATCCGCCGGGGCGATGTCCCCGAGGACGCTCCGGATCGTGGGAGTACCGCTGCCGGTCACCACTGCCGCCCCCACCGCAGCTTCTCCCGCTCGGGTGCCGACACGTGCAGCACTTGGAAGACCTCGCCGATGCCCGGTGGCGCCTCGCTCTCCCAGAGCGAGAAGTGCACGGCCTCCCAGGTCCGCGGGTCCACCGCGGTCAGCGCGCTCACCGCACCGTCGGCCCGCGCCAAACGCCGTGCCTCCGCGGCGAGTTCGGCCGCCATTCCTGGCAGGTGCATCGGTGCCGGGATGCGCTGTCGGCGGCGGACCGCCGCTCTCGGTACGGCGTCGGACGCGGGCCCCTCCTCGTACGCAAGCGTCGTCCAGTGCTCCACCACCGGCCGCCCGAAGTCCTCCCCGAGGCCTTGGAAGCCGGGCCCCCAGAGGAAGGAGTTCATGCCCTCGGCCGTGTTCCAGAGGTAGAACGGCGCGTACTGGTTCACCGGCGAGTCGTCCCTGCCGCGCTCGCGCATCAGATACGCCTTGAAGCCGAGTCCGGGAAAATCGTCCAACAGGTGGCCCTTCGACTCGACCCGGTGGCGGATGATGCCCATGTCGTAGTCGGCGGGCAGGGTGATCTCGTACTGCATCGCGTGCAAGGCGTACTCCTTCGGCAGCAGGCTCAGTTGGGGTAGGTGCAGGCGTCGACCAGGTCGCCCCAGTCGACCGTGGTGCCGTCCGCCGCCGCTTCGACCACGGCCAGGTGCGTCATGAACGTGCGCGGCCCCGCGCCGTGCCAGTGCGACTCGCCGGGTTCGATCCAGACCGTGTCGCCGGCCCTGATCGGCTCGACCGGACCCCCTGCGCGCTGCACGAACCCCTCGCCCTCGGTGACGTGCAGGACCTGGCCGTGCGGATGGCGGTGCCAGGCCGTGCGGCCGCCGGGGGCGAAGTGGACGCTGAACATGCGCAGGCGGGACGGCGCGTCGGGCGCGGCGATCTCGTCGAGCCAGACGGTGCCGGTGAAGTGCTCGGCGGATCCCTGGCGGCTGTCGGGCCGGTTCCGGGTGATGTGCAACGTACGCGTCCTCACTGGGTGGTGGTGGTCCCGGACCGGATGTCGTCCGGGGTGCGGGCGGCGGCGAGCAGCGCGAGCAGCCCGCGCACCGCCGTGTCGAACGCGGCGGGCGACCCCGACGACCGGGCCAGGACATAGCCGCCCTGCACCGTCGCGACGACCGCCGACGCGATGTCCACGGGATCGAGCGCCGTCGTGAACTCGCCCTGGACGAGCCCCTCTTCGACGATTCCGGCGATCCGATCGCGGAGCCATTCGAGGGTCTCGGTGACGGGCGCGCGCAGCTCGTCGCTCGCGACGACGTCCGGGTCCATCGTGAGCCGCCCGACCGGGCAGCCCTTCAGCACGTCGCGTTCGCGCAGCAGATAGGACTCGATGCGCGCGTACGCCGAACCGCCGCCGCTCAGGGTCGCTTCGGCGGTGGCGCGCATCTCCTCGGCGGTGCGCCGGATCGCGGCGAGCGCGAGGTCGGGCTTCCCGGCGAAGTGGTGGTACATGCTGCCCTGGCCCGCCCCCGCGTGCTGCTGGATGGCCTTGGGGCTCGTGCCGACGTACCCCCGCTCCCACAGCAGCTCGCGAGTGGACTCGATCAGGCGCTCCGGAGTGCTCATGGCGACACTGTACATACTAGTAGGTACAGAGATCCAGTGGTCGGGCGTAGGGGTGGCCGCCGCGCGTACTCCCGCGGTGGTACGCGCGGTGCCGCTGGCCGTACGACGACGTGAGGGCACCCCCGGGGCGAGTTTGGAGGCAGCACAGAAACCGCTTCGGAGGAGATGAGTTCAGATGCAGACCCTGGCGCACTGGGACGGCGGGCCCGGCCCGTGGATCCTGTTCTTCCCGCTGATCTGGGCGGCCGTCGTCGTCGGCGCCGTCACCCTGCTCCGCCGCACCGTGTGGCGCGGCCGCCGCGGTCCGTTCCGGGGCGTGCTCGGGCCCGCCGGGCACACCGGCGTCGACGAGAACTCGCCCATCGCCGTGCTCGGCCGCCGTTTCGCCTCCGGCGAGATCGACGAGGACGAGTACTGGCGGCGGCTGACCGTCCTCAACGAGGAGTTCGGCCGTACCTCCAAGGGCGGTGCGGCATGAGCACCGCCACCGGACAGGCCGCCGGGCCGGTGGGCGTCGGCGCCGCCCGCGTCGCCGACGCCGTGAAGGTCTACGGCAGCGGGGACACCGCCGTACGGGCCCTGGACGGGGTGAGCGTCGACTTCCCCGCCGGACGCTTCACCGCGATCATGGGCCCGTCCGGGTCCGGCAAGTCCACCCTGATGCACTGCGCGGCGGGCCTGGACACGCTCACCTCGGGCGCCGCCTTCATCGGTGACACCGAGCTGGGCAAGCTCGACGACCGGCGCCTGACCCTGCTCCGGCGCGACCGAATCGGCTTCGTCTTCCAGGCCTTCAACCTGGTGCCGACGCTGACCGTCGCCGAGAACATCACGCTGTCCATGGACCTCGCCGGAGTCCGCGGCGACCGCGAATGGGCGGACGCCCTCGTCGACGTCGTCGGGCTGCGCGACCGGCTGCACCACCGGCCCGCCGAACTCTCCGGCGGCCAGCAGCAACGCGTCGCCGTGGCACGGGCGTTCGCGGGCCGCCCCGACGTCGTCTTCGCCGACGAACCGACCGGCAACCTCGACTCGCGCTCCGGCGAGGAGGTGCTGAACCTGCTCGGCCGGGCGGTGCGCCAGATGGGCCGTACCGTCGTCATGGTCACCCACGACCCGGTGGCCGCCGCCCACGCCGACGAGGTCGTCTTCCTCGCCGACGGGCGCCTCGTGGACCGCATGGAGTCCCCGACGGCCGACCGGGTCCTGGACCGGATGAAGGCCTTCGACGCGCGACCGCCCGCGAGGGATGCCGCCCCGCACTCCGACACGCACTCCGCCGCGATGCCCCAGGCCTCCGGCGCCCGTCCCGGCAGGCAGGGGGCGCCGTCATGAGCTCCCCGAATTCCCGTGGTTCCCTCGGTTCCCTGAACGCCTCCGTCCGCCTCAGCATGTCCTCGCTGCGCGGCCACAGACGCCGTTTCGCCGGTACGTTCCTCGCCGTCATGCTCGGCGTCGCCTTCCTGGCGGGCACCCTCGTCATGGGCGACACCCTGCGCGCCAGCTTCGACACCATGTTCGGGAATGCCACGAGCGGCACCGACGCGGTCGTCCGCAGCGCCGACACCATCACCACCCCCGACGACAACCGGGGCACCCGCGAGCCGGTCGACACCGACCTCGTGAAGACGCTGGAGAAGAACGGGCAGGTGGCCGCCGCCGCGCCCGACATCGAGGGCGCGGGTCAGCTCCTCGGCAAGGACGGCGAACCCATCGGCGGCAAGGGCCCGCCCACCCTCGCGGGCAACTGGATCGACGACACCGAGCTGAACGCGTACCGACTCGCCGAAGGGCGTGCCCCGTCCGGGCCCCGCGAGGTCGTGGTCAACCGGGGCGCCGCGAAGACCGGCGACTTGAAGATCGGCGACACGACGACGCTGCGCACCCCCGACCCCGTGCGGGTGAAGATCGTGGGCCTCGCGACCTTCGGCGGCGAGGACGGCATGGCGCAGACCACCTTCACCGGCATGACGCGGGCCGACGCCGAGAAGTACCTCACCGCGAAGCCCGGCGAAGCCGCGGCCATCCGGGTGCGGGCCGAGCCCGGCGTGACCGAGCAGGAGCTCGTCGACGCGCTGAACCCCGTACTGCCCAAGGGAGTCGAAGCCATCACCGGGGAGGCGTCGGCCGCGGAGAACACCGACAACATCTCCGGCCAGTTCCTCGGCGTCTTCACCACCCTCCTGCTGGTGTTCTCCGGAGTGGCCCTGCTGGTCGCCACCTTCAGCATCCACAACACCTTCGCCATCGTCGTCGCCCAGCGCACCCGCGAGAACGCGCTCCTTCGCGCGCTCGGCGCCTCGCGCCGACAGGTCACCGTCTCGACCCTCGTCGAAGCGAGCGCCGTCGCCGTCATCGCGTCGGCCGCGGGACTCGCGGGCGGCATCGGCGTCGCGGCCGGCCTGCAGGCGCTCTTCCCGGCCATCGGATTCCCCTTTCCCGAGGGCGACCTGGTGATCGGCGCGCTCTCCATGCTGCTGCCGCTCGCCGTCGGCGTCGTGGTCTGCCTGGGCTCCGCGCTGCTGCCCGCCGTACGGGCCGGGCGCACCGCCCCGCTCGCCGCGCTGCGCGAGACGGCCGTCGACCACTCCGGTGCCTCGCGCCGCCGTGCCGTCGTCGGCAGCGGCCTCGCGCTGGCCGCCGTGGGCCTCGCCCTCACCGGTGTCCTGGTCAGCCCCTCCATCTGGCTGGCGGCGGCCGGGGCGGTGCTGGCCCTCGTCGCCTTCGTGGTGCTCGGGCCCGTCGCCTCCTCGCGAGCGGTACGCGTCCTCGGCGGCCCCCTCGACCGGCTGCGCGGCGTCACCGGCGGCCTCGCCCGGCGCAACGCCCTGCGCAGCCCGAAGCGGACCGCGGCCACCGCGAGCGCGCTGATGATCGGCGTCGCCGTCGTCTCCCTCTTCACGGTCTTCGGCGCCTCGCTGAAGGCCACGATGGACCAGACCGTGAACCGGTCCTTCGCCGGAGACATCGCGGTCAGCACCCCCGGCTTCGGCGCGGGCGGCAGCGGGCTCAGCCCGAAGCTGGCCCCCGCGCTCGCGAAGCAGCCCGAGGTCGAGACCGCCGTCGGCCTCGGCAAGGGGGCCGCCGAGGTCAACGGCCAGGGGCGCGCCCTGACCATCACCGACCCGCAGCCGTTCGCGCGCTCCTTCGACCTCGGTGACGTCGACGGCTCGCTGGGAGCGCTCGGCGACCGCGGCATCGCCATCACCAGGTCGGAGGCGGAGAAGCAGGACCTGAAGGTCGGCTCCCGGGCCGACCTGACCTTCGCCGACGGCAAGAAGGAGACCTTCACGGTCCGCGCGGTCTTCGGCAGGTCGGAGCTCGCCGGTGACTACGTCATCAGCCGCGAGGCCTGGGCGCCGCACCGCATGCAGGACTCCGACAGCCTCGTCTCCGTCACGTTCAAGGACGGCGTGACCCCGGCCGCGGGCAAGGCAGCGGTCGCCGAGACGGCGCAGGACTACGGCAATCCGGATGTGCAGACCCGCTCCGAGTACGCGGAGGCCTCCGCGAGCGGAATCGACATGATGCTCACCCTCGTCTACGCGCTGCTCGCCCTCGCGGTGTTCATCGCCCTGCTCGGCATCGCCAACACGCTGACCCTCGCGATCCACGAACGCACCCGCGAGCTGGGCCTGTTGCGCGCGGTCGGCCAGACCAGGGCCCAACTGCGCGCCATGGTCCGCTGGGAGTCGGTGCTCGTCGCCGCCTTCGGAACGGCGGGCGGACTCGTGCTCGGCGGCTTCCTCGGCTGGGTGCTCGTCAAGGCGTCCGACAGCACGACCGAGAGCGCCTTCGCGTTCGCCGTGCCGCCGGTGCAGCTGGTGGTGGTCGCTCTGGTGGGGCTGGCCGCGGGCGCCTTGGCGGGCCTGCGTCCGGCTCGGCGGGCGGCGCGCCTGGACGTGCTGCGGGCCATCGCCACCGAGTGACGCCTGCGGAACGGACGATCACCGCCCGGTCAGCCGACAACGGCCGACCGGGCGGGAGTCTTCTCTGCCGCCCCGTACACGGGATACGGGGACATGGCCACCGCGGGGGAGGGGGCGGGGAGCGTGAACCACACGACTTTTCCCGCGTCGCCCTGCGGGCGCACGCCCCAGCTCTCGCTCACCGCCGCGACCATCGCGAGTCCCCGGCCGCAGGTGGCGAAGGGCTCCGCGTCACGGAGCTGGGGGAGGCGCGGATCGTGGTCATGGACGGAGACCGTGAGCCGGTCGAGCAGCAGCTCGATCTCCACGGTGCACATCTTGTCGGGCTCGGCATGCCGGTGGACGTTGGTGAGAAGCTCCGTCACACCTAGGGCGGCCTGGTCTATCAATGGATCGAGATGCCAGTAGCGCAACTGCGCAGATACGATTCTGCGGACCTGGCCGATCCGCGACGGCAGGGCTTGGAGCTCTACCGTGCAATGCCTGCTTGGCTGGCTGATCACGGCTGCGACTCCCCGAATTGAGGTCCGGAAGAAGACGACGATCGGATCCAGCAGGGGCCGCGTGGTCTGCCGCCTGCTGTATGGCCGGCGGCGGCTGGTTCGCAGCGTCATCGCCGGTAAACCCAGAGTGATGTGAGACCAGAGTGGCCCAGGGGGTGCGGGCATGCAACTCGCGCATCGCGCCGACCGGCCCCGTCAGCTGTTGGGGAGGCGGTGTTCCGTGGCGCTGCGCACGGCCTCGATGAACCTGCGTACCGTCGGCGGACCGGCCTCGCCGGGGCGTGGTTCGTGCTCGCCGAGCGTGAGCCGATAGCGGGTGCCGTTCACTTCGGCAAGGGCCCGGTCGTCCGCGGCGAACCACGGCTTGCCCGTGCGCACCGCCTGCACCGGCGCGCTGTCGATCTCCGTGCCGTAGCTGGTCAGCAACTCCAGCCTGCCGTCGGTGATGCGGACCTGGCCGGCGCGCGTGAGGGAGCGCAAACGCCGCCCGATCCGCACACCCGTGGCCGTGAACTCCGGCTCCGCCATGGCACTCCGCCCCCTAGTGCGTTGTGGGTGAACCGCTCCGACACGAGACAGCTGCCCCGTGCGGTGAAGTCTGCACGCCCCAGGCGTCGAGCACCAGTACGCATGGAGACGTCGGACCTGGGCTTCCTCGCTGCTCGCGACGGCGCGCCGTCAAGCTCTCCCCAAGGCTGCGACAGCTGCTCCTTTGAGGGCCTCAAAGGTGTGTTTATGCAGGTGAGAGCGGTGTTGGAGGTGTTTAAGATCGAGGTGTACGGCCGCGTCGAAATCGCGTCCGGCACGACGCGAAGGAGCCCCGCCGTGAGCACCCCACAGCAGTTTCGAGCCGACGAGCCCATGCCGACGCTCGACGTCGACCACAGCGACGCAACGTACCGGGCCTGGCTCAAAGAAGCCGTGCGCAAGGTCCAGGCCGACGCCAACCGCTCGGCCGACACCCATCTGCTGCGCTTTCCGCTGCCCGAACACTGGGGCATCGACCTGTACCTCAAGGACGAGTCGACGCACCCGACCGGCAGCCTCAAGCACCGCCTCGCCCGCTCGCTGTTCCTCTACGGCCTCTGCAACGGCTGGATCAGGCCAGGGCGTCCGGTCATCGAGGCGTCCAGCGGGTCCACGGCCGTCTCCGAGGCGTACTTCGCGAAGCTGATCGGGGTGCCCTTCATCGCGGTGATGCCCCGCACGACCAGCGCGGAGAAGATCCGTCTCATCGAGTTCCACGGCGGCCGGTGCCACTTCGTGGACGACTCGCGCACGATGTACGCGGAGTCCGCTGCCCTCGCCGTCCAGACGGGCGGGCACTACATGGACCAGTTCACCTACGCGGAGCGGGCCACCGACTGGCGGGGCAACAACAACATCGCCGAGTCGATCTACCAGCAGCTGCGGCTTGAGCGCTACCCCGAGCCCGCGTGGGTCGTCGCCACGGCGGGCACCGGCGGCACCTCGGCGACCATCGCGCGCTACGTCCACTACATGCAGCACGACACCAACATCTGCGTCGCCGACCCGGAGAACTCCTGTTTCTTCGACGGGTGGACGAAGAGCGACCCGGACGCGTCGAGCGACTGCGGCTCCCGCATCGAGGGCATCGGCAGGCCCCGCATGGAGCCGAGCTTCGTGCCCGGCGCCATCGACCGCATGATGAAGGTGCCGGACGCGGCGTCCGTCGCCGCCGTACGCGCCCTGGAGCAGGCGATCGGCCGCAAGGCGGGCGGCTCGACCGGCACCGGCCTGTGGAGCGCGTTGAAGATCGTCGCCGAGATGGTGGCCGCGGGGCGCACGGGTAGCGTCGTCACGCTGATCTGCGACCCCGGTGACCGTTATCTGGACAAGTACTACTCGGACGCGTGGCTGGCCGAACAGGGCCTGGACATCGCGCCCTACGCGCAGACGATCGACACGCTGCTGGCCACGGGGGCGTGGCCCGAGTAGCGGGCACGGGACGGCGGTGCCCGCGGCACGGCTATGTCTTGGACGAGCCGATCCGCTTGTCCAAGGCCGTGACGGCGTCCCGGAACGCCCGCCCGAGGCCCGCGCGGCCGAGCTTCAGGGCGACGCGCAGCGGGGCGGGTCCGTCCACGGCGAAAGTCCACTGCACACGGGTGCCGGTGCCGGCCGGGGAGAGCCGCCACTCCTCGACGAGGGCGCGCAGGCCGGGCGTGTTCGTCTCGTCGATGCGGTAGGCGTACCGCTCGGGTCCCTCGGCCGCCAGGATCGACTCCTGGAAGCGCGTGCCGCCCTTGAGCCGGACCTCGCGGCCGGCCCCGCCCCCGGTCGGCCTGCACAGGGTGACCGCGGAGAACCACTGGGGCCAGCCCGTCACGTCGTCGGCCAGGGCGCGGTACACCGCGTCGGGAGGTGCGCCCACCTCGCGCGAGAAGACCAGACGCACCGGAGCGGACTGTATGAAGTCGAGCCCAACAGGGCTCAGTCGGCGTGCCATGGAACGCTGCCCCCCAGGAGAACGGACGGTTGACCGGGTGCCGTCACCATAGCTGGCGGCCCGTCAGATGTCTGCGCGGGCCTCGGAGTCGTCGATGTTCGCGGTGGCGGTGTCGGCGGCCGCGGCGTCGTCGGCCCCACCGGGCGTCGTGAGCTCGCCCGTCACCACGATCCGGTTCACGTGCTCGGAGATCTCCACGCGCGCCTCCGCAGCCAGCCCCGCATCCGTCACGAGCGTGTCGACCTGCGAGAGCGAGGCGAACGAACTCAGGCCCACCGTCCCCCACTTGGTGTGGTCCGCGACCACCACCACCCGCCGCGCCGACTGCACCAGCCGCCGATTGGTCTCCGCCTCCGCCAGGTTCGGCGTCGACAGACCGGCCTCCAGCGATATGCCGTGCACACCGAGGAAGAGCACGTCGAAGTGGAGCGCCCCGATCGCCTGGTCCGCGACCGGACCGACCAGCGAGTCCGACGGGGTCCGCACGCCACCGGTCAGCACGACCGTCGCCGCGCCCTGCCGCTGACCGGAGGTGCGCTGCGCGGAGTGGAAGACGTCCGCGACCCGCACCGAGTTCGTCACCACGGTCAGGTCCGGCACGTCCAGGAGGTGCTGCGCCAGCGCATACGTCGTCGTACCACCGGACAGGGCGATGGCCGTGCCGGGCGCCACCAGGGACGCCGCGGTCCGCGCGATGTCCTCCTTGGCCGTCAGCTCCAGGCCCGACTTGGCCTCGAACCCCGGCTCGTGCGTGCTCGCCTCCATCACCGGGACCGCGCCGCCGTGCACCTTCTCCAGCACGCCCTGGCGGGCCAGCGCGTCCAGGTCGCGGCGGACCGTCATGTCGGACACGCCGAGCTTGCGGGTGAGTTCGTTGACACGGACGCCGCCGCGGCGGCGCACCTCGTCCAGGATCAGGGCGCGGCGCTGCTCGGCCAGGAGGTTCTGATTGTCGCTCACGCCCGGTGCGGCCCTTCTGCCTCGTCATGCCCGGCGCGCCCGCCCGGCGCGCTGCCTCATCCTCGCACGGGCCACCGACAGCGGTGCCACCGACCGGGTGAGCCGCCCGGGACAGGGAACAACCAGGAAGGGGGAGATTGCGTGACGAGGGGTGCGCAGTGGGCCCCGAGTCGAGATCCTTGTCCTCTCACCATGCTCATCTCGGGGGAAGCGGAACAGTGGAGCGTGCCACGCAGGACGAGACCGCCCTCGAACTCCTGGTCCACGGAGTCGGGGGAACCACACCGGAGGAAATGCTGGGCGACCCGCGCACCGTGCGGATCTCCGGCGACGACACGGCAGCCGTGTTCCGCCGCACCGAGGACGCCGACGCGGAACGGCGCCCCGACGACTATCGCGGCAAACCGGTGCCCGAGGCGTACGTCTGGTGCAATCTGACCTCCGGCAACGGCTCCCGGGCCCTGTGGCTCCTGCTGCTGCCCTTCATGGTGGTCAACCTCGCCCACTGGATGCGGCCCACCTCCCGCCACCGCAAACGGCTCGTGCGCACCTACGGCCTCCTGGTGAGGCTCGTCGGCCTCACCCTCACCGTGCTGCTCGTCGCCGCCGCCTGCGAGCTCGCCCTCGACCTCACCGCCTGGCAGTGCGCGGGCACCCCCGAGTGCGCCGACGACCGCGCCTGGCTCGGCTTCCTCGCCACCGACGGCTCCGGAAACGGCGGCTGGTGGTCCCAGCCCGGCCGCCGCCTCGCCCTCGCCGCCCTCCTGCCCGGCGCCCTCACCGGCCTCCTCTGGTACCTGTCCCACCGCACGTGGAGCGCGTACGAATCCCAGCAGCCGCTGCCCCAGCAGCCCGACCCGGAGGAGGAGACCAGCCGCACCGCACTCGGCAGGCCCGGGTTCTGGTACGGACGCAGGCTGGTGGCCCGGCTGCGCGCCGCCCACACGGCCGCGGGCCTCCTCACCGTCGCCGCGGCCGTCGGCACCTCGGCGGCGCGGTACGACCGGCGACCCGGAGGCCCCGCCCCGCTCGACTCCATCGGCTGGGCCCTGGACGCCACGCTCGTCCTGGGCGGGGTCTTCGTGGTCTGGGTGGTGTGCCGCAGGGGGCGTTCGGAGAACAGGCTCGACCGGACGCTCGACAAGACGCTGGTCCGCTGGCTGCCGCTGGGCGCCCTCGTCCTGCTCGCCCTCGCCCTGCTGTACGCGGGCTGGTCCCGCCCCGGCTGGCGCTCCGAGGGCAGGCTGCCGGGCGACGCGACGTTCGGCGGCATCGCGCTCGTCCAGGGCCTCCTGATCCTCTGCCTCGCCGTGGTCGCCCACCTGCTGTACCGGACCTCTCCCGACTCCCGCACCGCCATCCGCGGCTTCGGCGGGCCCGCCGTCGCCATGCTGTCCTGCGCGCTCGGCGGCGTCATGACCGGCGGCGGGGCGCAGCGCGTCGCCGACTGGCTGGACGGTACGCAGGGCTCGATCGACGGACCGGCCCTGGTGCTCACCTGGCAGGCCTCCGTGATCCCGCCGCTCCTCGTGGTCGTCGCGGTGCTGTGCGGCTGGTTCGGCTTCCGCACGGTGCAGCGCAAGCGCAGGGAGATGGCGCGGATGGCGGTGGACTACCCCGACGAGCGCAAGGACTCCACCCGCACCCGCCGGATCGCGGGCACGCGCGCGCGTGCCGCCCTCACCGACCGCGCGCCCCTGCTCGTCGGCATCATCTCCGCCGTGACGCTGCTGCTGGGCGCCGCCGCGCTCACGGGCGCATGGATGTCGGACGAGGTGCCGGGGCAGGCCGCGGACGACATGCCCGACGTCCTGGAGGGCGCGGCGCAGACCTCCCAGGCGCTCGGCTCCTGGCTGATCGGCTTCGGCTTCATACTCTTCGTCACCTGGGGCCGTCGCGCGTACAAGGACCCCTCGGCCCGCCGCACCATCGGCATCCTCTGGGACGTCGGCACCTTCTGGCCGCGCGCCGCCCACCCCTTCGCCCCGCCCTGCTACGCCGAGCGCGCGGTGCCCGACCTGACCTGGCGGATGGCCAGTTGGACGCGCGCCACCAGCGCCACCGGCGGCCGACTCGTCCTCTCCGGCCACTCCCAGGGCAGTGTCCTCGCGGCGGCCGCCGCCTGGCAGCTGCGACCGTCGGTCCGCAGGCGCGTCGCCCTGCTCACCTACGGCTCGCCCCTGGAGCGCCTGTACGGCAGGTGGTTCCCGGCCCACTTCGGCCCGGCGGCCCTGACCTCGCTGCACCGCGAGGTCGACTGCTGGCGGAACCTGTACCGCACCACCGACCCGATCGGCGGCCCCATCCAACTGCACGGCGACTGCGGCCCGCAGGTCGACCGCCCCGCCCTCAAGGACCCCCTCGCCTACGGCCGCACCGAGGAACACCCGCTGCCCGCGCCGATCCTCGGCCACGGCGACTACCAGGCGGACGCCGCGTTCGCGGAGGAACGGGCGCGGCTCCTCGCGCGCCTCAAGCCGGAGGTGCCGTCGCCGAGGCCCGCGGAGACGCGGACGGGGGCCTCGGAGACCCCGGAGGGTGCCCCGGAGCCCCCGGCGACGGAAGGCCTCACACCGGCTCCGGCAGATCCTCCGGATACAGCAGCGTGAGGTCGTCCGTGCTCGGCTCGCCGAACTGGGCGACCCGGCCCGCGTGCCGCTCCACCATCGCCTCGAAGGTCTGACGCGCGGTACGGCCGTTGCCGAACGCGGGCCCCTTGGGGAGCACCGTGAAGTACTTCAGGAGCGCCTCGGACGTGCCCGTGCCGAGGCGGTACTCGTGCTCGTCGGCCTGCTGCTCCACGATCCGCAGCAGCTCCTCGGGCGCGTAGTCGCCGAAGGTGATGGTCCGTGAGAAGCGGGACGCCACCCCGGGGTTGACGGAGAGGAACCGCTGCATCTCCGCGGTGTACCCGGCGACGATCACCACGACGGCCTCGCGGTGGTCCTCCATCAGCTTCACGAGCGTGTCGATGGCCTCGCGGCCGAAGTCACGCCCGGAGTCCTCGGGCGAGAGGGCGTACGCCTCGTCGATGAACAGCACGCCGCCGCGCGCCCGGTCGAAGGCCTCCTGGGTGCGGATCGCCGTGGAGCCGATGTGCTCGCCCACCAGGTCGACGCGGGACACCTCGACGAGGTGGCCGCTCTCCAGGACGCCGAGCGAGGCGAGGATCTCGCCGTAGAGGCGGGCGACGGTCGTCTTGCCGGTGCCGGGGGAGCCGGTGAAGACCAGGTGGCGGCGGACGGAGGCGGCCTTGAGCCCGGCCTGCTGCCTGCGGCGGCCCACCTCGATCATGTCGGTGAGGGCGCGCACCTCGCGCTTGACGCTGTCCAGGCCGACCAGGGCGTCGAGCTCGCCGAGGACCTCCGTGGAGGCCCGGGAGCTCTTCGCCTCGGCCGGGGAGGCCGTCGGCTGCGGTGCCTGCGCGGCCTGCTGGGCGGGCAGGGCGCCGAGCAGGCCCACGGTCTGGGTGGCCGTCTGCACGGCGGGCGTCGGCTGGGCCGGTGCCGCGGGGGTGCGCAGGCCGCCGCTCTCGTCGCTCGCGCAGTCCTCGACGAGCGGGCCCTCCTCCGAGAACTCGAAGCCGCCGCGCGCGCACCGCTCCGTGCGGCACTTCTTCAGCGTCGTACGACATCCGTCTATGACGTGGAAGCCGTAGCCGCCGCTGCCGCTGACCCGGCAGCCGTGGAAGCTGCCGCGGCCGCCCGCCGACACGTAGAAACCGGCCTCGGCGGGTGCGGTGACCGTGCAGCGCTCGATGGTCGGGTCGGCGCCCTTGGTGACGATCACGCCGGTCTGGACGGCGTCGACCGTGCAGTTGGCGAGGGTGCCGCCGCTGCCGTGGTCGCGGAACCAGGCGCCTGTCGCGGCCTCGCGGATGCGGCAGTCGTCGAGCTGGGCGGTCGCCCCGTCGCTCACCGACACCGCGGTGTTGCGCACCTGGGAGAGGTCGCTGTCGACGACGTCGGTGCGGGAGCCGCGGTCCAGGACGAACAGGGCGTCCGGCACGTCGTGCACCCGGCACGACTCCAGGACGGCCGTCGCGCCGTCGCTGACCCAGACCGCAGGATAGTCACCCGTGCTGTCGTGGATCTCGCACTGGTTGGCGTCCACGCGCGTGCCCGGGTCCCAGACCGACAGGCCGTTGCGCCCGAACCGGCTCACCGTGGAGCGGGTGAGGGTCAGCACGGAGCGCGAGCGCAGATCGATCGCGTTCTCCGGGATGTCGTGGATGCGGCAGTCGGCCAGGGTGAGCACGGCGTCCGTGTCGAGCGTGACGCCGTCGGAGGTGGTGCGGTGCACGTCGCAGTCGGTCAGGTGGGCCGTGGCCCGCCCGGTGATCTGCACACCGGAGCCCTTGACCTCGTACACCTCGCAGCCGATCGCCTCGAGTCCCGTGTGCTCCCCGGTCACCGAGAGGCCCGCGCCCGACGCGTGGTGCACCCGGCACCGCTCCAGGCGCGGATGGGCGCCGCCGCGCACCGCGACGCCGGACTGGCCCGCCGCGACGATCTCGCACTCCTCGAAGACACCGCCACCGCCGTCGAGCACCGCGATGCCGATGCCGCCGGGGTTGTCGACGGTGCAGCGGCGCACCGTGGGACGCGCCCCGCCGCGCACTTCGAGCCCGGCCGCGGACCGGGTCACCACGCGGACGCCGATGAGCTCCGGGGCCCCGTCCTCGACGAGCAGCGCGGGCGCGGACGAGTCCTGGCCCTCGATGTGCAGGTCCTGTATGACAGCGGAGGCGCGGACGGTCAGCGGCACCCCGTCGGACGGTGCGATGCGCACCGAGCCGGGGGAGCTCTCGGGGCCGCGCAGTGTCACCGCGCGCTGGACGACGAGGTTCTCGCGGTAGGTGCCGGCGGCAACGGTCAGTACGTCCCCGTCGCTCGCGGCCTCCAAGGCAGCGGCGAGCGATGCGTACTCGCCGGTGCGGCGCCGCCACCGCGACGTGCCGGTGTGCGTCACCTGGACCGTGCCCTGTGCCATGGAGTTGCTCTGCCCCCACCTTGTCGTACGCGGGACCTTGCGGCGCTGTCGTGTGTCACTGCATGTCGTGGCACTGCGCAAGGGGCCGAGGAGTTCGGCCGGTCCACCGTAGCGCGCGCGAGCAGGCGGAGTTGACCCGATGGCCGGGGCGGGTCCGTCAGGAGCCGGTGCCGGTCCGTCCCCAGTCGGGTCCGGCCTTCTCCCACGCCCGGTCCAGCCGTGCGTGACGCCCGCGCACGATGCGCCAGAGAATCAGCCTGCGGCCGCCCTCGATGAGGCCGACGCTCGCCGCTGCGGTGCCGAATCCGGCCAGGACCGCGTGTGTCGTCGCCGTCGCGCCGTCCAGCGGGCGGCCGACGACGCGGCCGTGCTCGTCCGTCCAGAGCCTGAAGTGGTCGCCGGGGTCCGGGGACTTGAGGTCGGACAGCACCACGCCGTAGTGATCGGTGTGGTCCGGGGCCTTCCAGCGGGCGAGGACACGGCTGTGCGCGTCGCGCGCCGATGAGGTCTCGGGGTCGGGGTCGATCGGGGAGGAGCCGACCTTGCGCAGGACGGTGCCGGTGATCGCGTGGCGGTCCTCGTGCTGTTGTTGCACCGAGGCGAGGAGGGCGTCCCGCGACAGGCTCGCGGTGAACACGCCGACGACCGGGGCGCCGACGATGATCAGCACCAGGGCGACCAGGGCCAGCCAGGCCTCGACCAGGTCGGTGCCGCGGCGCAGCGGATTGTGCCGCCACCGCCACAGGCCGACGATTGCTCGCACTGCCCTGCACCCCCTTCCGCGTCCGTCTTAGCCGGGAACGGCACGGACTTCGCGCGGGTGGCGGGAAGAGAGAGCGAAATCACTCTCCGCAGCCGCCCCCCTTCGTTGCGCTTCATGTCCAGGATCCCAACGTCCGTGCCCCGGCGTCGAGTTCCCATTCGGGCATCGATCATTCGAGGACCGTGAACGTGTCACCGATGCGGATCTTTCCGGTTGTTTCGGGCACCAGATTCTGCCCGAAGACGAGTTGGTCGCCGAAGCGGCGGTGCCGGGCGAGCGTCCGCAGGGGCTCCTTGCCGCGCTCCGCGGTGTGCTGGTCGGTGGTCGTCACGACACAGCGCCCGCACTTCTTGACGACGCGGAAGGTGACGTCGCCGATGGCGACGCGCCGCCAGTCGTCCTCGGCCCAGGGCGGGGTGCCGTCCACGACGACATTGGGCCGGAAACGGTTCATGGGCAGCGGGCCCTCGTCGGAGTGGTCGCCCTGGGCGATGAGGGAGTTGACCGCGTCGAGCGAGGAGAGGGCGGTGAGCAGCAGCGGAAAGCCGTCCGCGAAGGAGACCGTCTCGCCCGCCCTGCCGTACGCCGGGTCCACGGGGCGGCGTGTCGCGGGGGCGTCCAGGTGGACGAGCCGGACGTCGGTCTCCAGGTGGGCGCTGAACCAGGCGTGCGCCGCGTCGTCGGCGGGCACCGCCTCGACCTTGTCCCGCCAGACCTCCACCGGCACGGTCCGGCCGGGGTCGGGCACGCCGACCGTGAGGGCCTCGCGGCCGGGCGCGGACACACGGATGCCGCCGCCGGGCCGTGCCTCGGCGGCGACCAACGCCATGCGCGGATGCGGTCGTTGCGACACGAACCGTCCGTCGCCGTCGACCAGCATCCATCGACGGTCACCCGCGAGCCCCCAGGGCTCCACGACGGCCTCACGCGGAGCGTGCCCCCTGGCCGCCTTGAGCGGGTGAACGTGGAGGGACCTCAGTGCTGGGTACGGCATGCGGCCATCCTGCCAGCAGCCGCTGACAGCGGACGGCCGCCGGTGATCAGTACCCGCGGTAGGGGCGGTTGTACGGATCCTCGTACGACGCCGGGGCCGGGCGGGGCGCCGCGGGGCGCATCGCCTCGTACCCCGTGCCGGGCGCGGGCCGCTGGGGCTGGGCGCCCGGATAGCCGCGCGGGCCGGCGGTCTGCTGCGGGATGTACGGCGCCGGGGTCTGCTGCAGCGGTGCGGGCTGCTGGGCCTGCGGGTAGCCGTACGCCTGGTTGGGATGGGACGGGGCGGCCGGCAACGCGGGCAGCGCGGCCGGCAGCGCGGGCAGGTGACTGCCCGTGTCGTACGCGGAGGGGACCCGGATCGGGGCGATCTGCGGAGTGCCCCGCTCTGCAACGAGGGAGTCGTAGATCGGAGTGTCCGGGAAGGACGGCGCGGAGTAGTAACCGCCGCCATAGGTGGAGCGGGGGGAGGTCATGCTCCATAAGTTAAGCCCTTGATGTGCTGGTTGGGGAGACCGATAAGAGGGTTGTTTTACGTGTCGGCTGTGGCTGTGGATCCCCAATGCGAGCGAACTTGGGAAAATCGGTCGCCGGACGATGTTCGGATCGTGTAAAGGCCGAGCTCCTGGGGGGTTACCTGGGGTTGGCCACGGGGCCCGCGGGACACGGTCGTGGGCCTCCGTGAGGTCCGGGTAATAGGTTGGTCATGAACGGAAACGGCGGGCCCAGCCGGATGGCGACTTACGATGGGGGCGGACATGACAATGTCTAAAGGATCGAATGTTCCCGTACCGGCACCCGCGGTACGGATCGAATTGGGCTGGGGTTCCGGAGCCGGAGTGCCGGACGCCGATGCGTCCGCGCTGTTGCTGTCGCCTTCCGGAAAGGTGCGCTCGGACGCGGACTTCGTCTTTTACAACCAGCCCGCGCACTCCTCCGGCGCGGTGCGCCACGAGGGCAAGCAGCGCTCCGGCGCCGGTGTGACCGATGTGCTCGGCGTCGACCTCGCGCGCGTGGAGCCCGAGATCGAGACCGTGGTGCTCGCCGCGTCGGCCGACGGCGGCACGTTCGGCCAGGTCCCCGGCCTGTACATCCGCGTCCTCGACGCGGTGAGCGGCGCCGAACTCGCGCGCTACGACAGCGCGGACGCGACCGTGGAGACCGCCTTCGTCCTCGGCGAGCTCTACCGCAGGCAGGGTGCCTGGAAGTTCCGCGCCGTCGGCCAGGGGTACGGCAGCGGCCTCGAAGGGCTCGCCATGGACTACGGCATTTCGGTGGACGAGCCGCAGCAGGCCGCCGCCCCGACTCCGGCGGCCCCGTCGGCGCCCGTAGCCGCTCCGCCCGCTCCCGCGCCCGTGCGACTG